>JAJZCL010000036.1 GCA_021846165.1 Bacillota bacterium | reverse complement strand
CGTTTCAAACGGGATGTCCTGCCCATCCTTGAAAAACGGACTGTCACATTTTGGGCAACGCCTGTCCGGTAAATCAAAGCCACTGCCGACCGAACCGTCGAGTACGAACTCACTGTGTTGGCATTTTTTGCAGCGGTAGTGCGGCGCAAGTGGATTCACCTCAGTAATGTCAAGGAGCGTGGCGACGAGCGAAGATCCAACCGACCCCCGCGATCCCACGATATACCCGTCGGACAGCGACTTGGTCACCAGCTTATGGGCGATCAGGTAATTGACCGCAAACCCGTGGGTAATGATGCTGTACAGCTCCTTGTCAAGACGCTCCCGAACAACATCCGGCAGTTTCTCGCCATACCATTCATGTACCCGCTTGGTCGCCAGTTCGCGCACCTGATCCTCCGCCCCCGCCATATTCGGTGGGTACACACGATCGGGAACGGGGCGGATCTCCTCGATCTCAGCGGCAATCTTGCGCGGATTGTCCACCACCACTTCCTTCGCCCGTTCGCCAAGGTGCGCAAACTCCGCCAGCATTTCCGCCGTGGTTTTGAACGTTAGCGCAGGTTGGTTGACCCGTTTTCGCTCGGTGCGTTGGGGACCAGAACTGTACATGATGATTTCCCTGTATACCGCGTCTTCGGAACGCAGAAAATGGACGTCGCCTGTCGCCACCACGGGAATGCCAAGCTCATCCGCCAGGTTGAGCAGTTTGCGCTGGTACTCTTTGACCGTTTCAAGACTGCCGACTTCACTGGACTCGATGAGCGACTGATAATGATCAAGCGGTTGCAACTCCACATAATCGTAAAACTTCATCATCTCTTGGAGTTCGCTTGCGGACTTGCCACGAAGTAAGCCCTGAAACAACTCGCCGGATTTGCACCCCGAACCAATCAGGAAACTCTCTCGGTACTGCTGCAAGAGCGCGCGCGGCGTCCGCGGCTGGCGATAATAGTACTTGACGTGCGCCTCTGACACAATCCGGTAGAGGTCTTTGAGGCCTTCCTGGCTGCGCACAAACACCGTCGCGTGATAGGCGCGGTTGCGGTTCATGCTGCCACTTTCCTTGCCAAGCCGCGCCAGTTCGGCAAGCCGGTTCACGCCGTGTTTTTTTTTTGCCAGATCGAGGAGGTGATAAAACACCTTGCCGGTCGCTTCCGCATCGGCAAGGGCGCGGTGGTGTTGCGTCAGTTTGACGTTAAACTTTTGCGTCAGCGTTTTGAGTTTGTGGTTGCGACTCTCCGGCAGCAGCGTCCGCGCGAGCGCCAGCGTGTCAATCACAGCGTGATCGAAAGGAGGCATGTTGAGCCGCTTGCTCTGTTCTTTTAAAAAGGACATGTCAAATTCCGCATTATGGGCGACAAGAACACTGCCTTTTGCAAACTCGAAAAACTTCGGCAACACCTCGTGAACGCTCGGTTGGTCGCGCACCATGTCGTCAGTGATGTTGGTGATCTCGGTGATTTTGGCCGGAATCGGTTTGGATGGCTGAATCAAACTGGCAAAAGTGGCGATCACATCGCCCGCCTTCATTCGCACACCAGCAATCTCAATCAACTCGTTCTCAAACGCCGAGAGGCCAGTGGTTTCCGTGTCAAACACCACGTATTCCGTCTCTGCGTCCAACCTCGCTTCGCCAGGTTGCAGAACGATGTTCTGTCCGGCATCAACTAGGTTGACTTCTACGCCGTACAACACCTTCACCTTGTGCTTTAAGCCTGCGGCATACGCCTCCGGGTACGCCTGCACCACGGCGTGATCGGTGATGGCAACCGCGTCGTGACCGTACTCGCTCGCCTGGCGCACTAGGTCAGTCGGCGATACGACTCCGTCCAGTGCGCTGAGTTGCGTGTGTGCGTGCAACTCGACTCGCTTCACCGGAGCGTCATCGTAGACCTGCGTCGGGGCATCCGTCACGGCCATGTCACTTACCTGCAACGTCAACTCTTTATCGTACTGATCATACTGAACGGTTCCGCGTACGCGAACATACGAGCCGTCGGTCAACCAATCGACATCGGCGGCGTCTTTCGTCCCTCCGCGCAAAAACACTTTGCAGGTGATAGAACCAGTCTGATCCGTCAGGTAAAACGTCACTAACTTGCGCTGATTTTGAAACTCCCGCGCATCGATGCCAAACGCCTTGCCCGCCACTACCGTGCGCTTCATTTCATCCTGAATTTCCGAGAGGGGAATGGGGACGTCGGAAAACGGACGTCCGAACACCCGCTCCGGTGCTTGCCGGATTCCCTCGTTTTGCGCCGCCACCGTTTGTTCACGCACGATTTCTTTGATATCCGCTTCGACGTGTTCGCGAAACGCCTGTACTTTTATGCCGCTGTCCTCATGCGCACACAAAATTACCTGCACCTTCGCGCCGATCAGCGCCTGAAGCCGATCCGCCAGGCGTTCGTCAAGTCGTTTGCGCTTCGCCACATCAAGCGGCGCGTTCAACATTAATTGATATGTACGATCATTCGTAATTCTCCACGTCGCATCGCGAAATAAAACGGACAGTCCGCCCTCTTTTTGAATAAGAAGCGAACAAGCGGCCAGTAGACAGTTTTCATCCCACGCCTCATCTTGCATCGACGATGGGGCGATTTCCGTTCTTTGCAACTCAACCCTGACTTCAGGCAGCGCGCCTTCTAGCGTACTCCAAGCGCGAGCCAACGCAAAAGCGTCAGATCCGAAGCGAGCAGGCAACACTAACGTAACTTTACGTTTTTGTTCCGACAATAACACCCGCACACCTTGCGCGAGCAATCCCTCAACCGCTTCTTGCACACTTTGATTCAGCGCCTGAAAGCGAGTCGTATCCAAGTGCCGTTCCGCCAGTTCAGTTGCTGAAACCGAATCACCAGACTGCAATGCGAACTCTCCCTTATCCGTATCAAATCGCCTTAAAACAATTGGGTAACATCGAGATAGGTACGAAACACGGTAAATAAAATCAGCAACGCGAAGCCGACCGCGTGTACCCAGTACTCTTTGCGGGGGTCGATGGGCCTGCCGCGTACGCCTTCGACAAGCATAAACAAAAACCGACTTCCGTCCAGTGCGGGTATCGGCAACAAATTAAAGATCGCCAGGTTCAGGCTCAAGACCGCAGTCAGATTGACCAAATTCAGCAGTCCCTGCTGCGCTTGTTGACCGATCACGGCAACAATCTTGACGGGGCCGCCCATGTCCTTGACAAACGCGTTTTTGTGAGTAAATAAATTCCCCAACGCATCAAAGATTAATCGCGTATACGTCCAGGTCTGCGTGACGCCACCCGTTAAAGCCATGCCAACGCCATGCCCTGCAGCCGGAGCGACGCCGATAAACCCTACTCCCTGCGCGTCCTTCATGGGACGAACCGGCACACTCATGACCCTACCTTTGCGCTCAATACTGAGTGTGACCGTTTTGTTGGGATTGCCTTGAATGGCCAGCACAAACTGATCCCAGTTCGACAAGGCCACCCCGTTGACCGCCTTCAGTACATCGCCAGATTGCAGTCCAACCCTCGCAGCCGGTGTGTTGGGAATGACGGTCGCAATCGCGGGCGGGCTTTGCGGGGCACCAATCACACCGACGACGACCGCAAACAACACCATGGCCAGAAGCACGTTCATCAACGGTCCCGCCAGCACGATCGCCATGCGCGCCAGTAGCGGTTTGCTGTACATTTGCCGATCGGGCGGAGCCAGCGGAATTCTGTTCCGTCCACTGATCAAACAAGCGTTTCTGGTAATCCCATACGTACAAAAACCGGCTGCCGTTTGCAGCGACATCGTGTATTCCTTTTGCATATCCACGTTTTTTAGTTCACCGTGAATGCCATCGAGAAGTTCCTTGGTATCACTGATCGCGTCAATTTCGCCTGCGTCGTTGAGGCGTACGGCAATGGTTTCGCCGACTCTGAACAACTGCTCCTGGGGCATCTCTCCAGCCAACATGACGTACCCGCCAAGCGGAAGCAGGCGGATCGAATACTCTGTCTCTCCTTTGCCAAAGCGAAACAGTACTGGCCCAAACCCGATTGCGAAGCGGGGAACCAGTACGCCAGCTTTTTTTGCAACGATAAAGTGACCGAATTCATGAATGGTCACGAGTACCATAAACACGACGATCACGGCGACAATGGATCTGATCCCGCCTGACAACAGCCACGCGATCAAAGGGAAGTCCCCCTTTTGATGATGAACTCCTCCGCAGTGAGTCTGGCCCACTTGTCCGCTTCCAGCACCTGTTCGAGCGTTGGACTCGCCACCTTTTCATGCGCATTCAACACGCGCACCGTCGTATCCACAATCGCGTCGTAGGAGAGTCGTTCTTCCAAAAAGGCGATAGCGGCCACTTCATTGGCTGCATTCATGACTGCCGGCACGGTTCCGCCTGCTCGTCCGCACGCATACGCCAAATCCAGCGCCGGAAACGTAACGCGATCCGGTTGCTCGAAATGGAGCGCACCAAGTGCGCCTAAGTCGAGCGTCGGCCAGGGGGCAAAAACGCGCTTTTGACCGCCATACAGCGCAAATTGAATGGGAATCCGCATGTCCGCCGTACCCAGTTGCGCCATCATCGACCCATCATGATAATAGACAAGCGAGTGAACCACACTTTGTGGGTGGATCACCACGTCAATCTGGTCGTATGATTTGTGAAATAGATGATGCGCCTCGATAATCTCAAACCCTTTATTCATCATCGTCGCTGAATCGATTGTGATTTTAGCGCCCATTTTCCAAGTGGGGTGAGCGAGCGCGTCCGCCACTTTTACCGTCCGCAAACGCTCTTTTGAATGCCCGCGGAACGGTCCGCCAGACGCCGTCAAAATTAGTTTGGCCACGCTGGCAAGGTCATTACCAAGCAGGCACTGCATGATGGCCGAGTGTTCAGAATCGATAGGAATGACTCTAGACATTCCCGCGCGCGCCGCCTCCCACACTAGATCGCCTGCCGCCACCAGCGTTTCCTTGTTTGCCAGCGCCACGTCAATCCCGCTTTGCAGCGCGACGATGGTCGGTTGAATACCAACAGCCCCGACCAACGCATTCACCGTCAGGTCGACGCCACACCACGCTGCTGCCGTGATCAACCCTTCCACGCCATAACCGATCTCCACAGAATAAGGCAGCGCCGCCCGCACTGCGTTTGCCTGCTCTTCGTCCCGCACCCCGACAAACTCAGGCCGAAATTCAAGCGCAATGTCAATCAGCTTGTGCATTTGCCGATTGGCCGTCACCGCGAGTACACGAAAGTCTTCCGGGTGCGCCCGTGCCACCTCCAGTGTCTGCATTCCGATCGAACCAGTTGAGCCAATGACCGCCATCGATTTTTGCAATGGAATTAGATGCCCCGCTTTCCAACGTTACTTAAACAACCCGATAATCAAATGATATGCGATGGGAGCCGCAAGGAGCAAGCTGTCAAACCGGTCAAGCACACCACCGTGACCAGGCAATATCCAGCCTGAATCCTTCACCATGTAATTTCTCTTTAAGGCGGACTCCACCAGATCGCCAATTTGTCCAAAAACAGAAATCACGGCGCCCACAACAGCAAACTGCCACCACAAGTACGTGCCTCTCCCGACGCTCCACACGCCAAACAGCACCGCCACGATCACCGCCAATAAAAAACCGCCGATCGCGCCAGACACCGTCTTTTTCGGGCTGATTTCCGGCATTAGTTTGCGGCCACCGAACGCACGCCCGACAAAAAAAGCGCCTGTATCTGTTGCCCAAATTGATAAAAACACAAGTAGCACCCATGTAAACCCATATGCTAAATGCCTTAAATTGAGAAGCGTCCGAAAGGCGTAACTTGAATAAAGGGCTCCCGCAAACAACACGCCAGCGCCTGCGAAGGAGAACTCTTTTCTGCGCACGATGGTCAAAGCAAGAAGAAGATAAAAGAGGATGTACCAAAAACGCTCAAAAGGCGGCCAGATCACCATCAGCACCGTACAGACCACTGCCACCGCCTGCTCGATGCTCCACATGGGCACCTTCATCATAGCGCCGATTTCCAGCGTACTCACAGCCGCGATCATAGCAAACAGCACGGCCAACCAATATCCGCCGAGTATGACTGCGGCAAAGATCATCGCCGCCCCGATCACTGCGGTTATCACACGCTGGATTAACACCAGATCACCTCATTTTAAACCGCCAAACCGCCTTTCTCTGGAATTGTAAGCAAGAATGGCCTCTTCCAGATGGCGGCGTTTGAATTCTGGCCACATTTCCTGTACAAAGTATAATTCAGTATACGCAATTTGCCACAATAAAAAATTGCTGATACGCTGATCGCCCGATGTTCGTATCAGCAAATCAGGATCGGGTATGCCAGCGGTAGCTAGCGCGTTCGTAAACACGGCCTCGTCAATATGATCCACCGTCAATTCACCGCTGACGGTCATTTGCGCTATTTTTTTTACAGCCGTGACAATTTCCCTTCGACTCCCGTAATTAAGAGCAAATTGAAGCTTTAGGCCAGTATTGTTCACCGTCATCGCAAGCGCACGGTTGACGGTGGTCTGAGTCGCCGCTGGCAATTCGGTCGTATCCCCGAGAATGGAGATGCGTACGTTGCGTTGCACCAATTCCTCAATGTCCAAGGCAAAAAACTCGTCTACCAAGCGCCACAAGTACTCGATCTCCCGAAGTGGGCGCTTCCAGTTTTCGGTTGAAAAAGAATACAATGTCAAGTATCCGATGCCTAAATCATCGCTAGCACGCACTACCTCGCGCATTGCCAGCATGCCCGAGTGATGACCTGCGAGTCGCGGCAAACTGCGCGCCTTCGCCCAGCGACCATTGCCGTCCATGATAATGGCGACATGTTCAGGCACATTCTCGCCAATCAAGCGTTCGTGCAAGTCGGACTTGACCGATTTTTCATGTTTGAGCCAGTTCCCAAACGGCCTCATCCTAAGAATCCCCCAGAATTGTGCGTAGAACTGTGCGTGCGCGTCGTCACACTTCAAGCAGTTCTTTTTCTTTTTGCGCCAATAAACGATCCACTTCCGACACGGTTTTGTCGGTGATGTCTTGCACCTTTTCCTGCAAGCGATGGCTGTCATCCTCAGAGAGTTGCGCCTGCTTTTCTGATTTTTTAATCTCCTCGTTCACGTCCCTGCGCACATTGCGTATGGAAACGCGAGCCTCTTCCGCCATTTTTTTGATCACGCGAGTGAGTTCCACTCTGCGCTGCTCAGTCAATTGCGGAATCGAGAGTCGAATCACAATGCCGTCGTTTGTCGGTGTCAGGCCAAGATCCGACTTTTGAATCGCTTTTTCGATGTCTTGTAACGAACTTTTATCCCAAGGCTGGATTACGAGCAAGCGGGGTTCAGGAGCCTGGATATTGGCCAACTGATTCAAGGGAGTCGGCGAACCGTAATAATCCACCGTCACTTTATCAAGCAAAGCAGGCGTCGCTCGTCCTGCGCGCACCGTCGCAAAGTCTTTTTTTAAAGAGGCGACGCACTTGTCCATGCGTTCCTCCGCGCTTTTCAGATGTGGTTCACTCACACAATGTCCCTCCTGACAATGGTGCCTATCGACTCACCCATCACTGCGCGCCTTATATTCCCTGGCACAGTGATGGCAAACACTAAAATCGGTATGTTGTTATCCATGCACAGCGACGTCGCCGTCGCATCCATCACGCCCAAGCCCTGATTGAGAACCGTCATGAAGTTCAATACATCGTATTTGATCGCGGCAGGATCCTTTTGCGGATCGGCTGAGTATACCCCGTCCACGCCGTTTTTCGCCATCAAAATCACTTCAGCGTCAATTTCCGCAGCACGCAGTGCAGCTGCGGTGTCCGTCGAGAAAAACGGATTACCCGTGCCCCCCGCAAAGATCACGACGCGGTTTTTTTCCAAGTGCCGAATCGCTCTTCGGCGTATGTAAGGCTCAGCCACCTGCCGCATTTCGATCGAGGTCTGCACCCTGGTCACAACGTCCAACCGCTCAAGCGCGTCCTGCAAGGCCAAGGCATTCAAAACCGTCGCCAGCATCCCCATATAGTCCGCATGCGCCCGATCCATGCCTTCTTGGCTGGCGCTCACACCGCGCCATATATTGCCGCCACCAACAACGACCGACACCTGCACGCCAAGCTGCGTAACCTCGCGAATCTGCGCTGCCACCGACTTGATCACTTCCGGGGAAATTCCAAAACCATCTTCCCCCGCGAGCGCCTCACCACTCAATTTTAGCACAACTCGCTGATACTTGGCCTCAATCATAACATCCCTCCCTTAACCTTTTCCGATGGTAAATTGGGCGCTTACGCGCCCAATCCCCTAATTGAGTATAAAGCTGTCTACACCGCTTATTGATTCACCTGCGCCATGACCTCGGCGACAAAATCATCCTGCTTCTTCTCTAGTCCCTCACCCATTTCGTAACGGACAAAGCGGCGCACAGAAATGTTTTCCCCGATTTTTGCGATCATCCGCTGTACCAGCTCCGCAATGGTCACTGACGGATCTTTCACAAACGCCTGATCAAGCAGACACTGTTCGCGCAGGAACTTATCCACCTTGCCAGCGACGATCTTATCGACGATGTGTTCGGGTTTGCCTTCGTTCAAAGTCTGTTGACGAAAAATCTCAGTCTCGTGTTCAACCACTTCCTGAGGAATGTCCTCCCGGCGCAGGTACTCTGGCCGCGACGCTGCGACGTGCATCGCAATATCGCGCACAAACGTCCGAAATTCGTCCGTTTTCGCTACAAAGTCAGTTTCACAGTTCACTTCTAGCAATACCCCGATCCGTCCGCCTGCGTGGATGTACGATTCGACAATCCCTTCTGCAGCAATCCTACCTGCCTTTTTGGCTGCGGACGACAGACCCTGTTCACGCAAAAATTCGATCGCCTTTTCCGTGTTTCCGTCTGATTTTTCCAGGGCTTTCTTGCAGTCAAGCATTCCAGCTCCCGTTTTTTCTCGCAATTCTTTGACCATACTCGCCGTTACTGCTGGCATAACGTTCACTCCTATTCCAATCTGAGCTTCCTTAAACGCCTACTTCTTCAGCCTCTTCATTCCCACTTTGCTGGCCTTCGATAATCGCGTCAGCCATTTTTCCGCACAGAAGCTTCACTGCGCGAATCGCGTCGTCATTGCCTGGGATCACATAATCAATCTCATCCGGATCACAATTCGTGTCGACAATCCCCACAATCGGAATCCCGAGTTTGCGCGCTTCCGCCACAGCGATCCGCTCTTTGCGCGGATCAATGATAAACAACGCGCCAGGCAGCTTATTCATGTTCTTAATTCCGCCAAGGAACTTCTCCAAGCGATCCTTTTCTTTTCTTAACAAGATCACTTCTTTTTTCGGAAGCACGTCAAAGGTTCCGTCTTCTTCCATCTTTTCAAGGGCGCGCAATCGGTCAATGCGTTTTTGGATCGTGTTAAAATTGGTCAGTGTACCGCCAAGCCAGCGTTGATTGACAAAAAAACTGCCTGACCGAATCGATTCGTCATGCACCGATTCTTGAGCTTGTTTTTTCGTGCCGACAAACAACAGCGACTTGCCCTCCGAAGCGATCTGACGCACAAAATTGTACGCCTCTTCAACCTTCTTCACCGTTTTTTGCAAATCAATAATGTAAATGCCATTGCGTTCGGTAAAGATAAACCTCTCCATCTTCGGGTTCCAGCGCCTGGTTTGATGCCCAAAGTGTACCCCTGCTTCGAGGAGCTGTTTCATTGAAATAACTGCCATTCTGATTCTCCCTTCAAGTTTTTACCTCCGTTGGCGTCAACGAATCGATCCCCTGCCACCGCAGACTTAATCATTCTCGGTCAACGTGTGAAATTCACCTGCAAGAGTATATCATTATCGGTTTTCGCAAGCAAGCACAAAACATCATATTATAAGTGATCAATTGGTCGCAAGCAAATATAATATTTGGGAGTATGGTTCGTCCGGGCGTAACTCAAACTTACCCGCACGTAACGGTTGGTTGTAATTGATCGCTGCGACAACAAATTTCCCCGGATTTGCGATGATCCCTTTCGCGGCCAGCCTGTTCGCAATAGAGTTGATCGTCATGCCTGGATCAATGATCACTGACACCAACTGCGCTTGTGAATTCGACGTACCGGTAATTCCATGGCTAGATTTGGACGCCGTTCCTCCACCGACCGCAGAATGGTTGTGCCCACTGCCTGCAGAAATTTCTAATTTTTTCAAGGTCATGAATTGTTTTTGCAACTTCAGATTATTGACGCGAAGAGTATGTATCTTGGCATTTAAGGCAAGCGTCTGTGCGAAATCCTGACCTTGCCTATAAAAATGCGTGACCCCAAGCACTAGCGCTGAGGCCATAATCCCTACCCCCAACCCTGCATAAAAGTTAGGCCGCAGGTTCACTGGCCATCACGCTCACTTTCCAACAATCGTGCAACAAAATCCACTTCGCCACGACCAATGCCTAGCTCTTTTGCAATCGCTTGCGTATCCTGCCCGTCTATGAGTAGTCGCGCCACCTCCTGGTATTTAGGAGAAAGGTAGGATGGCGGTTGGCGGCGATTGATCATTTCAGATTCTTTTTTCATACTCGAAAAATCAAGGCTTTGTACACTTCGTTCCAAGCTCTGCACACGATCCACCAAGCGCCTGAATTCCGTCCCCAGGCCAGTAATGCGATTGTTGATGGTCAGGTTTTCTTCATCCATTTTCTTTCTCAAATTAGAAACCATCTCCACAAAACGGTCATTTCCGGCTTCCATTTCCGCGATAAATCGTTCTAAGTCATCTAATACCTTTTTTGGT
Source organism: Bacillota bacterium (assembly GCA_021846165.1). Classification (GTDB taxonomy): domain Bacteria; phylum Bacillota; class Bacilli; order Alicyclobacillales; family SLC66; genus JAJZCL01. The sequence goes on along the minus strand of JAJZCL010000036.1, from coordinate 6,013 downwards.
TTTTTTCCGCTTCTTAAGTTGCGCAGACTAACCGCCAAAATGGCAATCAGCAACCCCGCAATAAATACATACAAGTACGGCATCAATGAAGTTCACTCCTTTCGTTCAATTTATCCGATCCTATGTAACTTGTTCCCATCATGAATAAACTTTGGACTGTGCATGGTTTCGTTGATTTCGATTTTCGCGTCACCTGTCGATATGACCACGCCCGCGTATGCAATCGAACTGATTTCAACTACTGGTGGCGACGCATGTTGTTTTTTGTCTAATAAGTTCGTTTTCTCGTCAATCAGCGTCTGCAATCCCTGTTTTTCCACGTCGAACGTGTTCTTTAACTTGATTTCATATTCCATTTGATTAGGCGTCAGAATTTTTCGTGTTATTTGCATTTGGTTAAATTTATTAAGCGCTGCATCAATATTGGCGAGTTCTTTATTTTTCTGCTCTATATTCACGTCCAGTTCCAACAGGCGATCGTTGATCGTTTTATAAAAATACAGTTCGATCCGAGTTTTGGCCCCCATATGAGAGCCTGCCACACGCGCAAGCAATCCCGTTTGCACACGCGACAAACCACCAAGTAATAGACCCCTTTTGCCGGCCACCCGCACTTCATCAGCTTGAACAACGCAGTTCATAATACTGTCCGATACAATCACCGCACCCCCGGCATTAATCACGGCATTTTGCAAATACAAGGCGTGAATCGAACCCGCTGCGATAATTCTGGTGGTTGCCGAACCCTGTATGCCACCGCGCACCACAATATCGCCATGCGCCCTAAGGTCTGACGCCTCAACAATTCCCATCACTTCAATGTTCCCTTCCGTTTCGATCACAAACCCTGCATTGACGTTGCCGTGTACCTGCACACTGCCATGGAAGTGGATGTTACCGGTCGAAAAATCCACGTTGCCCTTTACGTGAAAAACTGGCGAAACACTGATACTGCGTTCGTTTTCATACACAACTTGTCCGTTGATTTCCGCAAGCAGGTACTTTCCGTCTGGCGATTCAAGCGTGAATTTGCCGCGCGGCAACTTGACGGATTTAGGCGGTTTGACGGGAATTTCGTTGCCGTAAACGTCGATACCAGGAGTGCCAGGAGTGCCGGGAACGAGTTCGGCAATGCAATCATTGGCATTAACCATTTGCAATATCCCCAATTCACGATAATCTACCTTGCCGTCCGCTTGCGTTTGAGGAGACGGTTTTGCGTTTTTTTCAAAATAATACTCGATGCTCCCTTCTTGTGAAGGAACTGGGGATAACCCCCTCGCCACTTCCACGTCATCCATTTTTGCTAGCCAACTCTGTACCAGCATGTCCATTTCCGCTTCGTCGATCAGCCCATATGTGATGCCTGCGTCTTTTAAGCACTGCATCAGATCACGACCAGAAAAACGGGATCTCTCATCATGCGATGGAGGATCCAAAAGATCGACAGAAACCGTCAATCGATCACGACTAACTTTGACTTTCACAAAGTTTGAAAATGATTTCTGCTCGCTCGCTACGTCTTCTGGTTCCATGACTTTCTACATTCTCCTCAAATGACGCTTTCCCCAAATTGGGCTGTTCGTATACCTAGTTTGCCAGTCTGACAATCCAGTTCAATGGTTCGTCCGTAGTTTCCCCCCACGGCAGACGCGACAATCGGAATATTCAGTTTGCCAAGTGCTTCCTGCACCGCCTCAATGTTACGTGGTCCCACACGAATGACTTCGAGGCCATGGGCATTCGCAAACATTTGTGCGCCACCAGCCATTTTCGCCTTTATCCTTGCCTTCGCCGCCCCCAATTCCAGCATCATGTTGAGCAATAACGGCACTCCTGTATTCGCAAACTTGGCAAGGTTGACCTCCTTGTCAGTATTGCTGGTCGGAAGCATAATGTGTGCCATACCCCCGATTTTTGTCAATTCATCGTACAATGTGACTCCAACACAAGAGCCAAGCCCCAGAGTTCGCAGAGAGTCTCCGTCTCTCGCTACCTTGGCGTCGGCCATCCCCACCTTGTAAATCATTACTCGCTTGCCACCCCTAACGCATGCAGCAACACCAGTTCTTCGCCGGGATCGGGCAGAAGGAAAATGTGCGCCCGTTCCATTGCGCTTATAATATGGATGGTGGTGTGAATGACCAACGCATAGTCTCCCAAAGGCGCATCGGAGAGCAATCCTACAGTTAATATTGCCTGCGCCATGTCGATGGATATATACGGAATCGAAGGATACATCTTTAATTTTGTGAAGTCAGTGAGGGACGTAAGGTAAGAAGCCGTCAAAATATTCCCCATTTCGCCAAGCGCGGAAAGTTCTAACTCATCCAACACCTCGACTGGCATTTTATCTGGGAGAATTTGACCTGTCAATTGTTTCGCACTATCCAATGACTGTATCAAAAACATGTTGCCGGTCAAATCCCCTGTCACTTTCAAGTAGACACAAGCAACAATCGATTCGGGACCACCCACCACATCGGCAATCTCATCAAAAGGAATCAATTCTACTTGTGGAACCTGCATCTCTACGCTTTGATGCAATAATTTTGACAAAGCGGTTGCCGCATGACCAGCGCCAATATTGCCCACTTCGCGCAACACATCAGCCGCATCATCGCCTAAATGATAATGATCTGCCACCGTCATACCCCCGTAATTTCTTGCAGTTGTTCAAGTTCTTGAATGTTTAATATACGGTTCAAATTGAGTAACACCAGTAACCGATCCTTAAGTTTCGCCACGCCATGCAAATAGATTGCTTGCACACCGCCAACGACACTTGGCGGCGGTTCAATGATGGCGTTCTCAATGTCCATCACATCATTGGCGGCATCAACAACAAGTGCAATATCCTGACCGTTGTTGCGCACCACGATCAGTCTGCTTTCCGAACCATACGTTTGTGTGGGTAGCCCTAAGCGTTCGCGCAGATCAATGACGGGTGTCACCACTCCCCTAAGGTTAATAATCCCTTTCACAAAAGATACGGTTTGGGGAATGTGAGTAATTTCTGTCACGCGTTCGATCGACATCACTTGCCCCACTTCCACTCCGAAAAACTGATCCGCAACCTTGAACACAATCACTTTGATCGAGCCTTCAAATGCCATGTCCGTTTATCCCCCTAATAATTACTTAATAGTGATAATAACGAATGACTAAATCAACCTCCCGGAAAGGAACCCCCCCATCGACAATAACGGCAGCTCCTTATGCGCAGGGTCTAGTTCTACCGCAGCTTTCGGCATTCCATAAACCACACAGTCATTTTCGTTTTCAACAGCGGTGATTCCTCCTTTTATCCTCACTTCACGCAAACCTTTCGCTCCGTCAGCCCCCATTCCCGTCAAAATGACTGCGCGTTTCGTTCCGAAAAGTTGGGCAAAGCTATACAAAAAAATATCGATGGAAGGTTTGTGCAACGAATTTGACGGTTCTGCGCTGTGAAGTATTTGAATGCCTTTCTCTACTTCCTGCAGTGTCAAATGGACACCGCCTTTCGCAACGTAAACATGCCCAGGCAATGCCGTTTCCCGATCTATAGTTTCTGACACCATGTGACCTGTCACTTGTTTAAGTCGATCAGCAAACGATTTCGTAAATCCCGTCGGCATGTGCTGCACGATAAACACCATCGACGTGAGATCTTGTGGTAGGTTTTCCAGTACTGTCTGAATCGCCCGAGGCCCCCCTGTGGAAGCTCCGATGGCAATCAACCTCGGAAATTCGTCATGACGCATCATTATCACTCACGCCTATCTTTAGCCATTGCGATTGAAAAATCGCTTGAAAAACGCTTTAATTCCGTGTTCGTTGATCCCTCCTTCGATCATTGAAGGAATGAGATCAGAGTACGAGTTTTTTGCCAACTGATGCATGCATTTCGCAACCGCAGACTGAGGTTCGCCAATGATAAACGGAATTTGCCGATTCACCGCTCTTGATACAGCCGTGTCTTCCATCACGTACCCGAGCAACTTCAGATCAATGCTCAAAAATTTTCCAACCACGAGCTTGAACCGATCTGCAGTCGCAGCCCCTTCCACAAAAGATGGTACTCGGTTGACCACAAGGTAAACTTGCGGCACACTCCCACGCACGGTCATCATTTTCAATAATGCGTAGGCATCAGCAACCGAAGTGTTTTCCGGCGTCACCACAAGCAACAGTTCGTCGCAAAGACGCATCATCTCTGAGGTAAGGGCGCCGAATCCAGCACCAAAATCAATGAATATTTGGTCAAATTCCCCATCCATAGTTTGCAATTCTTTTGAAAGTCTGGAAACCGCCATTTGCGAGCGCGAATCATCCGTAGCGATCCCTGCGCCACCCGACACAAACCGCATGTTGTATGGCCCCGTCATCAGTGCTTTGCTTAACGTGATTTTTCCGTCGAGTACATCCTGTAAACTGTACTCAGGCTTGACTCCAAGCAATATGTCAATATTGGAAAAACCAAAATCCCCGTCAAGCACAGCGACTTTTTTACCCTGCGCTGCCAACGTTAAAGCTAAGTTTAGCACGATGTTGGTTTTCCCCACTCCACCCTTCCCGCTTGCCACTGCGACCAAACGCGTTCGTAAAGGGGAGGTAAACACCATCTTCTCTTGAATCATACGTCGGAGTGGTTCTGCTTGATCAGGCACTATTGACACCTCCGGCGAAGCGTTCTATAAACCATGCTTTTTCCGCAATGTAAAGATCACTTGGAACGTGTTGCCCCCCTGATATATACGCAAGGGGCAAGCCAAGTTGATCTGCCATTGTGATGGCAAGTGAAGGAAGCAGCGATTCATCCGCTTTCGTGAACAAAAGCGCCCCGTACTGCACTGATTTTAGCAATTCCGCCACTTTGATCGCCTCGGCAGGCCGAGCCGTCATGCTGATCACCAAATACACAAGATCTAGTGGAACCGGTTCGAGAAAATCCTTCAGCTCTTTGATCTGTTCTTGATCGAGAAAACTGCGCCCGGTTGTATCGATCAGCACCAGATCGCACTCATCCAATTGTTTCAGTGCAGCACTCACTTCCGCAGACGATTCCGCAACAGCAAAAGGAATGTTAAGAATGTCCGAATACGTCCGCAACTGCTCAACCGCTGCAACGCGAAACGTGTCAACGGTCAACAACCCTACTGAACGCCCCTCTTTGAGTTTAGCGTAAGCGGCGAGTTTGGCGATGGTGGTGGTTTTCCCCACACCGGTCGGTCCCACGAGCGCCACATAACGATCCTCGGGTTTGATCAGTCGCAGCGCTCCCACGCCATCCAACGACTCGGTGATAAAAGCGCGAGTGGCGTTTGTCACCGCATTTTTTTCATCCGACGAAGTGGTCTGATATAATTGCAATTTGGCCAAAAACCGCTCTGCCAACGTCTGCGAAAGACCTGTTCCCATCCAAAGCTCTGTGATTCTTTTAAGATCGGAATTCTTTGGTAATTCTGAGCCGTCCATGACGAAGTGAGCCAACATGGAACGAAGTTCCTTCAGTTCGTTCATTACAGAGTCCCGATTGCCGACTTCTGCTACTTTCGGCGTTGTTGCGAGAGGCGCCGGTTGCGACTTGGCAGGCGTCGTCAACGGCGTTACTGACACAGGCGAAGAAGTCTGTGTCAATCGTTGAACAGGGGGCGATGTAGAATCCCTCACTTCGACGCGTTCCGGTTCCCATTTACGGACTTGTGACGTTTCAGTTTTTGTCGTATCTCGGGAAACGACAGTGGACGACTTCGCGGATTCCCCATGATAGGCAGGATTTGGACGCTCTGCCGTTGCCACCAATTCACCACGATTTCTCTCGTACACTTGTCTTGCCATGGCCTGCACGGCATGGTTTTGCTCTTGCCCTCTACTAATTCCACTTGGCACAGTGGAAATTGAGCGATCCTTGGTCGAAGATCTTCTCACTTGTTTATCCTCATCAACTGCCGCGATCACCTCGTAAACAGTTCGCCCGAATAACCCCGAAATTCCTTGGGCACGCACCTTATGCGACGAGAGGATAACG
>JAJZCL010000035.1 GCA_021846165.1 Bacillota bacterium | reverse complement strand
TTTATTCAGACGCTGCATGCGGCTGCGCAAGCGGTGCATGCGTCCAAGCGCCTGTACGCAAGTGTCAATTTGGCGCAGATTGCACTTGAAACAGGGTGGCTGGCGCACCTTCCGCATGATATTCAGACCGGCAAAAACAGTTTTAATCTGTATGGAATCAAAGGCACAGGACCTGCCGGTTCTGTGTATGACTACACGTACGAGTACAGCGACGGCAAGTGGATGACGGTGCTGGCGCAGTTCGCCGCGTACTCCTCGTACCTGCAATCCATGCTGGAAAGAGTCGAATTCCTCCAGCAAAATTCTCGGTACCAGCCGGTGTTTAAGGCGAATTCCGCGATTGCGCAAGCGTATGCTTTGCAGGACTGTGGTTGGGCCACCGATCCCAAGTATGCAGAAAAACTGACCTCCATCATCGCCGATTATCGACTGACCCAGTATGACTTGACGGCTTTCAGAAGTTTTAGAAAAAAAGCGCAGGGGGTTCAAAAATGGACGTGCAAATGACTTGGAACAGTTTGTATGTTGCGCTGGGTGCGGTGGTTGCAGGTGTCGGCACATCGGTCGCGTGGATTGTCAAACACAAAAAAACCTGGCTGCCGATTGTCAAAGCGATTGGTTCAAGTCCGAAATTTCAACAATTGGCGCAGGATGTCGAAATCGCGATTGCGACGCGGGACAGCGCCATTCGCAATTCAGAAATTCGGGCGGTGATGTGCGAAGGGCTGTTGGTGATGAAAGACTTCGCCGCAAATTTAGACACCACAGAAAAGTGGTTCTTGAAGCACTATCTTACCGAAAAATTGCCGCCTGAAATCCAACCCTATGTGAATCCTCAGACGATCGAAAACGGGTTAAACACGCTTGTCAATCTCGTTAGCGAATCGCAAAGTGGGGATTGGGCGCAAGCGCTGCAGCGACTTCGTGCGAAATCGAATTGACTTGGTGGGATTATTAGATTAATCTAAGCGTGAAGAGCCATTCCTCGATGTTCATTCGTGGGATGGCTCATCTTTTAAGTCGATTTTTGGCTAACGATTGCTTATGATCTTCCTGACAGTTGTTGCTCGGCTAACGCCACGAGTTTGCGAGTCATATGACCGCCGATTGAACCGGTGTCTCTTGTGGTCATGACGCCCCAATACCCGTCTTGCGGCGGTTGGATGCCCAGTTCTTGTGCCACTTCGTACTTCAGTTGATCCAATGCGCGCATGGCGTTAGGGATAATGGGGGTATTGCTGCGTTGGCCATAAGCCATGGAAATTCCTCCTTTACCATCGTTTGTACGTAGTATTGATCCGCAAGAGTAAAATATACGGGTTATATGATTGCGCTGTCTTGTTGAACCGATTAATATATACTCAGGGGATTTGTGACAGCGGATGGAATGAGGTGTAACAATTTGCGACTCATGCTAATTAGTGACGTTAAAGATGGGATGACGCTGGGGCGTTCTGTTTATAACGCCAACAACAAAGTCATTTTAAATTCAGGCGTAAAGCTTTCCAACAGCATCATTAGGAAATTAGGCGATTTGGGATTTTCAAAGATTTATATTGAAGATGAGGAAACCTACGGGATTGAAATTCAAGAGATGATTCCCGAAGCGATCAAGCGCCAAAACGTTAAAGAGGTCAAGCAGGTTTTTGATCAACTTTTTACTCAATCAACAAAAACGATCAATTTGAAATACAAAGGAATTGCTTCAAAATTTGAGAGTATTTTCAAAGAATTGTACTCATATTTACGAGACAATGGGGACTTGGTGATTACTTTAAGCGATTTTTTTTCTATGGAATCGTATCTGTTTACACATTCGATCAATGTCGGCATTTATTCAGTGATTCTCGCCATTCTCGACAACAAACGGGATACATACACAAAAGATATCGGTGTTGGCGCGATGTTGCACGATGTGGGGTTGTTGTCCGTTGACAAGAAAATATTGGACAAAAAGGGCAATCTCACTGATGAAGAAAAGCAAATCATTGATGATCACTGTAAAAGTGGTTTTGATATCATCAGGCAACAAGGCATGTCTTCTGTTTCCGCGCACTGCGCCTATCAACACCATGAACGATTCGACGGTAGCGGATATCCCCGCAAACTGAGAGGCAAGGATGAGATCAATGAAGTGGGCAGAATCCTTGCGGTCGCCGACGTATTTGATGCGTTGACCTCTGATCGGCCATACCGACCCGCGCATTTGCCAAATGAGGCTTTGGAGTACCTGTTTGCTCATACAGGTTCCCACTTTGATCCGTACTTTGTGAACTTGTTTGCAAGGCACGTCAACATTTATCCAGTCGGGATGCCGGTCGTCTTGAGTAACGGGGACAAGGGCGTGATTTCCAATATTCACGCGAATAACCTTCAGCGACCGGTGGTGTTGGTTCTTGAACACGAGAATCGAAGCGTGTCGCCATATGAACTGGATCTTGAACAAAATCTCAATGTCACGGTTGTCGAGTGTAATTTGAACGCGCACAAAAAGCTCGGTTAGGCTTGCCTGTAGCCACTATATCATCGAGTTATCCACAGTCAATAACGCTATTATCCACAAAACCTGTAGATAAATAATGGTATATCGCTGTGACGGTATGCCTCTTTCTTTTGGAGGTATCCTATTCTATGTTTACTGTCTTATTCAAATTAGGCTGGTTCTTTAAAAAGTACAAAACGCGCTACTTAATCGCGCTGACTTTGCTTATTGCTTTGAATTTTTTTGATGTGGTGCCGCCAGCGCTCATGGGCGGTGTCATCGACGCCATCAACCAGGGGAGCTTGACAGCGACAAGACTGATGGCGATGATTGCGATTTATGTCGGGTTGATCGTGATCGGTTACGCGTTTGGATTCATTTGGCAGTCTCAGTTATTCGGCGGAGCGAATGAGTTGCAGCGCACGCTGCGGGGAAGGCTGATGAGGCACTTTTTGCTGATGACGCCGACTTTTTTTGAAAAAAATCGCACCGGCGATCTGATGGCGCGCGCGACGAACGACTTGAACGCAGTTTCTGAAACGGCAGGGTTCGGCATCCTTACGTTAGTCGATTCGACGACGTATTCGGCGACGATCCTGGTGACAATGGCGGTACTCGTAAGTTGGAAGCTGACACTTTTTTCGTTGCTCCCAATGCCGCTGATTTCCTATTTGATGACAAAGTACGGAAAGCTGGTACACCAACGCTTCATCAAGGCGCAGTTTGCGTTCGGTCGCATGAATGATCGAGTACTTGAAACGATCACCGGAATCCGCGTGCTGCGCGCCTACGTGCAGGAGCGCGCGGAGGAGCGAAGGTTTGACGAAATTACGGAGGATGTCTTTCAAAAGAACGTCGCTGTGGCCAAGATCGATTCGATGTTTGAACCCACCATCAAGATCCTCGTTGGGGCCATGTACTTGATCGGACTGGGGTATGGCTCGTACCTGGTGTTTCAAAGCAAGATTACGCTTGGCGGTTTAACGGCGTTTAACGTGTACCTTGGCATGCTGATCTGGCCGATGCTCGCGATTGGGGAACTGATCAACACCATGCAGCGGGGCAACGCTTCGCTCGACCGTGTGACGGAGACACTGTCATACCAGCCTGATGTGGCCGACGCTGAAGAAACGGTACCGATGGATGTGCCCAGAGAGATTGCGTTTCAGGGTGTGACTTTCCGCTATCCACAGTCGACGGTTGACAATCTAAAACACGTCACGCTCACGATTTCGCGTGGTGCAACGCTGGGGATCGCGGGACGTACGGGCAGCGGCAAGTCGACGCTGATCAAGCAAATTTTGCGTGAGTACCCGCCCGCCAGGGAGGGCTTGTTGACGGTAAATGGTACCCCGATCGACCACATCGCGCTGCATGAGCTGCATCGTTGGCTTGGCTACGTGCCGCAAGAGTCGCTGCTGTTCTCGCGCACGATTGAGCAAAACGTCCGCTTCGGTAAGGCGGACGCGAGCGCAGAGGAACTGGCCGTGGCGCTAAGTGTGGCGGGTTTGACGCGCGACCTTGAAACCCTACCGGACGGCGTCAAGACACTTGTCGGCGAACGCGGCATCACGCTCTCTGGAGGGCAAAAGCAGCGCGTCGCACTCGCCCGGGCGCTGATCGTCAATCCGGAAGTCTTGATTCTCGATGACGCGATGTCGGCGGTTGACGCCCGTACCGAGGCGCACATCGTTGAGGCGATTCGCACGCTGCGGCGGGGGCGAACGACGATCATTGCCACGCATCGCCTGTCGGCAATTGCGCATGCGGACTGGATCGTCGTACTGGATGATGGGGCGATCGTGGAGGAAGGGACGCATGACGACCTGATGCAACGCCGCAGGTGGTACTTTGAGCAGTACTTACGTCAGCAGGTGGAAGCGAGGTTGGAATCGTGAACGTCACCCAGCGCCTTGTTCGATATGGAACCTTATACAAAAAAAAATTTCTGCTTGCGCTTGCAATGCTTGTTCTGGCGGTCGTTGCCGATTTGAGCGGCCCAATGATCGCCAAAAACCTGATTGACGAACACATCGTTGGGATTGAACAAACTTGGTACGAGGTGCCCCGTCGCGTGGCGGATGCGGTTTTGTATGGCGACCGTTACTACGTGCGCGCGGCGTATGCGGTTTTGCGTGATAAAAAAGGAGCGACGGCGACTCTGATCGAGGTGGATCGCACCTTTTACTTTGTGCCGCGCACGTTGCCGTTCACGAATCAACCAAGCGTGCATGATGGCAGGTTAACGGTGACGCTTTCGGGCAAGTCGCTAACGGTAAAGGCGACGCCATTAACGGCGCGGGAACTGTTCCGGTTTTATCAGCCGGAAATTCCAAAAATGCTGGTGTTGGCGATGATTTACTTTGTGCTGCTCATTTTGTCGAGCGTTTTTACCTACGGACAGCGACTGCTGTTGCAAATGACGGCCAACCGCATCCTGCAACGCATGCGCAGGGATGTGTTTCGCCAAATGGCGCGCCTGCCGATCGCGTATTTCGACCGTTTGCCCGCCGGAAAAATCGTCTCCCGCATCACCAACGACACGGAAGCGATTCGTCAGTTTTACGTGACAATTGTCGCCAACTTGCTTTCAAGTGCCGTCAACATGGTCGGAATTTATGCTGCCATGTTCGTGCTGAATGGGCAACTCGCGCTCATTTGTTTGTTGCTGTTGCCCATTCTCGGCGCGTGGGTGGTGATGTATCGCAAGTTTGCGGTACCCGTCAATCACCACATCCGACAACTGTTGAGTGAGATCAACGCGACCCTCAATGAAACCCTTCAAGGCATTCCGGTGATCCGCGCGTTTGCGAGAGAGGAACGCACGTATGCTGAATTTGACGACCTGAATACGCGGTATTTCAAAGGACAGAATCGGCTGCTCATGATGAACTCCGGCAGCGGATGGAATTTGGTGGGCGTGCTGCGGGGAGTTTTTTTTATCGCACTCATCTCCTACTTTGGCTATCGCGCGTTTCACCTTTCTGGTGTGATTCCGTTTGGCGTCATGTACGCCTTTGTGGATTACCTGAATCGTATGTTCCAGCCCGTCGTCCAGGTGATTAACCAGTTATCGGGCATGGAGCAGGCGCGTGTGGCGGCTGAGCGGGTGTTCGAACTGCTTGACGAAGAGGGAATCGATGTGATTGATGGGGGAATGGCGCGGTATCGCGGCGACGTCAAGTTCGAAGACGTGTATTTTTCCTATGATGGCAAGCAGGATGTTCTCAAAGGGATTGATTTTGAGGCAAAGCATGGGCAAACGCTCGCGTTGGTCGGCCATACCGGTTCGGGCAAGAGTTCAATCATGAACCTTTTGTTCCGCTTTTATGATCCGCGTGATGGTCGTGTGATGATTGACGGTGTGGATATCGCGCGGTTGCCGCGGCAGTATGTTCGCCAACACATGGGGATTGTGTTGCAAGAGCCGTTTTTGTTTACGGGCACCATTGCCAGCAACGTCAGCCTGGATGATCCAGCGATTTCGCGGGAACGGGTCGAACGGGCGCTGCGCGATGTGGGCGCTGATCAGTTGCTGGGGCATTTGCCGAGTGGCTGGGATGAACCGATTCTCGAAAAGGGCAGCACCCTGTCTGCCGGCCAGCGGCAATTGATCTCGTTTGCGCGGGCGCTTGCTTTTGACCCGGTAATCCTTGTCCTCGACGAAGCGACGTCTAGCATCGACACGGAAACCGAATCTGTCATCCAGGCGGCGCTAGATGTCTTGAAGCGCGGTCGCACCACATTCATGATCGCACACCGCTTGTCGACGATCCGAAACGCCGACCTGATCCTGGTACTCGACCGTGGTGTCATCGTCGAACGCGGCACGCACGATGAACTTATGGAGCGCAAGGGGCGTTATTTCCAGATGTATCAACTGCAATCCGGAACTGTATCGGCATAACGGCAAATGGGAAAAACATTGGTGGGCAGTACATTCGCCAACACAGTAAGGAGGCATTGAAATGCGAAAATGGGCCTATGCGTTGACTGCAATGGCCGCCGTTCTGGTAGTCGGATGCGGGACGACGAGCGGCGTGTCGAATTCGGCGCCAAGCAATCCGTTAAAAACCGGCGTTACACCGGTTGCGATCAAATTACAGCAACAAAATATCGCCTTAACCGTACTCCCCGGCGGCAGGCTTGGGTCAGACGGCAAGATGCACGACACCTTTACCACCCCGAATTTTACGGTAGTGCAAGGAGTTCCGGTCAATTTGAGCGTCTATAACTATGACGGCGGCGAACACTCGATCACCAACAGTGCGTTGCACCTCAACCTGGTGGCAAAAGGATCGCCAAAAAATGGCGTTCCCGCCGTGACGACCGCCAGGTTCACCGCCGCCAAAGCGGGCAAGTACGTGTGGCAGTGTACGAAGGCCTGCGACGGTCAAAACGGCGGTTGGGCGATGACGCACATGGGCTATATGAAAGGCACCATCACCGTCGTGCCTTATGCCAACAGGCAATACATTGATGCGATGATCAAGGACAGCTTGCACTACGCAGCCGCTGACAAGAAACTCCACGATTCTTATAGCCCCGCCTCGTTTACGGTGCAGGAGGGCATACCGGTGCAAATGACGGTCGAGAATTTCGATACCGGCAACCACAGTTTGACAGATCCGGCGCTGGGGCTTAACAAAGTATTCAAAGGCGCCAGTAAAGTCGGGGTTCCGAGTGTGACGACGTTTACGTTTACGCCCAAACAAGTGGGTCGAACCACCTGGCGCTGCGTCATCCCGTGTGACGGTCAAAATAACGGTTGGGCCATGAGTCACAATGGGTACATGATGGGAACGATGACGGTCACGCCGTAACAAAAGCTCAAGATCCGCTGAGCCAACGCGGGTCTTGAGCTTTTTTATGGTCATGGAAGGAAATTCGATGTGATTTAACGAAATGTTTAGACAAGCTACGCGTCGTAAAAATGGACTAGTCTTTATGTAACTTATTTTCCCTTGTAAAAGTGGTACGATGTAATATGATATATATAATCCTAATATTTAAGCTAAGTTGTGCTAAAATTTCACTTAATGAAGCGTGTTTTTAATGCGAAATCGAATGCCGTTCTGGTTGGGGAACGGTTGTTTGATTTTAGGGAGGGTTAAGGATGCCGGTACCAAGTGGAATGGAATCGATGCTCGATGTGTACATTTTTGAAACGGAACAGAATCTGGAGCAATTAGAGCAGATGATACTTGCTAGTGAGCAGGCAGGGACATTTGAGAACGCGCAAATCAACGAGATTTTTCGCATCATGCACACGATCAAAGGGTCTTCGGCGATGATGAATTATACGGAAATATCAACACTTTCCCATTCGCTGGAGGATGTGTTTTATTTTCTTCGCGAAAATCATCCGGCAGGAACCGATTATGCCGCATTGTCTGATCTGATTTTGGAAGGCGTGGATTATATCAAGCAGGAGCTTGACAAGATCAAGGCAGGGCAGGATCCGGACGGAAAGGCGGAAGACCTTGAACGGAAGGTGAAGGACTTTCTCAAATCGCTGCAAGAACCATCGGCAAGCACTGCCCATATCTATAAGGCCTTGCTTCGTTTTGAAGAAGGCTGTGAGATGGAGAATGTCCGCGCGTTTACGGTGGTTCACAATTTGCAAGGACTTACGGATGAGATCGAATTCTTTCCGAAAGACATTCTTGAGAATAACGAATCGGCTGAGTACATTAAGGTGAATGGATTCCAGGTGCATGTGAAAACCAGTCGCGGTTTTGAGGAAATTAACGAATACCTCAATCAGACTATTTTTTTAAGCCAACTAGACCTGACTGAGATGGAGAATCGCGAATTCGGTAAATTCAGCGGGGTGGTACCAGATCAGAAAATGGCGGTTCAAAGCGCACCCGCATCCAGCGCGACAACAGTGGTACGCGACAAAGACAACGCGGACGCGCACACGACGCAGAGCCTGATCAGCGTCAATGTGGAAAAACTCGACAAGTTCATCGATATGGTAGGGGAACTTGTAATTGCTGAAGCGATGGTGACGCACAATCCGGATTTGGACGGTCTTGAACTCGATAATTTTGGCAAAGCCGCACGCCAGTTGCAAAAAATTATCATTGAGCTTCAGGATATTGCGATGTCCATTCGCATGGTTCCGCTCGCTTCCACGTTTCATAAGATGAATCGGGTGGTCAGGGACATGAGCAAAAAACTTGATAAGGATGTCCACCTCGTCATTATTGGCGAGGACATTGAGGTCGACAAAAACATCATTGAACACATTTCCGATCCGTTGATGCACCTTGTGCGGAACGCAATCGATCATGGCTTGGAAACGAACGAAGAACGAGTGGTCATCGGCAAGGAAGCGCAGGGCAAGGTCGTGCTTGAAGCGAAAAATTCCGGCAGTGATGTCCTCGTTCAAGTGCGCGATGACGGGAAGGGACTCGATAAGGATAAAATATTAACCAAAGCCCGGCAACAGAACCTGCTTTACAAACCGGAACAGGACATGACCGATCAGGAGATTTATCACCTGATTCTGTTGCCTGGTTTTTCCACGAATGAGGAAATTACCGAGTATTCCGGTCGCGGGGTAGGCATGGATGTGGTCAGCAAAAACATCGAAAGTATCGGCGGCTCCGTTCTCGTTGACAGCAGTTCGGGGGTCGGGACTACGATCACCTTGAAAATTCCTTTGACGCTCGCTATTATCGACGGTATGAACATCAGGGTGGGCAGATCTAGGTATACGATTCCGACGACGGTGATCAAGGAGTTTTTCCGACCGGAGGGTAAGGATCTCATTGTCGATCCGGATGGACAAGAGATGATCATGGTGCGGGGTCAGTGTTACCCGATTGTGCGTCTGCACCAACTATTTCTAGTGCAACCCGATTCCGAAGTGTTTCAAGATGGAATTTTTATCATGGCTGAATACGAGGGCAAGTTGTATTGCCTGTTTGCGGATGAACTACTTGGCAAGCAGCAGGTGGTGGTCAAGTCTTTGCCTAAATACATTAAAAACATCAGGAGAATCAAGGGTCTTGCTGGGTGTACGTTGCTTGGTGATGGAAGCATCAGCCTGATTCTCAATATGGCTGGCATTGTATAAAGGATTGATGGGCAATGGGTATGCAACAGTATCGCCATAAAATTAAAATATTAGTAGTGGAGGACAATTATTTACTTGGGGAAATCATCATGCGAGGTGTTGGGGTCGATTCAAGCATGGAGGTGATGGGGAGGGCTGCTAATTTCATAGAAGCAAGGCAGTGGTTGAGTCAAGCACGGCCTGATGTCATCATTTGTAATAGCAGGTTTTCCAATTTGACGCAGTATCAAATTCCGATCGTTTTGATGGTGAATCGCCATCAACCTTTGCCTCAGGATGTCAACGAAGGTTTTTTGGGAACCGTGACGAAACCCGATATTCAATCGGTTGACGATGTGGAACGATTCATTTTGGCCTTGATTGACAAGATACAAGAGGTGCCAATGGGCGAAGTTAGCTCGGAAGTGAACGCAAAGTCTGCGACGCGGATACAGTTGATTGCCATTGGAGCTTCGACCGGTGGAACGGAAGCGTTGTTCAGTTTACTGAAGGAATTGCCGGGGGGTTTGCCGGGGATCGTGATCGTGCAGCATATACCACCAATTTTTTCCAAGATGTTTGCGGAGCGTTTGAATCAACAAACGGAAATTCGCACCAAAGAAGCGACGAGTGGCGATATGATTGAAGCTGGCCATGCGTACATTGCGCCGGGCGACCGTCATATGAAGATTGGCAGGTCGGGTGATCGGTATCGAATCGAGTGTTATCAGGGCGAACGGGTGAATGGCCATTGTCCGTCGGTGGACGTATTGATGCAGTCCGTGGCTAAGGCGGCGGGCAAGCGCGCGCTTGGTATATTGTTGACGGGGATGGGCAGCGACGGTGCAAAGGGGCTGCTCGCGATGCGCATCAGTGGCGCTCGGACGGTGGGACAGGACGAGTCGACATCGGTTGTCTACGGAATGCCCAAAGTCGCTTTTGAGATTGGGGCTGTCGAATTTCAACTTCCCCTCGAAAGGATCGCAGAAAAGGTCTTATTTCTCATGCGGTAGAGATTGCGTTGGCGATATTAACCAAGATAATACTGGGGGTTTTTTGTTGTTTAGGGTGAAGTTTACAGCTTTGACGCTTGGGGTAATGGCTTTTGGTGTATTGGCGCTTGGGTTTGGATCGATGGGAAATGCTTTTGCAAAGCAGGATCAAGTGTCTGCGATCGGTGGACTTTTACCGCAAGGGGAACAGGCTGGACTGGAAAAAACGTTTGCGCTTGCAGGACGCACCTATGCGGTGGTGACGAGTAAAGTTTCCCCGCAGGAGGATCGACCTTGGCTGGTGGTGGGTGTCAAGACGGGTTCCGGTTGGCAACCGTTGTACGCTGCCCAAACCATGCAGGCGTGGCAAGCGTCGGCAATCGTTAACGGGCCTGTGAGCGGAAGTCGGGGAGAAGTGACTGTTTCCTTTATCGTAGATGCGGCGACGGGGTTAATCTCCAATGTGTACAACCTGGTGTTGTCAGGAGATCGCGTCACACTCACCAGTGTCTGGCCGGGCTTGATCAACCTAGCCAATGTGCAACCAAGCCCACAAACATTAAAAATCGATGCACTCAACTTTGAAGCGATGGGAAGCTTTCAAAACGGGCATTGGCGGGTGCAGTACACGCCACTCCATTCTTTGCTCGCCACCGCTACGCATCCCGTCTACTTCGTCATGGGGGCGGAGGAACAGGGGAAAAATCAGATGGCCGTGATGCGGATTGTTGGTCAGGATCACCTGAGTGTGCAAGTGGGAGATACTGTGTCTTTTGTTCCGCTCAACGCGCTAGCCAAACGTCACATGCTTGGCGCATTGGGAAATCTGGGTACATTTGCGGGGATCTCCGTCTATAGTAATGGCGGTGGGAACGCGCCGCTACGTTTCTTTCAGGCGGCGCAAATCATGACGAACACGTACCGGTTTACGGCTCCTGGGGTGTACAAAATCGCGGTCGTGCCGCCGGGGTATCGGGGAATGACGGCGAATGATCAGGTGGCCACGCTGAGCGTCAATGTCTTAAAGCGATAAAACATGCGCGAATTCCTGTGCGAGGGGCAGATGGATTGGAACGTAAAGAAGCCATCAAACAACAGCTTGTCGAATACGGTAAGGCGATGGTTCGCGATCGGTTGGTGCGCGGTACGTCGGGCAATATCAGTGTTTTGGATCGCACGGCAGGTCATGTGTTCATAACGCCCACGGGTACTGATTATGAGCGATTAGTTGCGGATCAGGTCGCGGTCATCACGCTCACGGGACAGCGCGTTGAAGGCCTCGTTCCGTCATCAGAGACCTCCATGCACTTAGGGATTTATAGTTCTCGCGAGGATGTGATGGCGGTGGTACACACGCACTCCATGTACGCCACCGCGTTCGCGGTTCACGGCATGGACATTCCTGCGGTTCACTACATGGTGACGATGTTGGGCGGGGACAAGATCCCCGTCACGCCCCACTATGAACTGTACGGGTCGCGCGAGTTGGCAGCGTCGACCGTCGATACGCTGAGTACCAAGTACCATGCGGCGCTTTTGCGCAAACACGGCGTGATCGCGATTGGCGGGACGCTCTCTGAGGCGTATCGTCGAGCCGTGATCGTTGAAGAAATGGCGGAGTTGTATCATCATGTGAAGGCGCTTGGCGAACCGGAGCTGCTTTCTCCCGAAGAAATTGACGAAGTGGTTAAAAAATCTGTTAATTACGGGCAATTGAATGAATAGGGAGAAATTAGTTATTGGAATACAGACGCAAATCTCTTGTCGTAATGGGGCTATAGCAATTCGCGAGTTCTCGCTTCTGATAGCGGGCAAAGTCGATGACGGCCTTGGCCATATAATCCTTAAGACTGAAGGAGTCTGAAGGGATGTCTTCATAGCTCCAAAAGTATAGATAATATCCGTTGTCAGAATCGACCACGGCATATTTCTCGTTATTTTCCAAATGGAGCAATATTCGTCGAATGACAGACATTTAATGCAACCCCTCCTCTAGTGATACATTATACGATGCAAAGTGAGGAATGAACAATGAAAAAAGTGATGTTCGTAGAAATTGGAATGGGTATTGACCTGCATGGACAGGATGTGGACACTGCCTGCGTGAGAGCGGTGCGCGATGCGATTGGACATAATTCGATGCCTGGGATGCGAAGTGTCTTGAAAGACGAGGACATCAACAACATGCGGGTGAAGGTGACGCTGGGCGTGCCCGTTGGGATGGATCAGGTAGACGTTGAGGCGGTAAAAGGAGTCATTCCATACGGGCAGAAAGAAGTGGTCGTCACTCAAGGCGGGATGATCGGCAAAAGTGGCGTGGTGTTGCCGGATAAGGGCGACGTTAATGATGACTTGATCATTGTCAACGCCATTGTCGAGGTTGGCTACTAAAGGAATAATTACAAAATTGAAGCGCACACTAAAAACATGATTGCTCTTGCGAATGAGAATCGATGACTGTCATTCACAAATGATTTGGGACGAATGGGGATAATCGATTTTGAATGGAAGGATGATATCGCGGGCGTTCGCCATGGTCATGCTTGTTGTTTGGCACATTCCTTTTGATTCAGCGAATGCGGAGGCGATCGAACATTCGACTGAGGATCAACGCACTTCGCAAGAGGCGCGTTGGATTAAAAAGGTGGTCACGCACAGAAAGGTTGTCGCGTTAACCTTTGACGACGGTCCAAGCAAGAAGTTTACGCCGCTTATTTTGGACGTGCTTCAGAAAAATCACGCCAAGGCCACGTTCTTTGTCATCGGCTCCAGGGCGGAGGCCTTTCCTGATCTGATTCGGCTGGAACTAGAAGGGCATCATCAGGTCGCGAACCACTCCTATCAACATCAAATCATGACTGGCAACTCGAAAGAAAAAATTTCTGATGAGTTGATGAACACGCAACACGCGATTGAAGGTGTGGTTGACAATCAGCGGCAACCCAGATTCTTCAGGCCGCCACGTGGGCGGTTCAATCATCAGATGCTGCAGGTGGCCGAGCAACACCATTACGTGGTGGTATTGTGGAGCGTGGATTCGAGGGACTGGGAAAATCCCGGCACAAGAACGATCGTGAGGCGCGTCTTGGCTCAGTCGCGAAATGGGGATATTATTCTATTCCACGATCAAGGGGGCAGTCGCGCCCAAACGGTAGCGTCATTAAAACAGATACTGCCGGAATTAAGGCATATGGGGTTCGAGTTTGTCACGGTGTCGGAACTCGTCCGTCTTGCCGATCCGTGAGTGGGAGCAAAGCCCTGGCATGATCGTGGGATCAAGCCGGGGCTTCAATATGCCGCTTTGCTCGCTTGCGGTAATAGGCGGTGATCCCGACCATCACTAACCCTGCCGTGGCAATGATGACTGTCGCAAGATAAAGGTGGTTGAACCCCTGTTGTGCGACCGTGTGCAGCGCGTTCAGGATTGCGGAACGCACACCGGGAACGGGGATTTGTTGTACCTGCTCGGCGACGTTGCCAAAGCTTTGCACCGCTTGCATTTGGGAGAGTTCTCCTGGTGGAATGGCGGTCGCCGGAACCCCCGCCGCACTCAGGTTCTTCGTAAGGACGTTGGGGAATCCCGCCATGGATCGACTTAAAAATCCAGCGAACACGGTCGGTCCGAGCGTCATCCCCACTTGTCGCGTGAGTGAGAGGATACCAAGCGCCGTCGACTTGCTCTCCGGCACACTTTCCGTAATCAAAAAATTGAGCGGCGCTCCCATCGACACGCCAACGCCCAACCCGACCAGTGCGCTTGCCACGACCATTTCCCACGTGTGTTGCACCCATATGGGGAACAGTAAGGCGCCTACCGCCGCCGCCATCATGCCAATGGCCAGCGTGCCTATCGGACCGCGTTTATCCATGAACGCTCCGCCCCCCATCGCGCCCACACCAGATGCGAGTGCCATTGGCGTGTACCAGTATCCAGATTGGCTTACTGGCCAACCGAGAATGAGTTGGTTAAACGCAGGTAAAAAAATGACGGAAGCGAGGATCAACCCCGACACCAGACCAAGGCCGAGCGTCCAGCGCAGTTCCGTGCGTTGCATCAGCGGCATTGGAATCAGAGGGTCCTTGCCGCGGTTCGCAATGTTTATTTCAACAAACAAGAGCGCGACGAGTAGCGCGATGCCTGCGAGAAAGTAACCGTAAAACTGCGGATTGGTCAGGCTGGCAGTCAGGTTCGCTCCCTTCAGGTTAGTGAGGCCGTACATAAGGCCGAGCATGGCGAGCGAGAGCGTGACAATCCCCACATAATCAAGCCGCGACTTCGTTGTGGATTTATTTTCCTGAATCGAACGAAAACTGAAGATGGCAAGCAAGAGCGCGATGGGGACGTTGATCCAGAACAGCCAGTGCCAATCGTTGTGGGTCAGTCCAAGAATCATGGAACCTATGCTAGGGCCAAGGATGGCGGCAATGCCGTTCATCCCTCCGACCATGCCAAGTGCTTTGCCTTGTCGATCCAGCGGGAAGGTCGCCACGATATAACCGTTCGCGATCGGGAAAATACCGCCGCCGCCTAAAGACTGGATGACGCGACTGATCAGGATCATCGCGAACGAGTGACTGAGCGCCACGAGCATCGAACCGAGCCCAAAGAAACTGACGCCGATGATGAACATTCGCTTGCGTCCGAAGCGATCTGACAGTTTGGTCATGATGGGGATGCTGACGGCAAGTCCGAGTGTATAAATGGTGATCACCCACGATCCCCAGTTGGCGTTGACGCCGAAGGAGGAGATGATCGTGGTCAGGGCGGACGAGATGATGCCGTTGTCAAGTCCGCCCATAAACACGCCAATGGCAAACAAGGTGAGGGCGATGCCCGGTCGATTCTGTGTCATGATGAACCTCCATGATTTGATAATCGGATGCGAATAATCGAGAACAACTAAATTCTTTGGTTGATTATAGTAGTCTTTGACCGAATAGTCAACACCGACTATAATGGGATTGGAACCGTGATGAACCTTGTACCCAGACAGGCAGGTGAACCCATTGGACAGTCGCAGTTTGTTGCTGCTTGGCATGCTAAAGGCGCAAAGTCGGCATGGGTATCAGATCAACGAGTTTATCGAACACAACCTGCGGGATTTGATCCCTATGAAAAAATCCACTGCGTACACGATTTTGGATCGGCTTGGGGAGGCGGGGCTGGTCAGTATGGTCGTTGATCAGGAAGGCAATCGCCCGCCGCGCAAAGTGTATTCCATTACCGAAGAAGGGGAGCGGCAGTTTCGCCAACTTTTAAAGGACAACCTGGAAATGCTCGATCTCAAGCACTTTGAAGAGGATGTGGGCATCCTTCTCATGGACGAGTTGCCGATTGCCGAAGCGATGGCGGCGCTTCGGGAAAAGCTGCGACGCATAGAATTGGAAGTCAACAAGTACGAGAAGGTGCCGCATCACGAGGTCAGACCCGGCGTCGATATGGCGATCGATCATCACCTGAGTTTACTCAAAGCGGAGCGGGACTGGGTGTTGCGCTTGATGGGGAATTTGCGTACAAAAACGCAAGTTTGAGGTGCTGACCATAAAAACCCCGAAAGAATGGTAAAATGACACAAAGGGAGTGTTGCGGTTGGAACAGTTGCTGGAACGCAAAAACATTGAGGAACGTTACAAGTGGTCGACCGAAGCGATGTTTGCCACCGACGACGAATGGGAGCGAGAGTTTCAAAGCGTCGCGCAAACGGTCGAGGCGGATCTGTTCGCGACCATGCGCGGGCATCTGCAAGAGGGGGCAAGCACCGTTCTCTTGTACCTGACAACGTCCGAAGAGATCGAACGCCGCCTTGGCGTGCTGCACATTTACGCACATATGAAAAATGATCAGGATACGCGCGAGCAGATCTACCAAGCGATGTTGAGCCGCGTGCAGATGATGGCGGCGGTGTTAGCGGAACAGACCAGCTTTTTTGAGCCGGAAATCCTGGCATTGCCGTCAGACGCGCTTGCTGCTTATGTGCAGTCGGAGGAACTCGCGCCGTACCGGCACCTGATGGACAACATCATCCGGCACAAGCCGCACGTGCTATCGAGTGAAACGGAAGCGGTGCTGGCGTCGCTGAGCGACACCCTTGGCAGTGAGGGCGACGTGTTCAGCCTGCTCACCAACGCCGATTTCGATCACGGCAGCATAAGCGTCGAGGAAGAGGAATACAAGGTTACCGAAGGCCGAATGGGGCTGCTCCTGCGCAATCCCAACAGGGAGGTGCGGCGGCTCACTTACGAACGCGTCTACGATACGTATCTGGCGCACAAGAACACCGTTGCCTCACTGTATGCTTACAACGTCAAAACAGACGTTGCCGTGGCGCGTGTGAAAAAGTTTTCGAGTGCCAGGGAAATGGCACTGTTCTCGAAACGGATTCCCGAATCAGTGTACGACGCACTGATCGCTGGCGTGAAAGAAAACCTGTCTTATCATCACCGTTATCTGGAACTGCGCAAGAAA
>JAJZCL010000034.1 GCA_021846165.1 Bacillota bacterium | reverse complement strand
ATGCGCTGAATGAAGTCTTAGCACAGCAGCCCGCGCGTGTTATTGTTGAAGATTTGACACCTATGCGTGGCATCGCTAAGAGCAAGAAAATGTCACGCATAGTTTCGATGTGGATGCGCAGCACATGAAATGAACAAGCCAATTTTAAGACAGAGGCAAGAGGTTCTTGCCTAGAAGCGGTTGCGTCTGCGTATACGAGTCAGGAATGTTCTTATTGCGGTTACACGTCTGAGAAGAACCGTGACAAAGATGATTTCAGGTGCCTGAATTGCGGCACGGTCGATACGGCAGATGGCAATGCAGCGAAGGTGATTGGCAAACGTTTTTACGATCCAGACATCAAGCGATGGATGAACAAATTTCAAATCAAAAAGATACTGGATCGTCGAAACGAACAGATCACGGGAGTAATCCCTGGTGATCGATTGAAATAAAACAACATCTCATAATTTTAAAGTGTGCTATAATTATATTGTTACTGAAACCCATTCCAAAGCAATTATTGGAACGTATGAGGGTCACGGCTTCATTTGACCATTTTTGATGATCGCGTGATTCGTCAGCGCGTAAATTTCTCAAATTTTTATCGCAAACGTGTAATGAACGATTCACTGAGGCGTATTAACAAGTAGAACAATGCAAAAGCGATCAAATCAGTCGTGCAATTTGAATGAGAAATTAGGAGGTGAGGGGCTGAACTGGGATCTAAGGAAAGCTATTCCTTATTTTAAGGGGATCATAAGTCGTAATGTTTAATGTTGATTCAACCAAAAACAAAAATGGGAAAGGTGTGTAGGTTAATGAGTGAATGGACAGCGGAACAGATTAAAGAGGTGGCAACGACAGTTGCTGAGAAAGCAAAGACAGACACGGCGTTTCGGGCGTCGTTGATCAGCGACCCGCATGCGGCCATTGAGTCCGCAACAGGGCATGTGGTACCGGACACTTTTAAGATGAACTTTGTCGAAAACAATGGTGCCCATATGACGGTCGTGCTTCCGGATCTGAAGAGTGAAGAGGACGAGTTGAGTGAAGCGGAATTGGCTCAAGTGGCTGGCGGCAAAAACACAGATCAGATTTTGAATGATATAGGCGGGGGAATAGGAAGCTTTATAGGCGGTATCGTTTCTGCTTTTTAAGCCATTGCAGTCAATGCCATGAGGGTGCAGCTATGTTCGGTAGGGGAGTCCTCGCGACTCTCCTGCGACTAGCACATCCTATGATGGATAGCAGCGCATGTCGCTGGCGTAATCATGATGACGGTTGGTACGTAGTGAGCGATTGAACGGGGATGGGCGAGTGCAGGTGGCTGGCGGGTATCGTTGGGCTGATTTTTCTGAATGCACGCACCAAGTATAGCTAGGAATGAATGCGGTTACGAACTATTAATAAATCAGAAAGGTGGGTAGGTGAATGAGTGAATGGACAGCGGAACAGATGAAAGAGGTAGCAACCACTGTCGTCGAGAAAGCGAAGACAGACTCAGCGTTTCGGGCATCGTTGATCGCAGATCCGCATGCGGCCATCCAGGCTGCGACGAGTTGAGTGGTACCGGACAGCTTTAAGATGAACTTTGTCGAAAACAATGGTGCGCATATGACGATTGTGCTTCCGGATCTGAAGAGTGAAGAGGATGAATTGAGCGAAGCGGAATTGGCGCAAGTGGCTGGCGGGAAAGCCGATGCGGGACAGATCCTTGGAGATGTTGGTTCGGTGCTTGGATCTATTTTGCCTATCGTTGCGATGTTTTAAGCCATTGTGGTTCAATTTTGGATGTTAAAACTACTTCGAGGAGAGTCCTCGTGGCTCTCCCTGAAAGCGTGTACGCCATGAGTGGCTCCGTGATATATAGAACGGATTTGATTAGGAATGATTCAACCAAAAACAAGAATGGGAAAGGTGTGTAGGTTAATGAGTGAATGGACAGCAGAACAGATTAAAGAGGTGGCAACGACAGTTGCTGAGAAAGCGAAGACCGACCAAGCGTTTCGGGCGTCGTTGATCAGTGATCCGCATGCGGCCATCCAGGCAGCAACTGGTCAAGTGGTACCGGAAACTTTTAAGATGAATTTTGTCGAAAACAATGGTGCCCATATGACGATCGTGCTTCCGGATCTGAAGAGTGAAGCGGACGAGTTGAGCGAAGCGGAATTGGCGCAAGTGGCTGGCGGGAAAAACACAGATCAGATTTTGGGTGATATAGGCGGGGGAATAGGAAGCTTTATAGGCGGTATCGTTTCTATGTTTTAAGTCATTGCAGTCAATGCCATGAGGGTGCAGCTATGTTCGGTAGGGGAGTCTTCGCGACTCTCCTAAGACTTGCGCACCGTTTGATGGATAACATCATATGTCGCTTGCGCATTCATGCTGACGGTTGGTACGCAGTGTGCGATTGAACGGGGATGAACTAGTGCAGGAGTGGGAAGATCGCGTGGTGCTGGTGACGGGTGCGTCCCGGGGAATTGGTCGTGCAGTTGCGACAAGGTTTGCTGAAGCGGGGGCGCGTGTTGTTGGCGTGTATCGCAGCCGAATGGAAGACGCGAATTCCTTGATGCGTGCGGTTCCATCGGCGCCTGGTAGCATTGCGATGTGGCAGGGGGATGTGGCCGATGGAGCATTTGCAAAGGCGTTGGTGACGGAGATCGTGCAGCAGTATGGGCGTTTGGATGTGCTTGTTAACAACGCCGGCATGAGTCGCGATGGGCCAGTGGGCATGATGCCAGACGAGGATTGGCAAACGGTTTTTGCCACGAATTTTCGCGGGGCGTATCATTTTTCCTCCGCAGTGGTGCCGCACATGCTTCATCAAAGTGACGGAGCGATCGTCAACGTTGTATCCGTTTCCGGCGTTTACGGGCGGGCAGGGCAGGCGAACTATGCCGCCTCAAAGGGAGCGATCATCGGATTGACGCAGTTGATGGCGGCCAAGTACGCACAAGCTGGAATTCGCATTAACGCAGTCGCACCAGGACTGATTGCCACCGATATGCTGGACGCTTTGGAACAAAAGCAACGAAACCGCTTTCTGGCCTACACGCATCTGCAACGTGAAGGAACCGTGAAGGAGGTTGCGTCCACCATTGAGTGGTTGTGTCAATCGGTGAACAGCTATCTCTCCGGACAGGTGGTACCGTGCGACGGAGGGTTCATGCGATGAACAAGCCGGAGATTCCTTCAAAACACATCCTCATGGTCGCTGCAGATGCGCAGTTGAGTCAGAGTGCGGCTCGATACTTACTAGCACAGGGGCATCAAATGACCGTGTGGTTTTGCGGTGTGAACGCTCCGACTGCGTTTCTACAAAGTTTGAATACGGAAAGTCGCGAGCGGTGTCATGTGGAATGCTGCGGGGACGGTAACTTGGAAGCGATGACCGGGGCGTTTATCCAAGCCGAAACGCGAAAACCTGTGGATGTTGTGATTTACGGACACGTTGAGTTGGATGAGTTCGCACTGTTAGGCACGGACGAACTGATGGATAGTGTTGAGCGAGTGCTGATTCAGGTACATCGTGTTAATCGGCTGGTGATTCCAGCGATGATGAAGCGGGGATATGGGCATCTCGTTTTTTTGGTGATGGCTAATCAAGTGCGGTCAGCCGGGTATCCGACTTCTCCCATTCAAACTGGCGCTAAACTAGCGCTGATGCGAACGCTGGCGAGAGAATTATCCGGTTTTCGTATTGCAGTCAATGCGTTATCCTTCGGCTATTATGCGCGTGAGGAGGACACCCGAAACAAAAAGCAGATGCAAGAAGAGCTTTCGGTGTTCGCGCATCGTTTACAAGTGTTGCCGCTGAATGAGTTGATGGAATTGATTCAGGTGCTTTTTTCCTTTCCATCCAGTGTACTTAGCGGGCAAATTATGCATGCGGGAACTGGACTTGATATGCCAATGTAACGAGAGGTGAGTCGTCATGACTACTGTGCATACGATAGAAACGCTTGATGGTGCCGCCCGTCAGCCGTTTGAGCATTTGACGTTCCGGCATGTTCGAGAGGCTTTTTACAATGACTCTCCGGGGATGCAGACGTATGTGATTGGCAGTCGTACAAATGGGCAACCATCCGGGCTCGTTGTCCTAGACAGACGGCAAGGAGAGCAAGCGGCGCGTGTATTATCGTTCTTTGTCGGCACCCAATTCCGACAGCGTGGTGTCGCGACGTCCCTGATGGCGGCGATGAATGATCTGGCACAGCAAATGGGAATCTCGCAATTCTCGCTGGAATACGTAGTGGGGCGTAATACGCCGATTTTGGAACATGTTTTAGCACAAAACGGCTGGGGTCAGCCTGCAGTCATCCTCTTTATTTACAAAACGGATCTGGCTCATATCGCACATGCGAAGTGGATTAAGCCTATGCGCCTGCCTGCGGAGTTTACATTCATTCCGATTCGGCAGTTGTCAAAAGCACAAGTGCTTGAAATTATCAATCATGAAGCGCGCGGTTATCCCGCATACCTGAATCCATTCAAAGATGCGGCTCGCATTCACCCTGATTTGACGTGGTTTTTGCTCCATCAGGATCAAGTGGTTGGTTGGAGTATTGTTCACGCCATCGCGCCTGACACGGTTCTCTACAACAGCCTCTACGTCGATCACGATTATCAACAACTGGGAATGCCGTTTATGCTGGTGGCCGAGTCGATTCGTCAGCAAGCAAAAATGGGCATTCAAAATGGCATGTTCAGTGTTTTGATCGGGAATCAGCGGATGCGCAAAATCATTGATTCGAAGCTGCTTCCATATATAACACAGCAACAGGAAATGCGAAAGTGCGTGAAAGATCATGCAGTGTGATCATTGACAATCAGGTACCAAGACCTTACATTGATAGTCATAAGTAGATGTAATTTTCAATTAAAGTCTTAATTGAAGGAGGTGAACATAATGAATGAAGTGGATTTAGGTAATATAAAGTCCTTTATTAAGCAGAAAATTCTCGTGGAGGGACTCGAATTAGAAGACGTGACGGCTGCAGATATTGATGATTACCAACCATTGTTCGGAGAAGGGTTAGAACTTGATTCGATCGAAGCGTTTCAGGTGATGACATTGGTGGGAGAAAATTACGATGTCACGTTCGAGGGGATGTCAGCGTTGCAAATCCGTGATATTCTCTATTCAGTTCAGACCATCAGCGAATTTATCTACAGCGCATTGAATGCAGAGAGCGCAAGTGAGGCAATGAGTGCGGATCGGTGAACTAATGATGAGGCGTTGGTGGTGAAGGACTATATATGGATACGAGTATGTTTAGAAAAAGTGCACTTGAGAAGCTATCGTCCCCAGAGCAGTTGGATCAACTGTTGCAAGTGGCAAATCCGAAGGCGTGGGTCAGTGTGCTTGCCCTCGTTCTTTTGGTGATGATCGGGCTTATTTGGAGCGTATTTGGTACGATCTCGACGTCGGTTTCGACCGCTGGATTCCTACTTCCCGCTGCGGGGATTACGCAAATGACCGCACCTGCAAACGGAATCATCAGGCATTTGTATGTAACACCAGGGGTAAAAGTAAGAGCAGGTCAGGTCATTGTACGCATGAAGACTGGCGGCGGTCGCATGATCAGCGTGACCAGTCCTACAGCAGATCAAGTGATTGATGTGCGCTGTACCCGCGGTGCCTATGTGGCGGCGGGTGACATTCTTGCCACCGAACAGCCAGTAAACGGGAAGGTTGTCGCGCGTTTCTTGGTTCCGCTGGGAGAGGCGGCGCAGATTCATCTCGGGATGCAAGCGCAAATTTCACCGGACAATGTCAATTCGGTCACCTATGGCTACTTAATCGGACGTGTCACAGCGATCAGTCAGTATCCGACGACAACGGCTGGCTTAATGGCACAGGTGGGCAATCCGACTCTCGTTCATATGTTCTTGTCGAGCGGACCAGTGATTGAGGTTGACGTTGCTTTGCTGACTGATTCGCATTCGGGAAGCGGCTACCGCTGGTCTTCGTCAGTAGGTCCACCGACGAAGCTGTCTGCGGGCACTTTGGCTCAGGTGAAATTTGTGGTGAATAGAATCCATCCAATCCAGTTCCTTTCCTAAATCCAGGATAGAGTGTTATTGGATGATATGATCTATAGTTGGGAGATGTGGTAATGTCTGCAGCAGAAATTTCACCTCCCCACAAGCGCGTAAAAACACCTACACTTTTGCAAATGGAAGCGGTGGAGTGCGGGGCTGCGGCGCTTGGAATTGTCCTGCGATATTACGGCAAGTTTGTGCCTTTGGAGGAATTGCGCATCGCGATTGGCGTTTCTCGCGATGGCAGTAAGGCCAACAATGTTGTCAAGGCTGCAAGGGAGTATGGACTCAACGCAAAAGGATTAAAGAAAGAGGTTTCTGAACTTTATAAATTATCATTGCCGGTTATTGTGTTTTGGAATTTTAATCATTTTTTGGTAGTTGAAGGATACTCTAAAAATTACGTTTTCCTCAATGATCCCGCCGTTGGTCCCCGCAAGGTGACCCATGAAGAGTTTAACGATGCGTATACAGGGATTGTACTCACCTTTTCTCCTACAGAATCGTTCGAAAAGGGTGGAATTCGCACCAGCTTACTGAGTACCATTCGGAGTCGAATTAGCGGTTCGTCCGTGGCATTGGCTCTTGTCATCGTGGCAGGGTTGGCGCTTGTGCTTCCTGGAATTGCCGTTCCTGTATTCAGCAAAATCTTTGTGGACGATGTACTCATGGGAGGGATGTCACGCTGGATCTGGCCACTCATCATGGGGATGGGAATTACGGCGGTCTTGCGCGCTCTTCTCAGTTGGTTGCAGGAAAGCTATTTATTGCGCATGGAAACCAAGTTAGCGGTCAAATACAGCAGTGAATTTTTTTGGCACGTATTGAAATTGCCTGTCGAGTTTTTTACGCAACGATACGGCGGAGAAATCGGCTCTCGCGTTGCCATCAATGATACGGTCGCCCAACTCATGTCTCGCGAGCTTGCCACCAATGTGATCAACCTTGTACAGGTTGTGTTTTATTTTATCGTCATGATGACCTATGATGTCTGGCTGTCGCTCATCGGATTGGTGATTGTGCTGTTGAACATGGTGATCCTTCGAACCATTTCACGTGTACATAAGGACGCGAGTCGTCGGGTGATGCAAAACCGCGGGAAGTTGCTGGCGACGGGCATTGGCGGACTGCAAATGATTGAAACGCTCAAGGCCACCAGCGCAGAATCTGATTTTTTTGCGAAATGGAGCGGTTACCAAGCGAAATCAATCAATTCCACACAGCAGATGAGCATGGTTTCGCAAGTCGTAAATGTCGTTCCGGGACTGCTCGCCGCATTGAATACGGCGCTGATCCTGGGACTTGGCGGACTCCGTGTGATCGATGGCACCATGACGGTCGGAATGCTGGTGGCATTCCAAAGTTTAATGTCAAGTTTTACGGATCCGTTTAATAGACTGGTCGGTTTTGGTTCGACCTTGCAAGAGATTGAGGGCGGTTTGAACCGTCTGGATGATGTGCTGCGGTATCGTCCCGATCCCCAGTTGGCTGATGAATCCAATCAACTTCATCAGAGCGATATGCCATCGCGGTTGGAAGGTTACTTGGAACTTCGCAACATCACCTTTGGGTACAGTCGATTGGATGCGCCGTTGATTAAGGATTTTTCTCTATCATTAAAGCCTGGCGCAAGAGTGGCACTCATTGGTGGCAGCGGTAGTGGAAAGTCCACCGTGGCGAGGCTGGTCACCGGACTTTATCAGCCGTGGAGCGGCGAGATTTTGTTTGATGGCAAGCGCAGGGAAGACATTCCGCGTGAAGTATTCAACAATTCCGTTGCGGTGGTGGATCAGGACATTTTTATGTTTGAAGGCAATGTTAGGGAGAATTTGGCTCTTTGGGATGATACGATCGTTGATCAACGCATGGTACAAGGCGCGAAAGATGCCAGGATACACGAAGATATCGCTTCCAGAATTGGCGGGTACGATTCGGAAGTGAATGAATCAGGATCCAATTTTAGCGGTGGGCAACGGCAACGTATCGAAATTGCGCGCGCGTTGATCCGAAACCCTGCGGTACTTGTAATGGATGAGGCGACGAGTGCGCTTGACCCCATTACCGAAAAAGAGATCGATGAAGCCATTCGTAAACGGGGCTGTACCTGTTTGATTGTGGCTCATCGTCTGAGTACGATTCGCGACTGCGATGAGATCATCGTATTGCAACATGGAAAAGTCGTGGAACGCGGGATGCATGATCAGTTATTGCGAAGGGGCGGCGCCTATGCGGCACTTATTCATGCTGAGTGAGCAGTGCCGTGAGCGCAGTATAAGTAAAAATTGACTATGATGATATGAGGGGATTCAACTTGGCTGGTGATGCAATCGATGATCTGCTGGCTGGCGTCCGTTCATCAGTAAGCAAGAAAAAAACGCGAAACATGAGCGATGTGTTGGCGTTAGATGAGCGGGATCGTGAGATTATCCACGATGTCATGCGGCATGACATGTTATCTGCGCAAGACATTCAAGAACATATGCGTCTTGATGAGGAGCA
This sequence comes from Bacillota bacterium, assembly GCA_021846165.1. GTDB lineage: Bacteria > Bacillota > Bacilli > Alicyclobacillales > SLC66 > JAJZCL01. The sequence goes on along the minus strand of JAJZCL010000034.1, from coordinate 8,764 downwards.
AACGCAGGACTGCTTAGCTCGATTGGTTGAGAATGGGTTTCTCGACGTTGTAGAATCCCACGGTACCCAAAAGTATCGCACTACACTTTCTAGTCGCAGCGGTCGACAGCTATCGAGAAATATCTGGCAGGTTCTGTATGAGCGAACGGGTGAAGTGTTCGAAAGCGAAGGGGAAATCACCGAATTTAAAGGGAACCAACCAGTTCTCTTGCACCAATACAGGAGTGTATGGTCGGTGGAAGGCACTGTACACGTATTTGCAGTGTCAGTGACCGCAGGCGAACTGAGTGGATCCCGTCAGTACCTGTTTTCCTGTAACAGCGATTCGGTGCTTTTTAGCATGGATGCTAGCATTGCCAAGACGGAGTTGGCTCTTGTGGCCGTCGGCCAACCCGGCAGTAGGCTGCGCCGCCTGGATGCGGACAGGTTGTTTGAACTGGTTCGTGATGAGCGGCACAACCGTCAAATCGCTACACTGGTTGGGGAATGGATTGAACACTTGTCTGCGTCGGTCATCCGTCAACATCCCCCGAAGAACATGTTGACGGCAACCGTCGGCGAAAATCTTACCCTGGCTTCGGCGCAAGGTGTGCGCACGAATCATGAAGTGTTGTGGATGCAATGCATCTCGGGAGCCATTCGTTTTGCGGGCGAGGAAACATTTCAATTGGATGCGGAGCAGACCGCTCGGCTTCCGATTGCCTCAGGCGCTTGGGCGACAGCGGTTGACGCTGCCGAAGTCGTCGGCATGAATACGGAAGTATGGGTGCAAACCCCGGTTGCCTGGCATGATCTCCAGAGTTTTCATACATCGATTCTCCGCAATCTTTTCTTGCTTCGACAAGAACTTGGGCAGCGAGAGCGAGAGCGGTTGGTCACGAAGCTGACTGCACAGGCGCAAGCTATGCGTGATGCCATGTTGCGCTTGGCCTCTGTGATGCAGCGCGAAGGGCTGCCTGCAATGGAAGGTCAAAATGAAGAGGCGATGATGCAGGTTTGCCGACTGGTGGGCAAAGCGTCGGGGATCGAGATTGTTGCCCCCCAAAAATCCGCAGCCAAGTCCTCAGCGAATCCGCTAGATTCGATCGCCCGCGCTTCGCGCATTCGCTATCGTCAGATCGTCCTTCGGGATGACTGGTGGAAGCGCGATAATGGTTCCTTGATTGGGATGTTGAATGATCGACAGCCTGTTGCATTGTTACCACAGAAGAACCGACACTATCTGCTCGTGGATCCCGTAGCGAACACCTCGGAATTGGTCACGGAAGCGACCCTGGAGAAAATGCTGCCGGTTGGTGTGGTGCTGTATCGTTCCTTGTCATCTAAAGCGGTAGGGGCGTTAGAACTGGTACGTTTTGGTACGTATGGGCTGCGGAAGGATTTTCGACGTGTGATTGCGACAGGGCTCCTCGTCGGATTAATCTCACTGTTGACCCCGATCATGACCGGAAATTTGTTTAGCAGCGTCATCCCTAATAAAGACAACAATTCGTTATGGATGATCGTAATTGCGCTGATTGTGTCGGCAGTATCGGCAGCGTTGTTTCAACTTGTTCAGAATTTAGGTATGTTGCGCATTGAGGGGAAAATGGACGCGTCGGTACAGGCTGGCGTATGGGATCGGCTGTTAAACTTACCGCCCAGTTTTTTTCGCGACTACTCATCTGGAGACCTGGCAAACCGCGCCATGGGAATTGACACGATCCGACAGATGCTGACGGGCAGTGTCACAAGTTCAATATTATCCGGAATTTTCTCTATTTTCAGCTACGCTCTCTTGTTTTTTTACAGCGCGAAACTGGCGTTGCTTGCCACGATCATGGTCATAGTCTATCTTGCTGTAATGACGTTTGCCAATATGATCCAATTGCGACGTCAACGCGCCATGCTCAAAGTCCAAGGTAAAATCACAGGCTTGGTGGTTCAATTGATCATGGGCATTTCTAAACTGCGGACTGCGGGAGCAGAGCGTCACGCCTTTGCGGAGTGGGCGGATCAGTTCAGTGAGCAACGCCGGTTAACTGTTGCGGCCAGACGGACGCAAATCTGGTTCATGACGTTTAGCACGGCATTTTCGATCGCGACATCAATGGTGGTCTTTCTGGCGATTGGACTGAACCGTGCGCATCCGATGGCGACGGGCGCATTTATGGCCTTTAACGCAGCATTTGGTCAGTTTTTTTCCAGTATTACTACCATGAGCGGCTCGGTGATTTCGATAGCTCAAGCAGGCCCTGTCTATGAACGGGCCAAACCCATACTCGAAACGCCGGTGGAAGTAGATGAAGTGCGCGCCGACCCAGGGGAACTAACAGGTGCCATCGAATTGAGTCATGTGAGTTTTCGCTATGCAAAGGATGGCCCGCTCATCTTAAAGGATGTGTCGATGCAAATTCGTCCCGGACAGTTTGTGGCGGTTGTAGGACCTTCAGGATCGGGAAAGTCGACCATTATGCGCATGCTGCTTGGTTTTGATTCACCGGAAACAGGGGCTATTTACCTAGATGGCCTTGACGTTTCGGGTCTCGACGTTCGTGCGCTACGCCGTCAAATCGGTGTGGTGCTGCAAAATGGACGCTTGATGCCAGGTAGCATATTTGCCAATATTGTTGGCGCCGCCGTCGGCTTGTCATTAGATGATGCGTGGGAAGCGGCACGAATGGTGGGCATTGATGATGACATTCGGCGTATGCCCATGGGCATGCACACGTATGTCATGGAGGGAGGATCCACCCTGTCGGGAGGACAGCGCCAGCGGTTGTTGATTGCCCGCGCCATCGTCAACCGCCCCCGAATTCTCTTGTTGGATGAGGCGACAAGTTTTCTTGACAATCAGTCGCAAGCGATAATCACCCGCAGTTTTGAAAATCTAAACACCACGCGTATCGTGATTGCCCACAGGTTGAGTACGATTCTTAATGCGGATTGGATTTACGTGGTGCAAAACGGTGTAGTTGTGCAATCTGGCGTGTACGAAGACCTGGTGCAGCAGGTAGGTCCGTTTGCGGAGTTGGTCAAACGACAGCTTTCATAAACTGAGTCCTGATTCTGTTCACCTTGAATACTTCTAAATATAATCACTTACAAACTTAAGGAGTGAACACAATGAGTAGGATTGTTTCAGTTCATTCATTTCGTGGAGGCACAGGCAAATCCAATACGACCGCGAACCTGACCGCGCTGCTGGCTGCCAGAGGCCTCCGCGTCGGGGTTGTAGATACGGATATCCAGTCACCAGGCATTCATGTACTCTTTGGACTTACCGAAGACGAAATGACGAACTCGTTGAACGATTATTTGTGGGGAAAGTGCGGCATTGAAGAAGCGGCATACGATGTGACCGCTAAAGTAGGGGCAGAAATCAGCGGTCGCATTTTCCTGATCCCTTCAAGTATTAAGCCCGGCGAAATCGCCAAGGTACTACGTGAGGGCTATGATGTGTACATGTTGCAGAACGGGTTTCAGGATGCCGTCAGCAAGCTGAAGCTCGACGTCCTCATGATCGATACCCATCCAGGATTGAACGAGGAAACGCTCTTGTCGATCGCCATTTCTGATTTTTTGCTGATCATCATGCGACCGGACAATCAAGACTATCAGGGTACGGGTGTCACGGTGGAAATAGCGCGGCGATTGAACGTCCCCAATCTTAGTCTGATTGTGAATAAAGTTCCCCAGGTGTTCGATCCAGAGGCGGTGCGGGCGCGTGTCGAGAGTACCTATGACACGGACGTTGCGGCGGTGTTGCCGCACTCCGACGAAATGATGGCGCTCGCAAGCTCAGGGATCTTCGTGCTGAAATTCCCAGATCATCCGGTCGCGTTAGCTCTTCGTAAAGTTGCGGATTATTTGAACAGCTAATCAATTACTTAACGGAAGGAAGTCAGACAGTGGCAAACTCTCGCCGTACCATTCAGGCGCTAGCTTGGTTCTCTGCACTCACGACTGCGACGCTGCTTGCAGGTTGCGGCGCTCCGCAAAAGACCACCAGTGCGCAGGTTGAGCAACCAGCGATTCCTGTTCAGGTGCAGACAGTAACATTGACGCGCATGCCGAGTGGGGTCACATTTTTGGGAAGCATCACTCCCTATATCCAGACCTCGCTCTCGCCGTCCACTTCTGGCACACTGGCCGAGGTGAACGTGCGGCCCGGACAGTTGGTGCAAAAAGGACAGCTGCTGGCCAGTCTAGGCAGTGCCATTAATGTGCCTGAAATCAACGCTGTGAAGCAGGCAAAGGCGGCACTACAGGGCAGTCAGGTACTCTACAATGACGCCAAGCGCCAGTATCTGCAGGCAAAAGTGCAGTATCAGGACGCGCTCGACGTGTACCATGATCCCTTGCCGACAGATCAACAGGTACTGAACGCACAAAATGCGGTCAATGAACAACTGGCCGGACTTAATGCAGCAAAGGTCAGCCTTCAAAAAGCGCAGTTGCAGGAGAATATGTCTCTTGGCGGCGGCAACACCCCGCAGGACATGGCGGCGCTTCAATCTGTCATTACGGCGGATAAAGCGGCGTTGTCCGATGCGCAGCAGCAATTGACCACGGATCAAAACAACTTGCAAGTGGCCACCAACGCCTACCAAACTGCAGAGAAGGACTACGGTTCGATCACGCAGGCACAAGTTGAGCAGGCGGCGCAAGCCTACAATCAGATCCTGTCACATTACCAAGCGTGGCAAAGCGGAACATTTCCAGGTTCAAATCCATACTATGATACGCTCCAATCTGATCAAAGCACCTATCAGTCACTGAGCGGGGATTACTCCTCCTTGCAACAGGCGCAGGAAACATACAACTCGGCGACTGCCGCCGTATCCAGAGATCAATCCTCCATATCCAGTGCGCAAGCCAATCTTACACAGGCGGAAAACAACCTGGCTAACGCCAATCCGCCGAGTGGCAGCAATGCGAATCAAATGGCGCAATTGACAGTAACGGCGGCGCAGGCGGCGCTTACTCAGCAGCAAATCCAGTACAACGCCAGTCTTTCCTCGTTGCAATTGACCGAGAAGCTCACGGCGGATCATACACAAGCCAAACAATCGCTGGCGCAGGCGGTACAGTCGCTGAATCAGGCGCAGGAGTCACTTCAACAGGCTGGCAACTCGGTGGATCAGAATCAGGTTCAGTATCAAACGGCAGTGACGAGCCTGCAAACCCAGGTCAGTGAGGGAGAGGTCATCGCGCCGATGAACGGCATCGTCCAGTCCGTCAGTGCCCAAGTCGGACAGGCGGTGGGTCCGCAATCGCCATTGATCACACTGGCGTCAACCAGCCCGCTTATGGCGACTGTTAACGTTCCGACCACCAGCATTGGCCAAATCGCTAATGGCACCACCATGCAAATTAACGTTCCGAGCCTTAACCTGCAATTGAGCGGCAGTGTCCTTGATATACACCCTCAATTGGATACCAACACGAACGAGTATCCCGTCGATGTACTGATCAACGGTCAACCGCAAGGTTTGTTGCCGGGCTTGCAGGTAGAGGCGCAACTGGCGCAGGCGACCGAACAACCCGTGATCACCGTACCGGCGGATGCCGTACTGAGCCTGCAAAACGGTTCAGAGGAAGTGTTCGTACTGAGTGGCGACAAGGTACACGCGCAAATTGTACAAGTGGGCACGATGTCTAGTACGACCTATCAAATCACCAGTGGCTTGAAGGCAGGAGAAAAAGTGGTCGTCAACGGACAGAACATCCTGTCTGACGGAGACACTGTGCGCGTGGTACAGACGAACAGGTCAAAGGGGAGATAAGCAATGGGACTAACGAAGTTATCTATCCAGCGACCTGTCACGATTACCATGTTGATGATTGCGCTCGTGATCTTTGGTTTCTTTGCTATATTCCAATTACCGGAAGAATTATTGCCGAACCTGAATCTTCCAGTGGCGTTGGCGATGACCACGTGGAACGGCGCCTCGCCAGAGGAAGTGGAGCAACAAATCACTTCGCCGATTGAACAAGGGTTTGAAGCGTTGTCCGGTGTATCGGAGATTGACTCCACCTCAACACAAGGCAACAGTATGGTCATCGTCCAGTTCAACTATGGCGTCAATCTCAATAATGCAGTCAACCAAATGCGCAGCATTGTGTCACAGGTACAATCGCAACTGCCCACTGACGCGCAAGCTCCAGTGGTTGAGCAGTTCGACCCCACCAGCCTGCCCATTATGACACTGAGTCTTTACGGCACCCAATCGCAGGCCACCATCAGTCAAGTGGCTGAAAATACTGTGCAGCCCGCACTTGAACACCAGAACGGGGTGGCTGCGGTCAACCTAGCCGGTAACATGACCCGGCAAATCAACGTCTGGGTGAACCCGTCTAAACTGGCGTTTTACCACCTATCGATTGGCCAGGTGGTGTCTGCGCTGCAATCAAACAATGCGTCCACCGACGCTGGACTCGTGCAAAAGGGAACGCTACTAGTGCCATTGCACATCCAAGGCCAGTTCAGTTCGCCAAGCGATGCGCTGAAAGTAGCGATTTCGCTTGGAAATGGCGGCACCATCCCGCTCGGAGACGTCGCTACGGTGCAAAACGGGTTCCAGGATGTAACGCTGGTGTCGACTGTCAATAATAATCCAGCGGTAACGTTAACGATCACACAGGCGACGGGCGCCAACACCGTACAGGTATCCAATGAAGTGCGCCAGACAGTGGCTTCGCTACAGTCCCAATTGCCGCAAGGTGTTCACCTCAGCATACTGCAAGACTCGGCGCAAACCATTCGGAACACCTTGAAAACCACAGAAACGCACACGTTGCTGGGGTTCGTGTTCGGCATTCTGGTGATGATGCTGTTGCTGCGCAATCTGCGCACCACACTCGTGATTGCGGTCGCCATTCCGATTGCCGTCCTTTCCACTTTCTTGCTGATGTATTTAGCGGGATTCTCATTGAACTCGATTACGCTCGGCGGTTTGGCGGTCGGACTTGGGTCGCTCGTCGATTTCTCGATCGTCGTACTGGAGAGCATTTTCCGTGCCCGACAAACCGGCCTTAATGCGATCGACGCGGCGCAGACCGGATCAAAAGAAGTGGGCTTGGCGGTGTTCGCCGCTGCCATGGCACAAATCTCCGTGTTTGCTCCATCGATTTTTGTTCCAGGCATCGCGGGGCAGTTTTTCAAGCCGCTGGCGCTGACGGTCAGTTTTTCACACATCGCCGCGTTGTTTGTCGCGCTCACCCTAACACCGATGCTCGCCTCAAAGTTAATGAAAGGCCATCACTTTAGTATTGCGGAAACCATTCCAGGCAAGACAGCACCATTTCGTGCCTGGGCACTCTACGATTGGTTTGGCAGAGGCATGCACGACCTGAACCGATTGTATCGAGCAATCCTCAACTGGAGCCTGAGTCATCGCAAAACCATCATATTGGGTGCCATCGTGATGCTTCTTGCCAGCTTCTTCCTCGTTCCCATGATCGGATTTGAACTGGCGCCGACGGTAGGGAACAGTCAACTGGCGATTTCCGTGACACTGGCGGACGGAACCAACTTGCCGACGACAGAAGCGATCGTGAGTACGATTGTAAAGGACGCCCATCAGGATATGCCTGGCATTAAAAACACGTACGCGCAGATAGGTGGCGGATCGGGTAGCGGTACGCAGACCAACACGGCATCACTGACGCTTGTTTTTAATAACTCAGTTTCAGATCAGCAGATTCAACAGTACGCGAATTCGTTTCAAACCGTCGCGGATGGCATTCCCGGCGCGCAGATCCTTGTCACACCTGGTTCCGCCAGCAGCGGACCTGGATCATCTGGAATCCAAGTGCAGATTCAAGGTCCTGACATGAACACACTGTCACTGCTCAGTCAACAGGTCGCCACCATCATGAAAAACACCCCTGGCCTCGAATATGTCGACAATCAACTAGCCACGGGTATTCCCGACTATCAGTTGAACATTCACCAACAGGCGTTGACTCAATACAATCTGTCCGAGCAGCAGGTGGAATCGACACTGCGCACGGCCTATGAAGGTCTGAATGCATCCTCATTTAACCTGAACAATACGCAATACAACATGGTCGTGCGAATGCCAAAATCGTATACGCAGAATTTCAGCAACTGGTCCTCCATTCTTATCCCGAACAATACGGGGCAGATGATCCCGCTTGGGCAAATCGCCACACTCACCACGTCGCAGGAACCGCCGAGCGTATCCCATGTCAACGGGGTTCGTACCGTGACGGTGAGCGCGACACCTTTTGGAGTCACCTCTGGCCGGGTGCAAGGTGAACTCACGCAAAAGTTCAAGCAAATGAACATCCCGGCAGGTTATTACGTCGGTTTTGGCCAAAACGGCAAGATATTAAGTACGATGTTAACAGATTTGGGTGTCGCCGTCCTATGCTCCATCATCCTTCTCTACATGGTGATGGCGAGTTTGTTTGAATCCATTCTCACGCCGTTTGTTGTCATGTTCTCGCTGCCGCCGACCTTTATCGGCGCGGCGCTAGGGTTATTCCTGACCCACCGCTCGCTCAACATTGACTCTGCCATCGGGTTGATCATGGTGACGGGACTCATTGCCAATAACGCCATCGTGCTTGTTGACTATACCAACCATATGCGTAGATCCGGTCTTGATTTGCGCGATGCCTTGTTGGCGGCAGGGCCGGTTCGCTTGCGCCCGATTCTCATGTCCACGTTAACCACCGTGTTGGCCATGATGCCACTGGTGGTCGGTGGAGGAACAGGTGCTGCGACGCTTGCCTCCATGGCGACGGTGATCGC
>JAJZCL010000033.1 GCA_021846165.1 Bacillota bacterium | reverse complement strand
TGATTGTTAATACATTTCCGCGCCCATCAGCGAACTTTGTTCCATATAATACCCAGGCAAATCCAGCGCGGGGTCGTCTTCCAAACGACGCATGCCCAAATCTTCCAACGATTGAGAAAGCCCGTCACGCAGCGCTTTTTCTGCCATCCGAGAGCCTCCCTCGATCTCCAGCACTGCCCTCCGTGCGCCGCGTAGCACATGACGCGCGATATCGGACACATCGAACCCAGCGCTGGCAAGACCGTGAATGATCCCCCTTACGCTTTCGGAAATGGCCAACGTACGAAATGGCACTGAACTCTCCGATACGCCGATCATTGCGTGATACGAAGTGTTCTCCACCATAATCTCGCGGTCGTTTTGTGACAGGTGCTGATTGAACAGCATGGTTAACTCGTGCGTAACGACAGAACTGATAAACGTTTCGGACGTCGGATTCTCAAATTCGATGCCTTCTTTAATGCTCCTTTTGAGTTCACTGAAAATCATGTTCATCTCTCCCTTCGTATTCATGAGAATATTTGTAAAAAACAAAGCCGCGACAGAAAGATCAGTCACGGAAGACGCGAAGGGAAACTATGTGGCTGTTATCATAGTGGCTTCTCCTTTCGCTGACGAGGTTAGCTGACGGGTTCGGGTTGAGAAATACCCTACCGTTACCAACGGATTCACCCCACGTAATTGGTTCCCCCGTATCCGACCGAGCGGAATTAAGCGCTTATTTTGAATTTTACAAGACTATTTTACCACAAAAATTTAGGTTTACAATCCTGCGTATTTCGCTCTTATCCATTAAGCAAGCGCAAGTACTCTTCCGTATACAGCATAAACCCTTCCTTGTCTTTTTGCGCCAGCGCGACATCGATGTGATGATACAGCTTGTTCAGGCGGTCGCGGTGAAGCAGGTCATCGAGGAACAGATCCACCTGCAAGCTCTCAAGGCGCACCCTGATCGGCCTGATCGCCTCGGGTTGCTCAAGCACCATGCGATACTCGCTTGCGTGCATGCGGTTACGAAAATAAAGCGTGACGTACAACTCCTGTTCCGGATGCTGATGAATGTCTAAAAACGCTTTTTCTACGTCCGTGCTGATCCGGTGCATGTGATAAAACTTAAACGAAGCCATTTGTACGCATTTTGTCGAGATCAACACGGCTTTGCGACCCGTTTGCAGGTGTTCCGTAAAATGCACGTTGGTCAGCAATAACTCGTGGTTGGCCAACGATTCGAGCAACCACCTGGCCATTGGATCTTTCAACTCGTAGTGATGCAAAAACCACTGGATAAACTGGCGTTTATGCGAGACTGTAACCATTTCCTTCACTTTGGCACGCCTCCTCTCATCGACGCGATGACGAATCAAAACACCCGAGTGTCAGTTTATTGATTCCATCATATTCGTGAAGGACAGAATGATTTCCTGCACCTTGCGAATGCATTTATTTGGTTTTTTGATGGATTGCGAAAGAGTCGCACCAATCGGCGATGGTGTGGATAACATTTTGCGGAAGTGGGTGACGACTGACTCCATTCAAGAACGCAAACAACCGTTCCTTAGTCCAGCCGTCAGCGATGGCGGTGCCCACACTTTGAGCCGTGAATCGGTACAAACGGACACGCTCGTTTTTTTCGAGAATGGCAATTTTTTGCAATACAAACCCGTGTGCGGATTCGGCATCGGGAGGGACGACCATCGCAAGGTCCGAGGTAATGGTCACCAAATTTTCCGCAGAAGAGTGATCCTGTTCCTTCTCTGTCTGCGCCTTGATCCATTCGGGGTGCGCCAGCCAGGTGGCACCGAGCGTCGACAACCGATAACCGATTTGTCCGTACGCAAATTCACCCTCTAGCAAAAACCCGAGGTGAATCAGCATTTCCACGATGTGCGTCCGCATCATGTTTTGTTTGTACTCATAAAAGTAGTCGCTGACCCATGGCGATAGGAGCTTTTCCAGCGTGGTTTGCTCCACCCATCCGCGGCAGCTTGCGTCGGCCACCTTGACGACAATGCGCAGCAGGTGCGGGATAGCGGTGCGGTACGATTGCAAGTAGTAGCGGAACATCAGTTCCGTGCGGGTTTCTTCGTGAAGCTGCAGCAGTTCCCGACTGGCGTTTTCGCACACGTGCAATTCGCCATTCTCTTCTCGCCACACGCCGCTCGCGTCCAAAAAGTCGTAAATGAAAGCAAACCGTTCGGGGTAACTGCGGTAGTGCGGCAAAAAACCAAAGCGCCAACCGCAACGCTCTGGCAGAATCGCTTCGCCAATCTCGAAAAGCTGCAACATTTGCTGCTGTGCACGTTTATAGAGACTGCCGTCCAAAGTCAAGCGTTGCGGCGATTTTGCACAGAAAAATAACATGGTTGCGGCGTCTCTCGCGATCGTGGTCGCTTCGTCGCGCACAATCGTCGGCTCGCCCGCCAGCCCCGACTGCGCATTCAGTTCAGCTTGCGAGGCAAGGTCGTGGATCTTTTTCCAGACGTCTTCAGGAAGAACGAACAAGCGCCCCCACTTGCTCCGCAACTCAAACAACAGCCCGTCTTCAAGCAGGTTGGCAACGATTTCCGACGATGTTTCGGGATTCATGCCAAGGGCGGTCAAGATGCGTCGCACCACCGGATACAGCTCATCTTTTGCGTAACGGTCGCGCCCCGTCAGCGCCAGTTCCCGCATCACCGCCCGCAACGGCGATGCGCTTTGTTGCAATCGCTCGCCGAGGTAGCCGGGTGCTGAGAAGCGTGCGACTAATTCCTGAAGAATGGCGTTTTTAGAATAGGTACGCCCTTCAATTTGATGATTTTTGGCAATTTTGGACAGTTGTATCGTATCGCTTTGGTTCAGACACTCCATCAACCGCATGGCATACCTCGCCCCCAATGAACTACCATCAGGATGCGCCTCAGACGTTTGTTCTATTCTTCCAAATAAATAAAAAAGACCCGCATGCCTTTCACGCGAGTCAAGAGAGAGATAATAGGAGTGGAGAGAAACTACAATGCATCCGCCTCTATAATAACTACCAATCGTTTGGAAGTCAATAGGAATCGATACGATTCTGTCATGTGCGTTGAAATACCGGGTAACCATGTTCCTCTAGCACAATCTCAGCGGCCTCCAGGTCATCCCTGCGATCAAACTGCAAAATCAGTTGCCCCTCCTCCCCTTCCCTACTCTCCAAAATGCCGATGTTGCGGATGCTGATATGATGGCGACCGAGCAGAGAGGCGATCACGCCAATGATCCCCGGAACGTCGGGCACCTCGACGGTCATCGAATGCAGCGCCGGGAAACCGCCGCTGGCCTTGACCGGAAGCGAATCGCGAAACGTGCGCGCAGTGACGAAAAACTCCTCCAACAAACTAGGATTTTCTTGAAGCAACCAGCCTTTGAGCAGGCTGAGCCGTTCCAGCCAGCCTGTGATCAGGGGCAGGATCTTGGCCTTGTTGTCGAGAGAAAGGTCGCGCCAAAGCGTGGGGTCGCTGGAAGCGATGCGGGTGATGTCGCGAAACCCGCCTGCGGCGAGTTCCCGATACGAGTTGTCGATTTGCGCGAGTTCTCCGACTTGATTGACAAGCGCCGCCGCAATCAAGTGCGGCACGTGGCTGATCGCCGCCACCACCTCGTCGTGGTGACCGGGATCCATCGTTTTCGGGCGTGCGCCCGCTTCGCGAAGCAACGTTTCCAGTCGTTCCATCGCCGCCGCCGGCACTCCGCTGGCGGGAGCGAGTACATACACCGCATTCTCCAACAAGCGGTCGTGAGCGGCGTAAATTCCTGATTTCTCCGAACCAGCCATCGGGTGTCCACCGATGAACCGCGCTTTGGTCAACAACTCCTGCGCCAGCTCCACCACGCCTTGCTTAGTTCCCCCCACGTCCGTGATGATCGGTTCCTCTGCCATCACACCCTCCAAAGCGGCAATTTTGCGCAAAATCACGGGCATCGCCGGAACTGGAACCGCGAGGACGACCAAGTCCGCCCCAGTTACCGCCGTTTGCAGGTCAGGCGCGACGCGGTCGATGACGCCGCGAGACAGCGCGATATCGAGGGTGTCAGGGCTTTGATCATAGCCCACGACTTCCTTGACGCATCCGGTTTTTTTCACCGCCAAGGCGAGCGAACCGCCAATCAATCCGCAGCCGATTAAGGCCATGCGGGCAAATATTGCTGTCAAACTCACTTCTCCCCTTTGTCCGTTGCCCTCGCAAGGTCGTTCGCAAATGCGCGAAACTGATCGAGCAGGCGGCCTTTGTCAGACTCGTTCGCCGCACCGATCATGCCTGCGTACTTGACAAACGCGCTCCCCACGATGACGCCATCGGCGTACTGCGCCAGTTCCGCCACCTGCTCGGGGCTGCTGACGCCAAAGCCGACAGCGACCGGTACGGTACTGGCGGCCTTCACCTCTTGCACCAAAGCGGGCAGTTGTGCAGCGAATTGTTTTCGTTCTCCAGTGACACCTAAAGTCGATACGCAGTATACAAAACCCGTAGCCGTTTTGGCAATACGCGCCGCCCGTTCGCCGCTCGTCAGCGCCACCAGGGGCACGTACGCAAGGTCGAGGCGGGCGAGTTCCGCTCGCAGTTCCCCACTCTCTTCATGCGGCAGATCCGGAATGATGACGCCGTCGGCGCCAACGCTTTGGATGCCTTCGAGAAACGCGCGATACCCCGTCTTGTAGACTGGGTTGGCGTAGGTAAAGGCGATGATCGGCACGCTGGAATACGCGCGTACCTGCGCGATCAGATCCCGCGCCCGCGCGAGGTTCATGCCGCTTGCAAGCGCCCGCGCCGCGCCGCCTTGAATCGCAGGCCCGTCCGCCAATGGATCTGAATAGGGAATGCCGATCTCAATCACGTCGGCGACTTCGGATAGGATACGCAGCATGTGCAGACTCTGCGCAACATCCGGGTCGCCCGCCACCACAAACGGAATCAGCCCCGCCCTGCCATTGCGCTTGCGTAGCGCATTCTCTACAACGATTCTACCGCGTTCCATGGCCGTCGCCCCCTTGGTTCAGATACGCGCGTACGCTGTCCACGTCTTTGTCACCACGCCCTGAGAGGTTGACGACAAGGATGTCATCTTTCGCCATCGTCGGCGCCATTTTCAAGGCGTAGGCCAGTGCGTGCGCCGACTCCAGCGCCGGAATGATGCCCTCATCGCGGGAAAGCGCCACAAACGCGTCCAGCGCCTCTTGATCCGTGATCGGCACGTACTCGGCGCGTCCGCTTGCGTGCAAGTGCGCGTGTTCGGGTCCAATGCCAGGGTAGTCGAGTCCTGCTGAAATCGAGTGAGCGGGGGTGATCTGCCCGTCCTGATCTTGCAGCAAGTAGGTCAGCGCGCCGTGAATGATGCCTTTGCTGCCACGCGCAATCGATGCCGCATGGCGAACCGTATCAATGCCTTCCCCTGCCGCTTCGACGCCCACCAGGCGGACGCCTTCGTCCTCTAGAAACGGGTAAAAAATCCCCATCGCATTGCTCCCACCGCCAACAGCAGCGACAATCGCGTTGGGCAAACGGCCTTCTTTTTCCAAAATTTGCACCTTCGTTTCCTCGCCAATGATGCGCTGAAACTCTCTTACAATATAAGGATAGGGGTGCGGGCCGACCACCGAACCGACAATGTAATACGTGTCGTTCACGTGTTCCACCCAGTGCCGCAGCGCCTCGTTGGTCGCGTCCTTGAGCGTGCCAGTGCCGTTTACGACCGCCTGCACCTGCGCCCCAAGCAGTTCCATGCGAAACACATTCAGTGCCTGGCGGCGGATGTCCTCTTCCCCCATAAACACGGTACAGGAAAGCCCGAGCAGCGCCGCCACTGTCGCGGTCGCAACGCCGTGCTGACCCGCGCCCGTTTCCGCGATCACGCGCCGCTTGCCCGTCCACTTGGCGAGCAGCCCCTGGCCGATCGTGTTATTGATCTTGTGCGCCCCCGTGTGGTTGAGATCCTCGCGCTTCAGGTAAATTTTCGCGCCGCCCGCGATCTGCGTCAGTCGCTTCGCTTCGTAGAGCGGCGTCGCCCTGCCCGCATACTCACTCAGCAACTCGCGCAACTGCGCCTGAAACCCCGACTCATTCCTTACGCGTGCAAAATCCTGTTCTAACTGGTATAACGCCGACATCAGCGTTTCGGGGACAAACCGTCCGCCAAAATCACCGTAACGTCCCGCCTGATCCGGACTCATCGCGCACCTCCCTTACCCGCGCCACAAATGCTCGCATTTTTTGCTGGTCTTTTAAGCCTTCCGTTTCGATGCCCGATGATACGTCAACCGCATAGGGACGGTGTTCACGAACCAGTTCCGCCACGTTTTCAGGTGTCAGTCCGCCTGCCACGATGATCGGCAGCCCCACCGCCGTGCGCTGTGCCGCAGCGATGTAGCGCCAGTCAAATGCAGCGCCCGTACCGCCCTTTTGCCCGCGTAGTGCCGTGTCGAGCAGTATCCCGTCGACTGCGTCCACATAAGCAGAAAGCGCGGGGCGCAAGGCATCAGCGCTCTCGTCGGCACTGAGTACATGCCAAGACTTCCACACCATCAGGCCGTGCGCCTCGCGCAGCTCCCGGCATAGTGCAGGGCTTTCATCCCCGGCCAGTTGCACATGGCGAACACCGGTTGCCTCAACCACGTCCAACACTTCATCTCGGGTCAAGTCCATCATCACCAGCACCGACTGAATGTTCGCTTGGTGGTCGCCGATCCAACCATTCAGCGCACGCCCCTGTTCCGGCGTCACATACCGCCTGCTTGCGGGAACAACCACAAGCCCTGCATAGTCCACACCTAGTTCTTCCGCTAGCGCCAGGTCTTCGACACGGCGCAGCCCGCAATACTTGATCCTCGTCACTCGCCGCCGCTCCCGTTCACGGCGTTCTTGAACGCGCCGATTGTCGTGCCCACCTGCGCCAGCCCCTGCCGCATCAACGCCTCTCCAACCAGCAGCCCGTTCGCGCCCGCCGCGCTCGCGCGTGCCGCGTCCGAAACCGCCGCGATGCCGCTCTCACTGATGATGACCGCGTCAGGGTAGGCGCTGTGCAAGTACGGCACCAGTGTTTCCGTCGTATGCAAATCGACCTGAAAGGTGTGCAGGTTGCGGTTGTTGACGCCAATGTGGCGCGGTGCGGCGATCGCCTTTAGGCGATCGGCCTCCTCCCGGTTGTGAACTTCGAGCAACGCCGCCATTCCCAGTTCCGTTGCCAGTTGCTGCAGCGCTCGCAAGCGTTCCTCCGACAAAATCGCCACAATCAGGAGAATGGCGTCCGCTCCCATCGCCCGCGCCTCGTATACCTGCCACTCGTCAAGGAGGAAGTCCTTGCGCAACAGCGGTCGTTGCGTCGCGTTCCGCACGCTCAAAAAGTCGGCAATCGATCCGGAAAAAAAGCGTTCGTCAGTCAGCACCGAGATCGCGTCGGCGCCGCCCGCGTCATACGCGCTCGCGACGCGCGCCGGGTCGGCGGTCAGTTGGATCGATCCCTTGGACGGCGACGCTTTTTTCACCTCTGCGATCACCAACAACTCGTTCGCGATTTCATTTTTGGGTAAAAAAGGGTGCGCAGGCGGAACTCTCTCTGCCCGCAAAATGAGTTCGCGCTCGCTCGTCGCGCGGTGCAATCGCTCGATTTCCTGGGATTTCACCTGCACGATATCGGTCAAAAAGCTCAAGCCCCTATCCCCTTCACAAGTCCCTTTGTCACAGTACGCAAGCGCTCAAGCGTCCTTGTTGCCGCACCCGAATCAATCGCTGCCTTGGCAATCGCCGTCGCCGATCCCAGCGTATCAGCCAGACCAGACACATAGATCGCGGCCGCCGCATTCATGACGGCGATGTCGCGCCGCGCCCCTGACTCACCGTTGAGGATCTGTTCGATCATGTGCGCGTTGTCGGTTGGCGATCCCCCCCGCACCTCCGCCAGCGGTGCCACCGTCAAGCCAAAGTTTGCCGGAGTGACGACAAACTCGCGCAACTGATCGCCCTTCACTTCGAACACTCGGGAGGCACCCGCAATCGACAGCTCGTCTAAGCCGTCGTCCGAGTGAACGACGAGGGCGTGATCCATGCCGAGGTTTTTAAGAACGTTCGCCATTTTCCGTGCAATCTCAAGGCTCGGGGTGCCGAGTACTTGGCGTTTGGGCCGCGCGGGGTTGGTCAAGGGACCAAGGATGTTGAACATGGTGCGAAATCCTAGCGCCCTGCGCACCGGCGCCACCTGTTTCATGGCCGGATGGAACGACTGCGCGAACAAAAACGACAGTCCCGTCTGACGCAGACACAAGGTCGCCTGTTCAGGCGTCAATTCGATCACGACGCCGAGCGCCTCCAGCACATCGGCGCTGCCAGAGCGACTAGAGGCGGCGCGGTTGCCGTGTTTGGCTACCGGCACGCCCGCCGCCGCTGCGATGATCGCGGCGGTGGTGGAGATGTTAAACGTTCCTGCCTCGTCCCCGCCCGTACCGCACGTGTCGACGAGGATTTCGGACGGCGCATGAACGGTGAGCGCGTGATCGCGCATCGCCCTGGCACTGCCGGTCAACTCTGAAATCGTTTCACCTTTACTGCGCAGTAGCGTCAAATATGCAGAAATTTCCACTTCCGTAGCGCTGCCGTCCATCATCAGGTGCATCGCCATTTCCGCTTCCGTCTCCGACAAATCATTGCCGTTTGCGAGTTTAATCAACAAGTCTTTCACAGGGGGAGCCTCCTTATTTGCATTTTGCATACAAAAAAAGAACTAAGGTTCTCCTTAGCCCCCGTGAACGAAGCGATGTATGATCGGATATCATCCCATGGCCATACTCACGTACGACCCCATCAGTACCCTCTGCTCGGCTCCGCTCACAAAACTAAGGCAACTGCCACTCTACTCATCTACCTACGGGGCGCTCCGCCCCGCTTCTGTATTCATCCTACAAGGAATTTGGCATTCGGTCAAGCGAAAAAAGCGCCTTTCACCACGTCTTCCGGCACGTCTTTCACGATTTGCACCGTCCCGATCGCGGTCGGCAGGATAAAGGCAAGGCTGCGCAGTTCTGCTTTTTTGTCTCGGCGCATCTGCTCGACCAGCCAGTCGCGCAGATGCGGGTTCTGATCGGCGTCAGGCAAATCGACAGGCAAGCGACAGCGGCGCAACAGCGCTCCTAGCCTTTCCGCCACGTCAGGGGTCGCAAGTCCCATTGCCTGTGCGATGCGCGTTTCCGCCATCATCCCTATGGCCACCGCTTCGCCGTGCGTGTACGCGCCGTATTCCATCGCCTCGATCGCGTGCCCAACCGTGTGACCGAAGTTGAGGATCGCCCGCAGTCCTTGTTCGCGCTCATCTTGACTGACCACGTTCGCCTTGACCTGGCACGAGCGGTAAAGCAACTCGGTGAGCAGATCGGGATCGCGGGCAAATAACCCGTCAGCGCTCGCTTCCAAAAACGCGAACAGGTCAGGGTCGGCGATCACGCCGTGCTTGATCGCTTCGGCAAGCCCGCTCGCAAATTCCCGATCAGGGAGCGAGCGCAAAAGTCTGACGTCGTACAGCACCAGCTTGGGGGCGTGAAACGCGCCCACCAGGTTCTTCCCCTCCGGCAGGTTAACAGCCACCTTGCCGCCAATGCTGGAATCGTGCGCGAGTAGCGTGGTTGGCAACTGGATGAACCGCACGCCGCGCATGTAAGTGGCCGCTACGAAGCCTGCCAAGTCGCCGGTGACACCGCCGCCCAGCGCAAGTATCACGGCATGGCGATCAAGCCCTGCCTGAATCGCAGACTGGTAGAGGCGACCTGCCATTTCCAGCGACTTCGAGTGTTCGCCGCTTGGCAGCGCAAACGCGGCCACCACTAGGTAACGACTGCGCAGCGCGTCCAGCGCCACCTGGTGGTACAAAAACTCCGCCAGTGCCTCGTCGTAAACGAGCAACAGTGTCGCTTTGCGCTCGATGATCGCATCAAGCCACTCGTCGACGCGGTGCAAAACCCCGTCCCCGATAATGACCTCATACGCCCCCGCATCCGCTTCCACCTGAAGCCTGCGGATTTGTCCGTCCTGCATCCGCTCATCCTCACATTCTCGTTGTTAAGTAAGTCAAATACGCATGGTAGTTGCGCGCCGTTTCCGCGATCGAGTCGCCGCCAAACTTCTCCATCAAGGCAACCGCCAGCACCCACGCCAGCACATTTTCCCCCACCACGGCGGCGGCCGGTGCCGCACACGCGTCCGAGCGCTCAATCGTCGCCAGATACGGTGCTTTGCTCTCCATATCCACGCTCGGCAAGGGTTTGTACAAGGTGGGAATGGGCTTCATCGCGGCACGCGCGACGATGACTTCGCCGTTCGAGATGCCGCCCTCGATGCCGCCAGCGCCGTTGCCGCCACGGTAATAGCCCCGTTCTTGATCATAATAAATCGCGTCGTGGACGCGCGACCCAGGTTGCTTTGCCGCCTCAAACCCCATGCCGATCTCGACGCCCTTGATCGCCTGAATGCTCATCAACGCCCCTGCGATGTTGCCGTCTAACCGATCTTCCGGAAGCGCGTAACTGCCAAGGCCGATGGGAACGCCTACCGCGGCCACTTCAAAAATCCCGCCAAGCGTGTCGCCATTCGCTTTCGCCTCATCGATCGCCTGCATCATGAGCGTTGCCGCCTTTTCGTCTGCGCAGCGAACGGGCGATTGTTCCGCCGCCGCCGCAATGTCCGCCCACGCCATGCCAGACAACGTGTTCGAGTCGGCCTGGATCGCGCCGATTTGAACGATATGCCCATACACGGCAATCCCAAACACCGCCAGCAGTTGCCTTGCGACCGCGCCGACCGCGACAAGCGTGGCGGTGTTTCTGGCACTGGCGCGTTCCAGCGAGTTGCGGATGTCGGTAAAATCATACTTCAAGGCAGCCGCCAAGTCTGCGTGACCGGGGCGCGGTTTGGTCACCACCGCCAAGTTGTCTGGCGGATCGCCTGTCGGCGCCATGCGATCTGTCCAGTTCTTGAAGTCTTTATTGTCGATTTTCAGGGTAAGCGGAGTGCCGAGTGTTTTGCCAAACCGGAGGCCAGACAGGATCTCCGCCTGATCCGTCTCGATTTTCATCCGCAAGCCTCTGCCATACCCCTGTTGGCGCCGCCACAACTCCTGGTTGATCGCTGTCGGATCCAGATCGAGATTGGCCGGCAAGCCTTCAATCACGGCAATGAGCGCAGGACCATGCGATTCTCCCGCTGTCAAGTAACGCAAGTTTTCTCCTCCGCTCCATCATGCGCCGCAAAACGCGCAAATTTTTCACGATTATACATCAAACAACCGCTCGCTCGCCATCCACGCCTGTAGCAACTTTCCCATCGCATCCACATCGTCCATGTGCATCATCTGAGAAGGGGTGTCGAGGTACCGGGTGGGCACCGACAGTCCGCACGTCGGGATGCCGCTGCGCGCGATTTGCAGGTTAGCGGCGTCCGTGTGCGCCTCTGGCGACACGTCGATCTGGTACGGGATCTGCGCTTTTTCAGCCACTTCGATCAAGTGTTGCACCAGCGCGGGGGCGACCGCCATGCCCGCGTCGAGCGCCTTAATCGCGACGCCGCTTCCCATGGTCAGATTCAGGCGCTTCGCTTTGGGCGTGTCGCCAGTCGGCGTGGCGTCAAGCACCATGGCAAGGTCGGGATTAATCCGGTACCCGGCGACCTGGATGCCGCGCGAACCCACCTGCTGTTGCACAGAAAACACCACCACAAGCTGAAACGGAACGTTCGCGCTTGCCAGCAGATTGATCGCCACCGCGCAAGCGACGCGGTTGTCGAGGGCATGGCCGAGCAGGACGCGCGGGGTAACTTCCTGCATTTCATAAGCGAACGCCGCCGCGTCGCCGATCTGGACGAGCTTGCGGGCTTCTTCTTGATCGCTGACGGCAATGTCGACAAACAGTTGCGAAAAATCCACCGCATTCCGCTTGGCATCGCCTTCTGCGTAGATCACGCCGAGGATCTTGCTGCGCACAAACCTGACCCGCCTACCGACGAGATCGGCTGCCGCAAGATGGCCAAGCGGCGCGATGCGCAAAAACCCTTCATCGTCAATGTCGACCACCGTGACGCCGGGTTCGTCGGCGTGGGCGGCGACCAGTACCGTCTTCACGGAAGACGATGCGCCAGCGGCAGGTTTTTTGATCGCGTACAAATTGCCGAGAGTATCGGTGTAGACCTCGTCTGCGACTCCCTCCACGCGGGCGCGAATCGCCCTGATAACCTCCTGTTCGGCGCCAGCGGGAGCCGACACGCCCGCTAACGACTTGATTAAGTCCTTCATGAGATGGGGTGACCTCCCTTTTCAATGCGCTCGATAACAGCGCTAAGCAAACGGATGGTGTTGTGGTAATCGTCCAAATGTATGACCTGCGCGGGCGCGTGAATGTACCGGGTGGGAATGCTCACGGCTGCGGTGAGGATGCCCATTTCACTGAGGTGAATGACGCCAGCGTCGTTCGCGCCGCCCACCGTGCGTCGGTACTGCCACGGAATCGCTTCCTCATCGGCAACGCTTTTGATGAATTCGCGAAACTTTGTGTTGGCGATGGTCTTTCCGTCCACCACCGACAGCGCGGGTCCCGCTCCTTGCGCGGTCGACTGTTCGTGGGACTTCGCCTCCCCCACGTCAAAACACACCGTGCCTTCCACGACCATTGCCAAGTCCGGCTTTGTCCGGTAAGCGACAGGCCCCGCTCCGCGAAGACCTGTTTCTTCCTGCACCGTAAACGCCACCGTCAAAGGCAGGGTGGTCGGCTGTTTGAGCAGTTCCACCAACACGGCGCAACCCACGCGATCGTCAAACGACTTTGCTTTGGCGCGACGGTCGCCGAACTCCTCATACTCGGTTGCGAACACGACGGGATCGCCAATCTCCACGAGCCGCTCGGCTTCTTCGCGAGTATTGGCGCCGATGTCAATCAAAAGCTGCTGCATCTCGAATGGTTTAGTGCGCTCTTCCGGCTGTTGCAGGTGAATCGCCTTGGCGCCGATCACACCGTATCTGCGTTCGGCGCCGATTCTGACCGGTTTTGCAACGAGGATCCGGGGATCCACACCGCCGAGGGGTCGAAACCGCAACAGTCCGTTGTCTTCAATGCCGACCACCATCAAGCCGACCTCGTCCATGTGCGCGGCAAAGAGAACGCGGGATCCCTCTGCGTCCGGGTTCTTCTCCACGATCAGCGACCCGAGCGCATCGGTAGACACGCGATCTGCAAGAGGTATGACCTCTTCGCGTAGCAAATGGCGCACCTCGTCTTCAAATCCAGACGGACCGAACGCCTCCGTCAGTGCTTTTAGTAACACGTTAGTCCCTCCACGAACTCCGAATTCAGATCCGCGATCAAGTGAGCCAGCAGCAGACCTGCGTTTTGCACGTCGGAAAATACAATGGTTTCCACCGAGGTGTGCATGTACCGCAGCGGGATCGAAACGAGCGCCGTCGGGATCCCCATCGCCACCACCTGCAGGGTGTCGGCATCCGTGCCGGTCGCCCCCTGACTCAGCCCCAACTGGTACGGCAAGCGGTGTCGTTTCGCGGTATCGAGCAAACGCCGGTAAAGACTGGGGTGTATGCGCGGGCCGAGCGTCACGACGGGTCCCTTCCCAAGCGGGACGACGCGGTCTTTTTCGACGCCAGGCATTTCTCCGTGGCACACGTCGATGGCGATTGCCAGATCGGGCTTGATCCGAAACGCCGCCGTCATGGCGCCAATCGCGCCGATTTCCTCTTGCGCTGACGCCACCGCATACACGTCCGCCCCAAACCGCAAGCGGCATAACTCCTCCAGGCAGATGACAAGGGCGGTCACACTCGCGCGGTTGTCCATCGCCTTACCGCTCATCCGCCCCCCGGCCAGATCGATCGTGTTGCGCCGCACAGTCAGGCGATCCCCGACTCGAACAAGCGCCCTCACCCTGTCTTCTGCCAGTCCAAGATCTACGTATAACTCGTCCAGCGGTTGGCTGTGCTTGCGTTCCTCTGGCGTCGACAAGTGCGGGGGCTTGGACGCGATCACGCCGAGGAGCGGCTCACGACCAAAGACCGTCACCTCTTGCCCTGGTAACGTGCGCGGGTCGAACCCGCCCACCTGCGCCAAACGCAAGAACCCCCCACTGTCGATTTTTTTCACCATTAACGTGATTTCATCCAAATGCGCGGAGAGCATGACGCGCGGGTGGCGGCCCAGTCCTTCGCCGTTTTTGCGCATCGTCACGCTACCCAGGTGATCGACGCTGATTTCGTCCGCAAGGCTCTGCGCAACCTCGATCAACACCTGGCGTGCCCCGCCTTCATCTCCTGATCCGCCCGTCACTTCCGTTAAGCGGCGCAACAACGCTTGATCATAAAGCAAACTAATCCACCTCCTGGTTCGCTAGGTAAGACCGTTCTCCAAATCCGTCAGATCTGCGGGAAGCGGCGCGTGAACCGTCATCGGTTCGCCCGTAAACGGGTGATCGAACGCAAGCGAGGTCGCGTGCAGCGCCTGCCGCTTGAGTCCATACACAGCGCCGTGACCGTACATCGCATCGCCAAGCACCGGGTGGCCGATGTAGGCCGCGTGGACGCGGATCTGGTGCGTTCTCCCCGTTTCTAGACGCACCAGTAGTTGGCTCACCCGCGAATTCGCAAATCGCGCCAGCACGCTCATGTGCGTCACCGCGTGGCGTCCGTCCGCCACGACGCCGCGCTGCACAGTTTGGCCAGGCAGCAGGCCAATGGGTGCCGTCACCGTCAGCGCCTCCTGCTCGATCCCCCCTTCGACAAACGCCACATACTGCCTGACGATGCGCCGACGCTTCAAATCGCGCTCCAATCGTTCCAGCGCCAGTTTGTGCTTGGCAATGATCAAAAGCCCCGACGTTCCCCGATCCAACCGGTGCAATGGCCGAAAACGGCAGGTTTCCCCCTGCGTGCGCCAGTGGTACAGCACAGCGTTGGCAAGCGTTCCCGTGCGTTCCCCCGCCGTCGGATGCACCAGCATAGCGGGCGGTTTGTCGACCACGAGCATGTGTTCGTCTTCATACGTGACGCCAAACGGCAAGCGTTCGGGTTCACACTCGCTTGGCTCGTCGTCCGGCGCGTCGACGGTGACGACATCGCCCGCTTGTACGCGCTCCGTCAAAAACGCAGGTCGATCGTTGCGGCGAATCGTTTGCTCGGCCAACATCCTGCGCCGCAACCTTCGTCCCGCCCCAAGTGGCCGTAAGAGGTCTTTCAACATCAGGCCGTCTTCCGCCTGATTTACGATTTTTTCAAAGTATCGCATGGCTTTGCGTGACCACCTGACATGATTCGTAACTTCCTGTGTATACTTGTACCAAATAAATGAACGGGGTGAGTGTTTAGGGTATGGCGCGGCGCGGCTTTTATGCGGGGTTTTTCAGCGGAGTGGCGAGTGTCATTGTCGTCGTTGCAATTGCCGGAGCAGGGTTGTACAGGTACTTCAACCAAACAGCCAACAACGCAGCCGTGTTCGCCACCGCACCTGTGACAAAAGGCAACGAAACGAACCAGGTGCAGATTTACTTTCCTTTGGAAAAATTCCTGACCTTTAGTTCCACTGCCGATTTGCAGTTGGCGCTGATCAAAAACCAAGTCCGCGTCCGCATAGAGCGCCAGCCCCTGCCGAACGTGCCACTGTGGTTGACCGTCGACATCCTGGGCGTACCAAGCGTACAAAATGGTTTTTTTACGTTGAAAAAGGTGCAAGGCTACCTTGACCACATCCCCATTCCCGCTCACATCCTGCTTACCGCCATTGCGGCAGAAGGCGGCAAATACGGCGTGCGGGTCAACCAGTCCCGCGACACTCTGTTCATCGACCGCACGTTTGGCAGTTATCGGCTTGTGGGCTACGACCCCACCACCAAAGACCTGGTGATCAGCATGCCCGTCAATGCCGTCTTGAAGGCGGCAAAGGGGCAAACCGTCCTCTAACATCAGGCTTGCCACCACTCGACGACCGCCCGCACATATGCCCTGACCCCAATGGCAAGCGCCGCCTCGTCCACAGTAAAGCGCGGGTGGTGATGCGGGTGGACGATTCCCGCTGCCGTGTTCCCCGCGCCAATCAAGAAAAAACTTCCAGGCACTTTTGCAAGATACGCAGAAAAGTCTTCCCCGCCCATCGTCGGCTTCGCCACTGTCACACCGCTTTCGCCAAATTCGCGCAACAAAATCGCACGCAGTCGGTCGGTGACAGCCTCGTTATTGACCACGGCGCGGTAGCCAAGCTGGTACTCCCACTCCATCGTCGCGCCGTGAGCGGCGCAAACCCCTTGGACGATGCGCTTCATCTGTTCGGGAATCTGTTCGCGCAGTTCCCGATCAAAGGTGCGCACCGTCCCCGCGAGCAGCGATGTTTCGGGAATGACGTTATCGGCGGTGCCTGCGACAAACTGAGTGACGGACACGACGCCAGGCAAAAATGGATCTTTATAACGCGAACAGATGTGCTGTAAGTTGACGACCACCTGTGCGCCCACCGCGATCGGATCGACAGTTTTCTGCGGCTCGGCGGCATGTCCTCCGCTCCCGCGTATGGTGATGTGAAACGTATCTGGCGCCGCGAGCAGCGGCCCTGGCGTGACCGCCACCAGTCCCACCGGCAAGGGTGCCCACAAGTGAGCGCCCAGCACCACGTCCACGCCCTCCATGACACCTGCTCGAACTAACTCTTCGGCGCCACCGGGATACAGTTCTTCTGCGTGTTGAAAAATCAAACGCACCTCACCTGTGAGATCGTCCGTGAGTTCGCTTAACACCATGGCCACCCCCAGCAAAATAGCGGTGTGGCCATCGTGCCCGCAGGCGTGCATCACGCCGGGCGCTTGGGAAACAAAGTCAAAGTCATGCTCTTCTTGAATCGGCAATGCGTCCATATCGGCACGCAAGGCGATGGTCTTCCCTGGCTTCTTGCCGACCAGCTTCGCCAGCACGCTCGTGCGTGTGGGACGCGACACCTCCAGTCCAGGCAAGGGGCGAAGCGCATCGTACACAAACTGTGCGGTGTTGTATTCTAGAAACGAAAGTTCCGGGTGCGCGTGAAGGTGTCGGCGCCACGCAATCACCTTGTTCATCACGT
This sequence comes from Bacillota bacterium, assembly GCA_021846165.1. GTDB lineage: Bacteria > Bacillota > Bacilli > Alicyclobacillales > SLC66 > JAJZCL01. The sequence continues at coordinate 200 of JAJZCL010000033.1, read as the reverse complement.
CGGCAACAGCAGTATGTAACTTGTCTTGCGGCAGAGTCAATGGTGGTTCCCCCTTGCCAAAATCGAATTCAAAACCGTTCTTTCAAACTTACTCAAATCTACGCATAGGTAGCTTTGACGTTGAATTCCTGCTTCGTTGAGGCCGCCTCTGTATGAGCAGGTCTTACGTCCTCTCCACAGGCTGACACCGTGGAACTCAC
>JAJZCL010000032.1:720-17439 GCA_021846165.1 Bacillota bacterium | reverse complement strand
GTTTTATGGGCCATCTGCGCAAATTCGTGAATCGTGTAATATTTCATCATTTCACCACCTGATAACATTATATCAAAATATCAGGTTTTAGTAAATAGTGATAACTTATTCGCAACTGTTCTCAACCCCTTTTTATAGACAAGATAATCCTTTTCGATCGAGTTCATTTAAGTCATCAGACGGATCCGGAAAGTGATCAAGGTTCACCCCGACCTCTGCAAGCTTTTCAGGACGCAAAGAATAATGAACCCATTGCGCCGTCTTCCGTTCTTTTACCAGTCCAGCTTGTTTCAACTTCTTGAGGTGCTGGGAAACGCCAGGTTGGGTCATTTGCAAAAGACCCGTTAACTCACAAACACAAAGTTCTCTTTGACTCAACACCGAAAGGATACGAAGACGAGTCTTATCGCCAAGTGTTTTATACACTTCCGCCCATTCTTCGAATGAACCATCCAACAGCGATCCCCCCATTTGATTTGATTGTAGAACACTCAAATGCTATTTTAGCTTACATCACTACATAATTATATAACAATATGTTAACGAATCGTAACCCTTTGATGAATTCCGAGGAACCGTGTTAACCGTGTACTGATTGCTGGAAATTCTGCCGGTCATCAAGCGTTTGAATTCCGAGGAACCGTGTTAACCGTGTACCAACTTGTCGGTGATGATTTTTATTGATGCGAATGCGGCGCCAAAAGACGTGATCACGACCGCACAGCATCTTGCCGCACGCTTTCTTGCACAAGTAGTGATCCTAAGTTCCATCTCACTCATCGTAATCTGGTCAAAGGGAATATCTATCTTTTTCCCATGATTTGACTGACCGTGTAGTGGACATCAACCAAACCATACTGTTGACTAATGGATAGGGATGGCGTTGTTGTTTTCACCAAAAGATTCGACGCCCGTTGGGGATTTCCAGTCGCAGATGGATTGCCACACGCGGTGAGGGTGATCCCCACACCGATGACAAATGAAATCATGATCACGTGATTGTTCATGATGGATCCTTTTCCATGTTGGTGACTTTTGAAACTTTTTTTGCTTGATCAGTTGCTTTCATAACACGAATACCTGTTTTTGCCCTTTTCCTTGGCCTGATACAATGCAATATCCGCCGTGCGAACCAATTCTTCGGCAGAAGTTCCATGAAAGGGATAAACACTGATTCCTATGCTTGTACTCAATGAATTGTTTCGTCCCTCAATGAAGAACGGTTCTTCAAAGAGATGTAATGTCATTTGCGCAAACTGCTTAAAATTTGTTAACGCATCCAATAAAACAATAAACTCATCCCCGCCCATGCGCGCCAGAAATCCATTAACAGGCAAATGGCGTGCCAGTCTTCTTGAAACCTGTTGCAACAATTGATCCCCTGCTGAGTGCCCTTGCGTATCATTTACCTGCTTAAACCCATCCAAATCAATAAACAACAAACCCAAGCGTTCAGGGTGCGCACTCAACAACTGTTCCAACCGTTCGTACAGAAAATGGCGATTAGGCAAATCCGTCAGCGAATCGTAATACGCGATGTGGTGAATTAATTCCTCATGCCCTTTTCGTTGACTAATATCGCGAAGAAACAAAGTCACTTGACCAATCCCATTTTGGGTTTCGACTGGGGTCGCCCTGACATCCAGGTATATCCATTCCCCATTGTTGTGCAAATAACGAAACTCGACAGGAAGCCAGTATATTTCGCCTTTTAATGATTCCTCCAGCCTCTGTTGCACGAAATGGAGATCATCGGGATGGATATAGTCCAATGCATTTCGATTCACCACTTCCGACTTATGGCGATCAAAAATAACCGTATAGGATGAGGATACGTAGCGAACAATTCCCCGATCATCAATGACCGCAATGATATCGGAGGAATTCGACTCAATCAAATGCAAAATTTCCGATTTTGCCCGATAGCTTTCTTCTAAAGACCTAATTTCAGTAATATCTCGAATCATGAGATAGAACGCACCGGCCACACCATCCCCTTCACAGGGAATCAATACCACTTCTTCCGTGATTTTTCGTCCCAATCGATTGAATCTACTGATTTCTTGAGAGATATACCGCTCTCCATCAGGAAATTCATCGCCCCACTGATCCCAACCGACAATCAACTGAATGTTTGTGCCCATCACTTCTTCCTTTGTTACACCAAAATAAACCGCAAAGGAATCATTGACCTCAAGGCATACCCCATCATGATCAACCAAGGCAATTGGATCCGGGTGACGCGCAAACAACGAAGGGTAAGAAAAATCAAATTCCAATTGCAAGCATAGTTCCCCCTCAACCTTTTCAACAGCTTCTGCTTAGCACTGTTTTAGATGACGCGATATGATTGCATGCGCTCCAACAGCCAAATCACCAAAAGCATCAACAGCACCGGCAAGCCACCCATCAACATCCGCAATTCCCAGATCACCTGCACCTGATCGCTTGCCACCAGAGGGTGAAAGTGACTCGTAGAAAAAAACATGGCCATGATGACGTACTGAAGTGACATGCCTAGACGCACCAGCAAGCCGTTCATCCCAAGATACATGCCCTCACGCCTCTTACCGGTGTTTTTTGCATCCACATCGATCACTTCTGCCAGCAGCACATTGATGAGAACGAGGAATCCCGCAACCGGTATCCCCAGCAATAACCCTGTGAGGATTACAAGAATAGGATTTCTGTCAAACAAGAAAAGCAACGAAATACCGCCGTACCCTAATGCAGCAAGTTGGGTGGCGCGAACCACCGTTTTGTGAATGGATAGCTTTGCCCACAAAAACGAAACAGGAATGGCTACAACAAACAATGCACCGAGAAAGGCAACACCCTGAATCGCCGATAGCGCCACGACATACTTTGTATAAAAAGACGACAACAGGACGAACATGTTCGTCGCCAGTTGCACCAATACATTGACCACCACGAAAATAACAAATTCCGTATTTTTAATAGTTTCTATGATCGACTGCTTCATGCGGAACGTCGTTTCTCGATACTGAGGATTTTCCACAGCCCCATACAGGGAAGCGTACATGGATAGCGCCCCAATTATAGAGAATAATACACCCATGGTTCCCCAACCACAAATCTGCGCTATTGGTTTAACAAGCGCTACCCCTACCACCATTCCCAAAATGCCAAAAAACTGTTGCCAAGCAGACACGTATGAGCGCTCTGCCTCCATTCGATACATTTCCGGATAAAGCGCCTCAATATTGAGCGTCGTCAATGTAAACGAAAGATCGAACAAAAACGTCACGACAAAAAAATACACGAGATAGTCCCGTGAAATGAAAGGATGAAATAAAAGCAAAAACAAAACCGCAAACGGCAAACTCGCAACCATGATGTAGGGAATTCTGCGACCATGGCGGGTATTAGTACGATCACTGAGGTGACCCGCAACTAAATTGAGCAGGGCACTCATGACACCCAATAACATCATACCTGACGACAAAACAACCCCAGAAACATGCAGCACTGTCACATAGTAAAATACAGCTACGGTGTTAAACGATTGCCACAGCATATTGATGCCAAACTGACTAAAACTATACGCCACCTTTTGACTTCTTGATGCTATGGTCATCACTTCCTATTTGGTAAAATCGAACACTGGCATGGCAATGATAATTGCTAATTTCTTCATTTTACCAACCAAGTGCGCGTGCATACAATTCACGTACGAATCACCTTCAAAGACGCAGGCGATGTTCCTGAATCATCGCCTGAAACCGATTCGTTCCGTGTACCACATCCGACGCCAGCGTGTCACGGAGTCGCTTCGCTTCCGCAGGGGCGCGCCCTTCGGTCGAGATCGCTACCTGTAGACTATTCTCACGGTAGGTCGCAGGCACCATATAAGTACACAACGCCGGATCGTCCACCACGTTCACGAACCGCTCACTCGCCTCCGCCTCATGCGCAATTTGCCGGTTGATTTCCGGCTGATCCGTGGCCGCGACGATCAAAAACCCCGCAGTCGCATCCCCTGTTTGATACGTACGTTCCAAATACTCGATACGCCCCGCCGCCGCGTATTCGAGCAAGGGTGGCTCCAAACGGGGACTAATCACGCGCACGCGGGCGCCCGACGAAAGCAGCGTGTCCACCTTGCGCAAGGCCACCCTGCCGCCGCCCACCACGACGCAAAGCCGTCGCTCCAAACGCAGCATCGCCGCATACAGGGGCAGTTCATTTTCCTTTGTCACGCCCATCCCACCTACTCCATCTCGACATCGCGGGAGCGGGTTCTGGATCTGCCTGCCCCTTTTACCTTGTAAACAAGCGTGGCAACGATCCAACTGATCGCAAGCAGGATGATGATCATATACCCGATGACCCCAAAATCAAGGTGCTGCAGCCAACTCCAAAACGCGCTTTTTTGCGCCGTCATCGACCCCAGCACCTGTAGCCACTCCATGGTACCGATGACAAACGCGATCAACACGGACATCAGCGTCACCACCATGTTGTAATACAGTTTGCGCAAGGGGTTGCGAAACGCCCAGCCGTACGCATACACCATGAACACGCCATCTGTGGTATCCACAAAACTCATGCCCGCCGCGAACATGAGTGGCAGCAGCAGTACATACGCCACTGGCATCCCGTGCGCGGAGGCGGAAGAGGAAATCCCGAGCAGCGCCACCTCGGAAGCCGTTTCAAAGCCAAGTCCAAACAGCAGTCCCACGAAGTACATCTGCCAACTGTGTGCAATCATGCGGAATACGAAGCGAAACATCCGACTGATCAATCCCCGATTGTGCAGCATGGCCTCTAATCCCTGCTCCGCATTCGCCTGCCACTGAGCCGCCCCCTCTGCTCGGTGCTGGCGCCACAGCGAAAACACGCCTGCCAGCACCACCACATTCAGTCCCGCGATCAGGTAGAGGAAGCCTCCTGATACCGCTGTTCCCACCACACCGCCAACGCGTTCGAAAACAGGGAGGCGGGTTTGCAGGGCATGGAGTGCCACCATGAGCATAAAGGTCAACACAAATACAATCGTAGAGTGGCCAATGGAAAAAAAGAACCCCACGGCGAGCGGTCGTTTGCCTTCCTGCATCAGTTTCCTTGTCGTATTGTCGATCGCGGCGATGTGATCCGCATCCACCGCATGCCGCAGTCCGAAGACGTACGCCAGCGTTCCCAGCGATATCATCACCGGATAGCGCACCCCCGCTCCGATCAACAATAACCACGATCCGGCGTTTAACAACACGAGGAACGTGTAAAATCCAATCAGTTTTTTGTGCTTGCGCATTCAACTCAACCCTTTCTCAGCTTGCCGCTGGCCTCCCCGGCAAGACAGACAGACAGCGTCACGTTGCCAAGTTTTTTCTTTTCCAGCCACCAGTCATCGGCACCAGACGCAAGCCGCGCGGCAGGTTCGCATACGCCCCAGGCGCCCACATGCCGGTACACCACTTCGGACGGATGCGGCACCGGAATCCGATTCAATTCTTCTGCGGAATAGGCGAGGAGCGGCCAGTCGTATCGGCGGCAAACTTCAAGCAACCCTGGTTCATCTGCCTTGCGATCGATCGTGGCAAGGGCGCGAACGCTGGTCACTGACAGGCGCAGTTCGGCCAGCGTGCCTTGAATCCCTTCCGCAATCTCTGTTGCCGTCGTTTTGCGATTGCAGCCAATTCCGATCACCACCACTTTGGGTCTGTACAACACGCCATTGGCCAGCAGTTGCTCCGTTTCATACGGTGACAAAAGCCGTGGGGTGATGACCAGTGTGGCCGCAAACGCCTCCTGCAACGCAGCGTCCACATCGCTGTACACGTGCAGGTTCGACGGGAGCGGCACAGTGGACGTCCACCAGTTCCGCTCGCCCGCCTCTTGTATAATGTGTACACGCTCGCCATTGACGACGGCGGCGCTGACCGCCGTGATCCTCGCAGGGTTCGCGATGACAAAGCCAAACTCCCGCCCCAAGAGGTCGACCGCCACCGTTCCCTCCACATCGGAGGCCGTGGTGATCACGGGCGTCGCGCCGAGGATCTGGGCGACCCGCCGCGCCAAGTCATTAGCGCCGCCGAGGTGACCGGACAACACGCTGATCGCGTACTGCGCCCGGTCATCGACCACGACGATGGCCGGGTCGGTTTTTTTATCCTGTAGAAAAGGCGCGACTAAGCGCACGGTCGCACCAAGGGAAATCAGGCAGATGAGGCCTTTGTACTGCCGGAACAGTGTCGGGATCAGGTCGGTCAAGGCGCTGTCGTACGCGGCGATGGCCAGCCCCTCCTCATCGCCACTTGCAAACTTGCGCGGGTAATACACGTCACACTCCGACAGCTCGCGATGCAGTCGCCGCGCGACGCTGACGCCGTGTTTGGTGATCGCGATGACCGCGTACGGCTTACTCACCCGTCGTCGCCCCTTGGCGGTAGCGGTGGGTAAAGGTAGGGTCGTACAGTTTCGAGCGGTGATCCCCCTGCTCGACCAGCCGCGGGTCAAGCGCCTCCCCCACGAGGATCATGGCGTGGCTGGTGATCTGCGCGTCGCCGAGTGCGCGAACCAGTCCCGCCAAACTCGTACGGATCACCTTCTGCTCCGGCCAGGTCGCCTTGTGTACGACCGCCACGGGCGTATCTGGCGACCAGTCAGCCGCGATCAGATCGTCTACCATCGTTTGCGAGCGGACAGCGCTCAAAAACAAGGCTAACGTCGTGTGGTGTCTGGCGAGTTCCGTCAGTCTTTCTCGCTCCGGCACAGGCGTGCGCCCCTCCACGCGCGTCAGGATCACGGTTTGCGTCAAATCTGGCACAGTCAGTTCCGCGCCGAGAACCGCCGCCGCCGCAAACACGGAGCTGACGCCCGGCACGATCTCGTACTCTACACCCGCTTGGCGAAGCAGCACCATCTGCTCCAGTATGGCGCCAAACACCGCCGGGTCGCCTGTGTGAACGCGAGCGACGCTACGCCCTTGCCGGACGTGATCCGCCATCGCGTCGACCATTTCTTCCAGCGCCATGCCCGCGCTTTTAAGAACCATCGCGTGCGGGTTCGCCATGGCGATCAGTTCCTCTCTGACCAGGCTGTCCGTGTACACGACCACATCCGCCTGTTGCAGGATGCGCAGCCCTTTCACCGTGATCAAGTCTGGATCGCCAGGTCCCGCACCCACAATGTACACCTTCGGAATTAGCGTCATTTTCGCACCACCATCAACGTCAAATAAGGCAGATCCACGCCGCGCAAGTCAGCCACCGTGTGCCAGATCGCTTCGCTTGCGGACGTGACCATCGAAGCAATCATCGCCTTGCTTTCCAAATCCAATTCGTTCAGCACGTCAAGAACCGCGTCCAAAACCTTGGCGACTTTCAGAAAAATTACGCAATCGTTGGCGAGCAACGCGCGTTTCATGCGCCCCCGATCAACGCTCGCGGGGACAATCGCTACGGTGTCATCGCCGTCCGCAAGCGCGACGCCAAGCCTGGAGGCGGCGGCGCTGATGGATGAGATGCCGGGCACAGAAACGACGCTTGCCCCTGGGCGCCGCTCTTTCACCCATCGACTCAGGTGAATGAAGGTGCTGTACAACATCGGATCGCCTTCCGTCACAAACGCCACGTCCCGACCGTTCGCCATATGCTCCCAAACGGCAGCCTCCGCTTGTTCCCACTCACTTCTTAGCGCCGCCCGATCCTTTGTCATGGGAAAGGCAAGCCCCAGCATGACCTTGTCCACCGGAGCGATCAGGCGTTCCACAATCTCCAGTGCGTAGCCTTTTCCCCCCTTGCGATTCTCGGGATACGCGATCACAGGTGACGCTTGCAGAATGCGTAGCGCCTTGACCGTGATCAGTTCCGGATCGCCCGGCCCCACGCCAAGGCCGTACAACGTGCCAATCTCACTCATGTCCTTCACCTCGCCTCGCGGAAATCAGGTACACCGGGTTCATCCCTTCCAATCGCGTCAGATTGATAATCGGTTGACTACGCGCCGCCTGCAGCAAGTGAACGGTGACGGCAAACCCGAGGCGTTGGAGCGTCTGATGAGCCATCGACAGGGTTTCAAGCGCAATCGCATTGACGACGATGCGACCACCAGGACGCAGGCGCGCCGCGCTCACCTGCAGCAGTTCCTCCAGTTCACCGCCACTGCCGCCGATGAATACGGCATCCGGATCGGGAAACTCATCCAGTCTTGCCGGAGCGCGGTCGTGTACCACGACAAAATCCGTTCGAAACTTGATCCGATTGGCGTAGAGATGCTGAACATCCTCCTCGTTCTTCTCGATGGCAAATGCGCGCAACCCCGGCGTGCGCAGTGTCGCCTCAATGGAAATCGAGCCTGTGCAGGCGCCAATGTCCCACAACACGTCGTCCGGCTGTAATTTCAATTCCGCCAGGCAGAGAACGCGCACCTCCCGTTTCGTGATCAATCCCCGCTTCGGTTGGCGCTGAAAAAACTCATGATCCTCGATCCCAAGTGGCCAGTTGTTGACCACCGCCCCACGCTTGCGCCGCAGGATCACGACGTTCAGGGCGGAGAATTTTTTGTCGACAAGCTCCTGCAACTCGTACCAGCCTGTGCGTTCCTGTTCGCCGCCAAGGTGTTCACCGACAAACGCATCGTACTCCTTGATGGAAAAGCGAAGCAGGTACTCAGCGATGACGCCGGGTGTGCTGTCGCCGTCAGTGAACAATGCGATGTTCTCGTGTCGGTTTACAATCTGCGCCAATCCACTCAGTTCGCGCCCGTGAACGCTCACGATCCGCGCGTCATGCCAGGCTAACCCTGCGCGGGCAAACGCGAGTTGGACGGCGCTAACGTGCGGGTGGATCTCGACCTCGCCGTCACCGAGTTGTTGGATCAGGTACGCGCCGATGCCGTGCAGCAGCGGGTCGCCGGACGCGAGGATCACCACCCGCTCGTTCTGATAACGCTTTCGTAACCGTGCAACCATTCGGGAAAGAGGGATCTGCAACAGCATTTTTTCACACGTATAATCTGAAAAAAAAGCAAGTTGCCGTTGGCTGCCAACGAGTACCTGTGCCGCCTGAATTCGTTCGAGTACCGCCGGAGCCAGTCCTTCCGCGCCATCGTCACCGATACCGACCACACAAAGCTGATGACTCAAAACTCCACTTCCTTTTCCTGTTCGTCCATCACCGCGCCGCCCCATTCCTCCCCCTGGAGGCTGAACAGCCGCGTTTCGATGCGCACACCACCGCCAATGTGCCGGTTCACCTGCTCGCATGCGAGTCGTGCCAAGCGCTCGAAGAACTGTGTGTAGCCTAGTTCGACCATCCATTCCCCCACCTGCGTCGCGGTATTCGCCTGCAAGATCTCCGCACAACGGTCATCCGGCACTCCTGCCGCGTGCGCCACTTCGGCAAGGAAGGCAAAGTCGATCGGCGCGTTGTCGGCATGCACCTTCAAAACGCCTTGCGCCACCTTTGAAAACTTGCCCATCATACCCGCAATACGCAGGTCTTTCATCCCCGCCCGTTTTGCCTGCATGGCGGAAAAACCGATAAAGTCCCCCATTTCGACAAACGCCTCGGACGGCAGATTCGGGAACCTCTGCATAGCGTATTTTTCGCTGCGCCCCCCCGTCGTCAACACCAGTGTTTGCAGTCCTTGCGCCTGCGCCACACGGATGGCCAGATTGATGCTCGCCTGATAGGATGAAGTGGAAAATGGCACCACAATGCCGCGGGTGCCGAGGATCGAGATCCCGCCGACAATCCCCAGCCTGCCGTTCAGGGTTTTTTCCGCCCTCTTCTCCCCGTCCGGCACGGAAATCACCACCTTGACCCCGCGCTGAATCCCGTGTTCCGCCAGCACTTCTTCTACGACTTCGCGAATCATCCGGCGCGGCGTTGGGTTAATCGCGGCGAGGCCGACCGGGATCGGCAAACCCGGTTTCGTGACGCGCCCCACGCCAGTACCGCCGTCGATGTCAATGTCCAAGCCGTCTGTCCAGGCCACGGTGGCGATAATTCTAGCGCCGTGCGTCGCGTCGGGGTCGTCACCGCCATCCTTAATGGTGGTCGCCGACGCCGCTTGCCCTGAGCGCTCGACATCCTGCAACGCAAAGGCAACGGTCGCCCCCGTCGGGATTGTAATCTCAACACTCTCAACGGTTCGTCCCGTAATCAGCGTCTGAAGGGCGCCTTTCGCGCATGCGGTCGCACAAGCGCCGGTCGTGTACCCGTGCCGCAGCGGCCCCTTCGGTACCGGCATCATACCGCCCATTTACTCACCGCCCCATCGGTGTCGCCATGATGGACAGTGCGTTCACGATCGCCGCTGCGACGGGACTACCGCCTTTGCGGCCATGGTTCGAGATAAACGGCACATCAAGCGTCATCAGTTCTGCTTTTGATTCTGCCGCCGACACAAAACCGACCGGCACGCCGACGATGAGGCTAGGGCGTGCATCGCCTGCCTTGATCAGTCGCAGCAGTTCTAGCAGCGCCGTGGGGGCGTTGCCAATGACGTAGACCCCTTCTGGCGCCAGTTGCACCGCTTTGCGCGTGGCCATCACCGCGCGCGTCGTTCCCTCACGCTGCGCCGCTTCCGCCACGTCGGTGTCGCCAATGCACACGCGCACCTCGCCGCCTAACGGTTGCAAACGCGCCTTGTTGATCCCCGCCTGCACCATTTGCACATCCGCAAACAGGGGGCGACCCGCGCGAATCGCGGCCATCCCCGCAGACACGGCGGCGGGGTGAAAGGCAAGGCTGCGACCCAGTTCAAAGTCGGCAGAGGCGTGAATCACGCGCTGAACGACGGGAAACTGCTCCGCCGTAAAGGGGTGTGCCCCCAATTCTTCGGTGATGATTTGAAAACTTTGCGCTTCGATGTCTTGCGGCAGAGTCATTGGTTTCCCTCCCCAGAAAGCGCCCACGGCTCGTGTTCAGGGCGCAGTCTTTCACTGGGACGCAGCGTCTGCGTGGCGGCGTCCAGGTCGTACTTGCGCTCGTACCCGCGCGGCGTAATCATGAGGTCGCCGTGATAATATGTAGTCGAATTCCCCACGATCACCGTGGTGAGCATGCCGATGTCATGGTCGAGCATCTGCGCCAGCGTCGTTTGCGTCACCTGCTGCCGTTCTCGGAAGGCGCTTTTCACCAGTCCCACCGGGGTGTCGGGCGCCCGGTACTTCAGCAAGATCCTCTGCGCTTCTTCGATTTGTCGCGTTCGCCGACCGCTCTTCGGGTTGTAGAAGGCGATGACAAAATCCGCCATGGCCGCCGCCTCTACGCGCTTCGCGATGACGTCCCACGGTGTGAGGTGATCACTCAAACTAATCGTACACGCGTCGTGCATGATGGGCGCGCCGAGCAGCGCAGCACACGAATGGATGGCGGATATGCCAGGGATCACTTCTACACTCGGGTTGTCGCCCACTTGCCAGCCCTGTTCCACCAGCACCTCGTAGATCAGTCCCGCCATGCCATACACGCCTGCGTCGCCACTGGAGACCACAGCGACCACCCTGCCTTCTTTGGCCATCTCTACCGCCTTTTGTGCGCGACTCACTTCTTCGGTCATGCCTGTCTGCAACACTTCCTGATCATCGAGCAACCCGGCCATGAGCTTCACATAAGTGTTCAATCCGATCACTGTGTCACTACTCTGGATGGCTCTTCTGGCTCGTTCCGTCACATGTTCCATACTGCCCGGCCCGATGCCGACGATTGATATCGTTCCCAGTATTTTCACACCTCCCGTTCATTGGCAACGCCTTGGTTTTGATACACCACACTTCCGTCGACCATTGTCCACAGTACCTCTCCCCGTGGATCAATGGCCACCATATCCGCATCAAACCCCTCCATGAGTCGCCCCTTATGAGCGAGGCCGAGGCGTCGCGCCGGATTCGTGGACGCCAGGGTTTGAGCGTCATATAACGAAACTCCGGTGAGGGTTTGAAGATTGGCCACGGCCTTTGCCATCGTAAGGACACTCCCAGCAAATGAACCATTTTTAAGCCTCGAAACCCCGTCTTTCACAGTGACCCGTTGACCCCCAAGATCGTACTCCCCATCCCCCAGATCCGTGGCTCGAATCGCATCCGTAATGAGGCTGAGGCGTTCGATGCCAATACTCCGAATCAACGCCTTCAACATCGCTGGGTGAATGTGACGACCGTCACCAATCAAATCCGCAGTATATGACTCATTGTCGATGATATGACCGATTGGTCCCACTTCGCGGTGCCCAAACCCGTTCATGGCGTTACACAAGTGTGTGATATGTGAAAATCCAAAGTTCCGAGCGGCTTCCATATCTTCATAGGAGGCCGTGGTGTGCCCCACTGCCATTAGAACCCCATACTTCTTGCCGATCACTGCCACTTCATGCGCCAGTGGCAGTTCCGGCGCCAACGTCATCATTTTGACAAACCCAGTGCGAAACCACCTTTCGGCAACGTCGGGATCTGGATCCACAATGGCATCCATGCGTTGCGCAGCCGCTTTGTTGGGATGAATAAACGGTCCTTCCGCATGAATCCCCAAAACATTCGCACCACCTGCGTACTGGCTTGCGTAGGCGTGGGCGCGGTCGATGATTTCACTGGTTCTATCGATGGTTTCCGTCATGGTTGTTAACAACAAGGACGTTGTTCCGTAGCGCGCGTGGGTTCGTGCAATCGTTTCAAATGCGCGATCTGTACCGTCCATTGTGTCCGCGCCTCCGCCACCATGAACGTGCAAGTCAATCAGTCCCGGCAGAACAGTGGGGAGATCGACCTGCAAATCACGATAAGCGCGAAGATTTACAATTTTTCCGTCCTGGATCGATACTTCGATCGTTTCTAGGCGATCGTTTTCTAGTACTCGATTCCCTTGTATGCGAAGCATCCACCATCACCACCTACTCGGATCAACGTTCGAACCGTGGTTCGAACCCTGGTTTGGATCCTAGTCCGGATCCTAGTCCGGATCGAACCACCGCAACGTTTCTGCCAGTCGCACCACGTTTCCCACCACCACAGTGGCGGGCGGACGCAGGTTCGCTTCTCTGACGATTGGAGCGATACTACCGAGTTCGCCCAGCAGCACTTGCTGCTGCGGGGTGCTGCCAAGACGCACGACTGCCGTAGGTGTGGCTGGGTTCCGCCCAGCCGCCATCAGGCGCTGCGCAATCTCTTCGAGGTGGGAGATTCCCATCAGGATCACCAGCGTCTGATTCTCAGCGGTGAACAGCCCCCAATTCACCCCTGTCGATTGAAGGCACTCATGTCCGGTCACCACATGAAACCCACTGGAGAGGTCGCGATGCGTCACGGGAATGCCAGCGTACGCTAGCGCACCGATAGCGGAGGTCACACCCGGCACCACTTCAAACGGAATGTGATGCGCCACGAGTTCCTCCGCCTCTTCCGCGCCCCGTCCGAAGACGAAGGGGTCGCCGCCCTTGAGGCGAGCCACGGTGCGTCCCGCCAACGCCTCATTCACCAGCAATTGGTTGATCTCTTGCTGTGGTAGCGTGTGATACCCCGCTTCCTTGCCGACATAGACGGTGGTCGCGTCGTGCCTGGCATAGGCTAATAATTCGGGCGCAACCAGCCGGTCATACACGACGACGTCGGCAGCCTCCAGACACGCTTTGCCCTTGAGGGTGAACAACCCCGGATCGCCGGGTCCCGCGCCAATCAGAAACACCTTGCCGATCGCCACTCCCCCTCACCCCTCCATCTCGTTTCTAAATTGATAATTAAATGCATGTAACGTCTGTATGTATCGTAGGTGTACCGCTTGATCGCCGGTACTCGCAATAATCGCAGTTCATGAACGCCTTTCCTTCAGTCGCTTCCGCTATCCGATCCAACACGGTGTTGATCAGACGCGAATGGATGCCAAAATACCGGGTCATTGTTAGCGAAACTTGCGGATATTCGCGTGCCAAGTTGTCGAGCAGCGTCTGCATGCGCTTGATCAGCACGCCCGTGAACAAAAAGTACGGGATGACCACGACTCGCTTGGCACCAAGTACAATAGCTCGCTTGACCCCTTCCGGCAAACGCGGTGTGGTGATGCCGCTAAAACAAGTTTCTACCGTCAATACGCCCGTGCGTTCCCAGACCATCCGGGCGATTTTATACAAATCCCCATTGGCGTCCGGATCGCTGCTTCCCCGCCCTAGCAGGACAATGGCCGTTTCCGCATTCCCCGCGTCATGCGAATTCCCTGGATCGTGCGCATTCCCTGCGTCGTGCGCGATGTCAGAACGATCACGCGGCACCGCTGCATCTTGAAAGCGCTCCAGCAACAGTTCCAAAATAGCCTCATGTTGCCCCACATTTCGCCCGTACACGATCTCCACGTCGGGGTGCGCTTGCCGTCCAAGTTCGAGAATGTCTGGTATCTCCGACTTAACGTGCGATGCCGCCAAAAGGATGACAGGCACCACGACAATCCGCATCGCTCCACGCGCAACGCACGCTTCGATGCCCGCCTCAATGTCGGGGTCGGCAAACTCTAGAAAGCAGGCTATCAACTCCCGACCCGGCAACTCTTTTTTCACTGCGTCGGCAAACTCGACAAACTCCCGGTTCCCATCAGCATCCCGACTCCCGTGTCCAATCAGCAAGACCATTTCCTTCATTAAATTCACTTCCTCGGCATTCATACGTTGGAGGCTTCTTGGCAACAAAAAAACACTCTGTGTGCGAGAGTGTCTGTTCTCGACGATTGTCGTCAACAAACCCCTCCCTATCGACCGTAGGTGAAGCGGCGTGACAAGCAAAGGCAGGTCTCCTGGCTCAGGTTCCTCGCCTTCGATTCCCTTCCCGAGTGACCACTCAGTGGCTTGAATCGAGGCTCCCCTTTACAGTGGCGGGACCGCACCGGATTTCAACCGGTTTCCCTATTAAGCCGTCGTTAGACGGACACCTTGCTTGATGCTCTCAATACTATAGATGCAGCGGTGAAAACACAATACATCATACCGCAAAACTGCAATTCTCACCCTATTCCTTCGCTTTGCACAACATTACTACTATGGCAACTCTCCAAAGCGGGCACTGACTTGTTGACGACGACCGTTTACAATTGAGCTAACGGGATGCAGTGGCCGCTCTTTGCTCTTCACGGCCACCGACTCCCTCGCTATAATAGGGGTAAGCGGTGATGATGAGGGTGGATTCGTATCACGCAAAGGATCTTATACTGAAGAACATGGTCGGCGCTTTTGCCCACGACAGCCTGCGCTGGATGGGCGTGGAACACACCGATGTGGTCGGTGTCATGCCATCCGAATTGGCCACGGTCGAGATTCGCGGCGACATGATGGATTATGTGTTCGTGCAGGCGAGTGGGGACATCTTGCACCTGGAGTTTCAGTCTAGCGCCGAGAAGAAGATATACCGGTTCCTGCTCTACGATACCCTGCTGGCACAAAAGACCGAGCGCAAGATCAGAACCGTCGTGTTTTACGCCAATCAAGTGTCGACGGCGGACGACTACTTGGATATCGGCGTTGCCAAGTATCGTGTGGAAAATATTTATCTTATTGAACGCGACGGGGATGCGGCGCTCGCCCGCGTGCAGGATCACGTTCGTGCTGGAATGTTTACTCTCCAAGATCGTTTTGAACTGGCTTTTGCCCCACACATGAAGCGGTCACTGGAGTTGGAAGACACGGTGCGTCGGAGCATCGCGTTAATTGAGCAGATCCCCGACCAACGGGAACGCAGTTATGTGGCAGCGCTGTTTGTGGAGCTGAACCGACGGTGGCTGGATGAACCGTCGAATCAACGAATCCGAAAGTGGGTGGAAAAGATGGATCTGGTGAAAGAAATCGTCGAAGAAGCGGTGGAAAAGGCGGTAGAAAAAGCGGTAGAAAAAGCAGTTGAGGTGGCTGTGGAGAAGGCCTCAAAAGAAAGCTTTGCGAGAGGGATCGCCCACACCGTTCACTTACTAAAGAAAAAAGGAGAACCGGAAGAACGAATTGCCAATTTGTTGGATATCCCCTTGGAGAACGTGTTGAACATCTTAAGTAATAACTAAGTGACACCACTACAAGAGCGTGTCCGAAAAGCACTGATGTTCACTTCAATTTGCGTATTTCTTGTTTGCTTGGATTACTAATATGGTAATATATCCTTTGGGGATTGATTGTGTTTGGGGTTCTGAACGCTATTTTTTATCGTATGACCAGTTTTGGGCACACTCCATCCTTAGCCTTGATTTGTACTTATTTTGGCTTTTTATGTAAGCCTATGCCACGGGGTTAAGGAACAGTTGTTCGTATTGTTCATGGTACATTTGGTTGAGTGTTTCGACGTACTCTCGGGGTAACTTCGTTGCCCGAATGTGCGCGATTTGCGCCGTGATCCATCGACTCATATCCTGCATGGCAAAGAACGATTGAACTCGGTGGGTTCTTCTCACAGGCAGTTTCTTGTGTTTCATCACGGTCGTGAGTGGGTTGGACTCCATCGCAAATGAGAGTTCAAGTTGCTTTCGAAATTTCATCATTCGCTCGTAGATCTCTGTCCCTTGCGGAATCGGACCGTAAAACACCGGATTGTCATCCATTCTGGAGTCAAACTGTTTGTCGCAAGTCCCCTGCAATGGACACGCCTGACAATGTGCCTCGTCGCCCCGAAACCAGGAGGTGGCCGTGTTCTTGTCAAAGCCGTCCCAGATCAATCGATGCCCCTGTTCGCATTCTGGTCTTCCCGCTGCGTCACAGGACTCGGGAATAGTGGTGTTTTTCTTAAATTCTGTC
>JAJZCL010000032.1:0-710 GCA_021846165.1 Bacillota bacterium | reverse complement strand
ACCCTAAATCGGCGATCAAGTACTCCGTTTGCAGTTCATGGATTTTGCGTAATTCTTGGATCAATGGCAACATGATCTTCACATCATGAAGGTGATTCGGCTTTCGTATCGACAGGATGGCAATGGGTCCCTGGGAGGTTCCTACGGCAATGGAGTGTTTTCGGTATCCAATAAAATTGCGCCATGCCTGGTTTTTTGGATCCTTCAGTTGGCGACAAGGTTCGCGGAATGAAGTCATTTCGGGGCGTGTGAAATACAGAAAGTGCATGCGAAAATAGGTAATCGGCGAGGCGGGAGTCCGTCCGTTGTGACGGTACAATGGATCGATGATGTCAAGCAAGAATGAGTCATCAATATGATCGATGTCATCAATCCATGCGGGATCGAATCCCAACGTGTTATCATAGGGATAGGGTAGCAGTTCTAGCTGCAACCCCATGAAACGCACCTCCCAAGTGCGTTTTCATATTTATCCAAAATCAAAGGTTTTCCGGACACGCTCTATTAGTGATGCCAACAGTTAACCAAAATCATAGACAACCATCATCAACTGCCATTCGAATGACCTTTTTCCCATCCTTGCGGATGGAGGGCTAACTCTAGTATTGAAATAGATGTTCAATAGTGTATAATAGTATACATGAAGAACGTTATCGGCATTACACAAGCGGCCAAAATGTTGGGTGTTACCGTCAAAACGATGCAGCGTT
>JAJZCL010000031.1 GCA_021846165.1 Bacillota bacterium | reverse complement strand
GCGTTTGAGTTCATACCCACATTGCACGAGTAACGCCAGATCCCGCGCCAGCGTCGCAGGGTTGCACGACACGTACACGATGCGCCCGGCTCCCGTCGCCGCCATTGCCGTAATCACTGCCGGTCTGCATCCCGCCCGCGGTGGATCGAGCAAAATCACATCGGCATCAAGTCCATCCTGGACGAGTCTCGGCAACACCTCTTCCGCACGCCCCAGCACAAATTCCGCCTGATCGAGTCCGTTCCGCTCTGCGTTACGCCGCGCGTCCCGCACTGCATCAGGCACACTTTCGACACCCAGCGCACGACCGCCGTCAGTGAGTCGCTGTGCCACTGCAAGCGTCAACGTACCGATACCCGCGTAAAGATCCACCACCGTTTCCGAACCGCTAAGCTGCGCAAACTCCAACGCCGTGCGATACAACACCTCCGTCTGACTGGGATTGACCTGCAAAAACGACGATCCTGAGACGAGAAAGTCAAGCCCTGCCATCCGCTCGCGAAGCTCACACGCTCCCCACAGCACACGTGAGGCATCGTTCGACTTCCGTCGACCACCCCGCGCAAGTGGTACGACCTCCTCCACGACGCCAACCACCCGCCCTAGCGCAAGCGGAGCATCCGCGATCGCCTTTGCGATCACTTCCCCCTGCTGTAACGGCGCCACTACGCTTAGCACGACCATGACTGCGCCATCGCCTGCGCTGCGCACGCGAATTTGCCGCACCTGACCGCGACCCGTCACCTCGTCATACGCCGCAATCCCATCATGATTCAATCTTGCGACAAGCGCTTCTACCAGCTTGTCGTGTAACTCTGGCCGGATCAGACACTCCGTTTGCAGCGTAGGCTCGTGCGTTCCTTCTTCAACAAACCCCGCCACAAATCCCGCTCCCTTTGGTGCCGCCGTCAGCGTGACCTTGTTGCGATAGCGCCACGGATCGTCCATTCCGTTAACCCCCTCTACCACCCTTTCCACCACATCAGCCGGAAAATGACCGACGCGTACCAGCGCGTCGACCACGGTTTGCCGCTTCCACGCAAGCTCTGCCGCATACGTCATGTGCTGCGTTTGACACCCGCCACAGACAGCAAACGACGCACAACGCGGCGCCGCGCGTTCGGGCGCATCCGCCAGCCGCGTCACCACCTTCGCCCGCGCGTAACTCGCATGCGCCTCGATGATCCGCACCCTTGCAGTTTCTCCCGGCAGCAGTCCGTTCACGAACACCGTGAAGCCTTCGTGTTTCCCCACACCCTCGCCTTGATAGCCAAGACGCAGCGCGGTCAGCGTTACCTCTTCATCCACTGCGACCGGCACTGACGGCTTACTCACGCTCGTCCTCCTCACCGTTTGACAACTCTTCCTCCGGCACGATCACCGACAAATGACTCGACTTAATCCGGATGCTGTGCGGCAGTTTGCCGCCATACTCTCCGTCGATATTGAGATCGACAGGCTCCTTAGAAGACAGGTGCAGTTCACTCGCTTGAAAATACACCACTCGTTCGTCCTCCAGGTGTTCCCCGCGCAACGCGGCACTCACCAACCGAAGCAGTTCGCCAATATTTGTCCGCTTGACGAGAATCACGTCAAACAGCCCATCGTTGACCAATGCGCTTGGCGCCACATCGCGAAAACCCGCCACATGCCTTGAGTTCGTAATCAGGCACAGCATCACCTTGCCGTCAAAACGCCGCGCGTCCGATTCAACGTGCAAGTGGATCGGGCGCAGACGCGGCAAGAGTTCGAGTCCCTTCATGTAATACGCCAAGTAGCCGAGCATGGTCTTCATTTTGCTCGGCACATCATACGTGATTTCCGTCAGTTTTCCACAGGCGGCAATGTTCACAAAGTAGCGGTCTTCCCCGATTTGCCCTAAGTCAAACTGAATCGAAAAGCGGCGCGCCACCGTCAGCGCCGCCTCTTCAATCTGCGTGGGAATCCCAAGCGCCCTTGCCAAGTCGTTCGTAGTACCGGCAGGGATGATTCCCAGCGGCGGACGACGATCCTTACGCGCTAGACCGTTCACCACTTCGTTGACCGTTCCATCGCCCCCGCAGACGACAAGATAATCAAAACCCTCGTCTACCGCAAACGCCGCCGCCCTTGTAGCGTCTCCCGCCCCTTTAGTGGCAAACGCAGAGGCTTCCAACCCCGATTCTTCCAGCACGTCGAGGATATAGTGGAGCTTCCCCTTCACGATCTCTTTGCCCGCCGTAGGATTATAGATGATGCGGATTCTCGGCCTCACCCGCATTCACCTCCTTGCATCAAGCCTGCCGAATCAACTCGGCGATGATCTTGTTGATCAGTTGCGGATTGGCCTTCCCTTTCGTTTCCTTCATGACCTGACCGACAAGCGCACCGATTGCCTTGTCCTTCCCCGCCAGATAGTCCGCGACCGACTTCGGGTTCGCCGCAATCACACGCAAAGCGATTTCCCGCAACTGCCCCTCGTCCGAAATCTGCACCAATCCCTGTTCCGCGATGATTGCATTTGCGTCCTTACCCGAACTCATCATACCTTTTAAAACATCTTTTGCTATTTTTGTCGAAATCGTTCCGTCCTCGACCAGCCCGATCAGATCCGCCAACTGGCGCGGACGCATCGGCAAATTCGCGATGTCCTTCCCTGCCGCATTCAAATACGCAAGGATTTCCCCCATGATCAAGTTGCTCGCAGTTTTTGGGTCGGTGACGTGTTTGGCCGTCTCGTCGAAATAGTCGGCAAGTGACCGCATCGCCGTCAACACCCCTGCATCATAAGCGGGAAGTCCGTACCCCCGTTCAAAGCGATCGCGCCTTGCCGACGGCAGTTCGGGGATTTCCCGCCCGCGCTCCTCGATGTATTCCTCCGCTAGTCGTATTCTCGGCAAATCCGGGTCAGGAAAATACCGATAATCGTGCGCGTCCTCTTTGGAACGCATCACCACCGTCGTAGCGCTCGCCTCATCCCAACGCAGCGTCTGCTGCGAAATAGACTCTCCGGCGCCCAGCATAGCCGCCTGCCGCGAGCGTTCGTACTCAAGGCCGCGCTGCACATTGCGAAAGCTGTTCATGTTTTTGATTTCCGTTTTCGTGCCAAGAGTTTCCTGCCCCACCGGACGCAAAGAAATGTTCGCGTCACAGCGCAGCGACCCTTCTTCCATCTTGCAGTCGGAAATCAGGCAGTACTGCATGATCGCTTTCAGTTCTTCGAGAAAAAGCCTTGCCTCTTCCGCCGAACGGATGTCAGGCTCTGACACGATCTCAATCAACGGGACACCCGCGCGGTTAAAATCCACATACGAAGCGTCCTCAAAGGCAGCATGGTTGAGTTTTCCAGCATCCTCCTCAAGATGGACGCGCGTGATGCCGATGCGTCGCTTCTCCTCGCCCACCATGATCTCCACATACCCGTGTTCGCCGATCGGCTCGTCGTACTGGGAAATTTGGTACGCTTTCGGGTTGTCAGGATAAAAATAATTTTTCCGATCAAACTTACTGTCGCGCCGCACCTCGCAGTTGAGCGCCAGCGCCGCGCGAATGCCGAGCCCCAAGGCTTCTTCGTTCAACACTGGCAACACGCCGGGACTGCCCATGCACACCGGACACACATGCGTGTTGGGAGGAGCGCCAAACTCATTTGCACAGTTGCAAAAAATTTTCGTCTTTGTCGCAAGTTCGACATGTATCTCAAGACCGATGACCGTTTCCAGCGCCATTTACGCTTGTCCCCCTATCGCCTGTGGCCGCTTGCCTGTCCACTCCGTTGCTTGCTCATAGGCGTGCGCCGCCCGCAAGACGGTCGCCTCGTCGAACATGCGACCGATGAGTTGCAGTCCCGCCGGCATGCCGTCAATCAAGCCGCAGGGCACGCTGATCGCGGGAAGTCCCGCCAAATTCACAGGAATCGTGTAAATGTCGCTCAGGTACATCGTCAGTGGGTCGCTGGTCTTCTCTCCTAACTTGAACGCCGTTGTTGGCGCAGTCGGCGCAAACACCAGATCCACCCGCTCGAATGCTGTTTCAAAATCCCGTCGAATCAGCGTGCGCACCTGTTGCGCACGCTTGTAGTACGCGTCGTAATAACCAGACGACAGCGCATAAGTGCCGATCAGGATGCGCCGCTTGACTTCTGTACCAAAACCGCGACTGCGCGTCTTATTGTACATGTCGAGCAGGTTTTCTGCGTCCTTTGCGCGAAACCCATAGCGCACGCCGTCGTAGCGCGCCAAGTTGGACGACGCCTCGGCGGGCGCGATCAAATAATAAGCGGACAGCGCGTACTCCGTGTGCGGCAGTTCCACCTCGACGAGTTCCGCGCCGAGTCCGCGCAGTACCTCCATCGCCGCGTCCATCACCTTGCGCATGCCTGCATCCATATCGTGGGCAAAATAGTCTTTCGGTAGCCCAATCCGCAACCCGCGAATATCGCCCGTCAGCGCCGTCATATAGTCTGGCACCGGCAGGTTGACCGAAGTCGAGTCGCGATGATCATAACCGGCAATCGCCTGAAGCACGAGCGCTGCATCCTCCACCGTGCGAGTGAGCGGCCCGATCTGATCGAGTGACGACGCATATGCCACGAGTCCATAGCGCGACACGCGGCCATACGTCGGCTTCAGTCCAACCACCCCGCAGTAGGCGGCTGGCTGCCGAATCGACCCGCCCGTGTCCGAACCGAGCGCGTACGGCACCATACCGGAGGCCACCGCCGCCGCCGCGCCACCGCTCGATCCGCCCGGCACGGTGCCAAGGTTCCACGGATTGCGCGTCGGAAAAAAGCCTGAGTTTTCCGTCGACGACCCCATCGCAAACTCGTCCATGTTCAGCTTGCCGACGAGTACCCCGCCCGCCGCATCAAGCCTGTCCATCACCGTTGCCGAGTAAGGCGGTATGTACTCCTCAAGGATTCTGCTGCCGCAGGTGGTCTTGACGCCGCGCGTCGCCATGTTGTCCTTTAGCGCGAACGGGATGCCATCAAGGATCCCGTCCGGCGTTTTGCCTGCGTTCTCCTTCGCGCGAACGAGCGCTGCTTCCTCCGTCACCGTCAAAAACGCCTGCACGGCAGAATCGATCGCGCCGATTCGGGCAAAACTCGCTGCCACCAAATCCAGGCTCGTCACATCGCCGCTTTTTAACCAGTCATGCAATTGTGCAATTCCCACCGTCAAATCCTGCACGCCTTTACCCCTCCAGTATCGCCGGCACTTTGAATTGATCCTCTTCTGCGTCCGGCGCGTTGGCGAGTACCGTTGCCAACGGCAGCGACGCGCGTGGCTCATCCTTGCGCACCACCGTTTGCGTCACACCGACATGGCTGGTCGGTTCGACGCCAGCCAAGTCCAGTTTTTTCAGTTCACCCGCATACTCCAGAATGCGGCTCAGTTCCGCTGACAACGCTTCTTTTTCAACTTCCGTCACGTGCAATCGGGCAAGCGCCGCCACATACTCCACGTCTTTTTTAGACAAGCTCATCTTATTTTCCTCCGCAAACAGGTCATTCTTGGATTATACCACAGACAAAATGAGCCGCCGAAGCCCTCGTCTTCGGTGACTCTACACAGTGTTCTCATTGCTGCGAGGTTTACTTTTGCACAAGAAAAATAACGATTGACACGAGGGAAAAACAGATGCCAAGCAGGTAAAGAAAGGTCACCGTCTGCTTTTGGCTCAGTCCTGAGCGCATCAAGTAATGAAATGTATGACCCTTGTCCGCCACGTAAATCGGACGGCGCTCCCTCATGCGGCGAATGATCACGTAAAAAGCGTCCATAATCGGCACGCCAAGCGCCAACACTGGAATCAGAACCGAGATCAGCGTCGCCGACTTGAACGCCCCACCAACTGCAATTGAGGCCAGCACATACCCCAAAAACGTCGCCCCCGCATCCCCCATGAAGATCCTCGCCGGGTGAAAGTTGTGGCGCAAAAAGCCAAGCGCACTGCCAATCAACGTCACCGAGAGCAGCGCCATCGCGCTGTGGCCTTTTAGCAGCGCAATAAAAAACAGGGTCGTCCCGGATATGGCGGCAATTCCCGCCGCCAAGCCGTCAACCCCGTCCAGGAAGTTCATCATGTTCGTGATGCCGACCACCCATACAACGGTAGCAAACACACGCAGCCAAATCGGAAACATAATATACGAATTGTGCATAAACGGAATATTGATGCCTTGAATGCTCACGCCAAACGCCGGCAACAAACTAGCCGCGACAATCTGAACCAGAAACTTCGGCCACGCCGCCAGTTCTTTGTGCCTTGTTTTATAAAAATCATCAATGATGCCAATCACAAAAATCATTAATCCACCGAGCAAAATGCCCCAAAACTCAGGGGAATGGTTGCCAAACGCCCCACCCGTCAACACGAAGCCAAGGTAGATGGAAAGTCCACCAAGCAACGGAATCGGATTCGTGTGAATCTTGCGCTGATTAGGGATATCTACAAAACCTGTCTTCAACGCCAACTTCTGCACAAAAGGAACCGTGAAGTAAACAAACGCGAAACTGACGACGACGGCCATAAAGTACCGCATTGCGATAATTGCCTCCCCTTGTTCAACAACCGTTGTAAGTATATCAGATCCCTAATTGGTGAACATGAGTTTTTGGATGGATAAGGACAGCGTATTGGACAAAATCGTTTGGGCTAATTGCACGATGAATTCTAAACAGCGCTACGTCAACATACTTTGCAACAAGACATATCCTTTTCTGACAAAGGAGTTGACCCTTAATGAACTGGTGGCTCACCGGCGCCATCGCGCTTGTCCCCGCCGCATTTCTGGCCGGGCGCTACAGCTCCCGTTATCAGTTTGTACGAATTCGGCGCCGTTATAAGCAAAACGTCAACGAATTCATCCGCGGCAGGTAATTACAATTCACTTCGGGAGACCCCCAGCATCGCCAACAACTCTTCCTCCCCCAGTATGCGGAGCGGAGCACCCGGGGTTTCCCGAAGAATCTGTTCCGCCTTTTCCAGTTTCGAACCAGCGTTCGCGCCCGCGATCACAAAGTGGGTTTTTTTGCTCACGCTGGCGCTAACCTTCCCTCCCTGCGCCTCAATCAGCGCCTGCGCTTCCTGGCGGGTCAGCGTTTGCAAAGTGCCCGTCAAAACGACCACTTTGCCGGCGAACGGCAACCCTGTCGGCGCGACTTCCCGCAGGTCGGTATCAAAGCGCAAACCCAACTCGCGCAATTTCTCGATCACATGCCGATTGCCAGGATCAGCAAAATACCCCACTACGCTTTCCGCCAGTTTCGGCCCTACATCGTCGATTTCGAGCAAATCCGCGACGCTTGCCTGCATCAAGCGATCCAGCGTCTGAAAGCGCCGCGCCAGCACTTGCGCCACTTTCGCCCCGACGTGGCGAATCCCAAGCCCGAACAGCAGGCGCTCGATCGGTTGCTCGCGACTTTTGTCGATCGCCGCGAGAACGTTGGTTGCGGACTTTGCCCCCATTCGCTCAAGACCTTGTAACTGCTCCTTTGTCAAGCGGTAAAAATCAGCGACATTTTTGACCAGTTCCGCGTCGTACAGTGCCTCGACGAGCGCTTCGCCCAAACCCTCGATATCCATCGCTGTGCGCGAGGCAAAGTGGATCAACTGCTCGACTGTTTTCGCAGGACAGGCTTCGTTCACACAGCGCAGCGCCGCCTCCCCCTCGCTTCGCACAAGCACTGCTCCGCACGCGGGACACTTGTCAGGCATAGCAAACGCCTGCTCTTCGCCAGTTCTGGCAGCTTCAATGACAGCGACAATTTCAGGGATGATGTCGCCCGCCTTTTGCACCAGTACGAGGTCACCGACGCGAATGCCTTTTTCACGAATAAAGTCTTCGTTATGCAAGGTGGCGCGACTGACCATCGTGCCCGCGAGCGGCACCGGTTCGATGACAGCGGTCGGTGTCACCACTCCCGTCCGGCCAACGCCAAGTTCAATCCCCAGCACCCGCGCCTCCGACTGCTCTGCCGCAAACTTGTAAGCGATCGCAAAGCGCGGGGTCTTCGCCGTCGTGCCAAGTCTTCGCTGCAACTCGAAGTCGTCGACCTTGACCACCGCGCCGTCGATGTCGTATCCCAGCGTTCCCCGCACCGACTCCGCCCAGCGGATATACTCCATTACCTCAGCAATCGAAACACACTCACGCCACTTGGGATTAACCGGAAACCCCCACTCCGCCATTCGCACCAGCGCCTCGCGTTGGGACGCGACAAGACCTTCTGGCGCGGCAAGTGTATACGCAAAAAACGACAATTGCCGCTTGGCAACCAGTGCGCTGTCGAGTTGACGTAGCGAACCTGCCGCTGCGTTGCGCGGGTTGGCAAAAAGCGATTCGCCCGCCGTCATGCGCTCCTGATTCAGTCGCGCAAACGACTGGCGCGGCATGTACGTCTCGCCCCGCACCTCGATTGACAGTGGTTCGCGCAAGCGCAGCGGGATCGCCTTGATGGTTTTCAGTCCCTCCGTGATGTCCTCGCCCACGACTCCGTCGCCGCGCGTCGCCCCTCTGACCAACAGTCCATCTTCATAGACGAGCGACGTGGCAAGGCCGTCAATCTTCAGTTCTGCTAAGTATTTGGGCAGGCTGCCGCCAAGCTCCTTCACGCGACGGTCAAACTCGCGCAAGTCGCCCTCTGAGAACGCGTTGCCAAGCGACAGCATCGGCATGCTGTGACGCACCTTCTGAAAGCCTTCCAAGACCACCCCGCTCACCCGCTGCGTCGGCGAATCGAGCGACGCCCACTCCGGGTGTTTAGTCTCCAGTTCCACTAGCTCCCTGAACAGTCGGTCATACTCGATGTCACTGACGACCGGATCGTCAAGCGCGTGATACCGGTAATCCAGTTCGCGGATTTTGCCACGCAACGCCTCCAGGCGCTCGTGCGCGTCACTCATCGCCTTCCCTCGCCTTCTGAATGGGCGCATACTTGACCATCAATTTTTTCTCTCCGATCGGATCGGGAAAAACGATCATCACTTCTAGCTCTTCGCCTGAACCTTCCGTTCTTGTAATGACGCCGATTCCCCACTTACGGTGTTCGATCCGATCACCAACACGCCAGTTCTCGTTCACGTTGCCATAACGGTTTGGGATGTTTTCGAGCTTGCCTTCCGCAGCTCCGATTGCCCGCAGCGACTTGGCAGCACCGACGCGCTTGTGCGTCACCTCCACCATTGTCCCGCTTGGAATTTCCACCAAAAACCGTGACGGCGGATTGCTTCTGGTCTGACCGTACAGCGTCCGATTCAGCGCATTAGTCAGGTACAACTCGCGCATCGCCCGCGTGATTCCAACGTAACACAGACGCCTCTCTTCTTCCAGTTCCTGCAATTCGGACGCAGCGCGATGATGGGGAAACACACCCTCCTCCATCCCGACCAGAAACACGACGGGAAACTCCAATCCTTTCGCACTGTGCAGGGTCATCAGCGTAATGCCCTCCTGCGAACCTTTTTCCATGTCCGCATCTGCCACCAGCGCCACGTCAGTCAAAAACCCGAGCAGGTTGCCCGCCTCGTTCTGCTTATCGTATTCTCTCGTCACAGACAGCAGTTCTTCCACGTTCTCAAGCCGCGTTTGCGCCTCAATCGAGCCTTCCTTCAAAAGCATGGATCGGTAACCGCTGCGATCCAACACTTCCTGCGTTAACTCCGTCACGTTCATATACTCCTGCATCGCTGACAACTGCCGGATCAGACTTGTAAACGCCTCCAGCGGTTCCACAAAGCGAACCGCCAGACCGAGGTAACCAGCGTCCTGCGCCGCCTGAAACAGCGATAACGACCTCTGCTGGGCATAGTCGTTCAGTCGCGCGATCGAACCGTCCCCAATTCCGCGCCGCGGCACGTTCACAACGCGCAAAAACGACAGGTCGTCGTTAGGATTGGCAAGCAAACGCAAGTAGGCGAGCAAGTCCTTAATTTCCTTGCGCTCGTAAAATTTAAGTCCACCGTAGATGTGATAAGGGATCCCTGATTTGATGCACATTTCCTCAATGACCCGAGACTGCGCATTAGTGCGGTACAACACCGCCACGTCACGGTACGGTAACTGATCCTCATGTTTCCGGCGGTACGCTTCGTCCACCAGAAAACGCGCCTCCTCTTGCTCGTCATACGCACGAAAGTAGCGGATCGGCAATCCTTCGACGTTGTCAGTCCAAAGCACCTTTTCTGGGCGCGTCAGGTTGTTCGCAATCACGCCGTTAGCCGCATGCAGAACGGTCTTCGTTGAGCGGTAATTCTGCTCTAATTTGACCACCTTGGCAGCGGGGTAATCGCGTTCAAACGACAAGATGTTGCTGATGTCCGCCCCCCGCCAGCGGTAGATTGACTGATCCGAGTCACCCACCACGCACAGGTTCTGATGGCGTCCCGCCAAGAGTTTGACCAAGCGGTACTGACTGTGATTTGTGTCCTGATACTCATCAACCAACACGTACTGGAACTTTTTCTGATAAAAATCCAGCGTTTGTGGATGTTTTTCAAAAAGTTCTACCGTTTTTATGATCAAATCGTCAAAATCCAGGCTGTTGATCGCTTTCAGTTTCTTTTGATACCCCTCGTACACCTGAGCCACGGTCTGCTCGTTCTTGTTGCCGGCCTGTTGGTGCGCCCGCTCCACCGATATCAGGCGATTTTTGTTATGACTGATCGCAGAAGCGAGCATCCGCGGATCAAATCGCTTCACGTCCAGATTCAATTCTTCACACACCTGTTTGACCGCCGTCAACTGGTCGGCAGCATCGAGGATCGTAAAGCTCCCCGTATACCCGAGCGGATCGATTTCGCGACGCAGGATGCGAACACACATGGAGTGAAACGTCGACACCCACATGTCGACGGCGACGCTGCCGACCAGATTCGCCACCCGCTCGCGCATCTCCTTCGCCGCCTTGTTCGTAAAGGTAATCGCAAGAATGCTCCAGGGGGCCACATTTTTCACGCCGAGCAAGTACGCGATGCGCGTTGTCAGCACGCTCGTCTTGCCACTACCCGCACCCGCGATGACGAGCAAAGGACCCTCCGTCGATTGCACGGCATCACGCTGCTGTTCGTTCAACCTCTCCAGCAAGGATTCGGCTGTCAACTTATCGACTGTCGCCATGATCTCCCATCCTTTCCGCGCCATACTGCCGATATAGCGCACAGGCCTGCTCTTCCGCCTCCGGCAGAGTATCTCCAACCGCGATGATGTGACCCATTTTACGACCTGCGTGCGCTTCTTTTTTCCCATAAAAAAACACATTGACAGCACGATCCGACGCCCACTTAAACCCTGGCTTCAGGTAGTCCTTGCTCGCATTCGCACCCAAAAACAAATCACCTAGCAAATTCAACATCACCGCCGGGCGCGTTGCGACGGTGCCCAGCTTATCCCCGGCCAGCGCCCGCACAAGTTGCGCAAACTGGCTGGTCGTTGTGGATACCTGCGTGTGATGACCCGAGTTGTGCGGCCTCGGCGCAAGTTCGTTGACCCATACCTCACCACTTTGAGTATAGAACATTTCCACCGCCAGCAGCCCCACCAACTGCGTCCTGTCGGCAATCAGGCGGGCGATGCGAACCGCTTCCTCTTGCACTTCACGCGGTAACACAGACGGAACGGATGATTTATGTAAAATATGGTCGACGTGGTCGTTGTCGATAACCGGATATACCTGTATGTCGCCGTTCATGCCACGAGCGACGATCACCGACATCTCTTTTCGAAAATCAATCCACGCCTCTAGCACACACGGTACTCCCCCAAGTTCGCACCAAGCGCCCAAAAGACCCTCTGCCCGTGTGATTTTGATTTGCCCTTTGCCGTCGTAACCCTGCTCCGCCGTTTTTAAGACGGCGGGAAAGGTGAATTCCCCCGCCACTGCCACCGCTTCCGCCTCCGATCTGATGAATGCGACCTGCGGGATCGGCACACGCAGCGACTGCAATAACTCCCGTTCGCGAATGCGATTTTGCGTAGCTTGCAATAGATCGGGCGAGGGACACGCGCACGCATACTCCGCCGCCAAGCGCACGGAGGCAATCGGCAGGTGTTCTGTGTCATAGGCAAACGCGCTCACCGCCTGCGCAAATTCCCGCACGTGCGCCGCATCGCGCAGTTCGCCAAGCCACACCCGATCCGCCACCAGCGCCGCCGGTTCATCGGCGCGGCTTGCGTACACGTGCATCTCGTAACCCATTTCCTGTCCTGCTAGGCAGGTCATCTGCGCCAGTTGCCCCGCACCCATGATTCCCAACCTCAGTGGTATCATTTTCGCTCATTCCCGGGCAGGTTCTGCTTTAACACTTGCATCGTCTGGTTCGCACGGTAATCTTCAAGTTGTTCCGCCAATTGCGCATCGTTCACCGCCAGGATCGAAACGGCGAGAAGCCCCGCATTCTTCGCGCCCGCAGTGCCGATCGCCACAGTGGCAACAGGCACGCCGCCCGGCATTTGCACGATCGACAACAGACTGTCCAGACCGTTTAACGCCCTTGATTGCACAGGGACGCCAATCACCGGCAGGATCGTTAGCGCCGCCACCATTCCCGGCAGGTGCGCCGCGCCGCCCGCCCCGGCGATCACTGCCTTCAGTCCCCGCTCACGAGCAGACTTGGCATACTGATACAACTTATCCGGCGTGCGGTGCGCCGACACAACTTCCGCCTCATACGGAACCCGAAACGCCTGCAAAACTTCAATCGCATGCCGCATGGTTTCATAATCTGACTCGCTTCCCATGATCACGCCGACCTGCGGAGTAAAGTTGGCACTTTTCACAAAACCCTCTCCTTGAATCCGCACACGTAAAAAAATAAAAAATCTGCCTAATCAGGCAGCTTTAAGCATATATTGGTCGGAATGACAGGATTCGAACCTGCGACCTCACGGTCCCGAACCGTGCGCTCTACCAAGCTGAGCTACATTCCGATAACAATGCGTACTATATCACCTTCTGGCTCTTGACGTCAAATGCATTCACATCGCTATCTCTTCTTTAAGCGTTCCAGAACCAGGTGATAGCCGTCCGACCCATAATTCAAACAACGTTTGACACGACTGATCGTTGCCGTGCTGGCGCCCGTTTCCGCTTCGATATGGCTGTACGTCAAACCGCTATTCAACATCCGCGCCACCTCTAAACGCTGGGCAAGCGACTCGATCTCCCCCATTGTGCAGAGATCGTCAAAAAATCGGTAACACTCCTCAACTGTTTCCAGTTTTAACATCGCCTCAAATAACTGATCGACAGAACGATTGCGCAGTTTGTCAATTTGCATGCCATCATCCCCTTAACAGGATCATTGTCCCTGCGCAACGTTCTCTGTAGCAATTGAGGAGCTACCTGTTGATGCGTTTACTTGCCGAGAAACTTCGGCGCGCGCTTTTGTTGGAACGCTCCTACGCCTTCGCGAAAATCATGCGTTTCTGATGCGAGTTGCTGGTATAGCGCCTCGCGTTCGAGCGCGTCCGCAAGAGCGCCCGATACGCCTTCGTACAACGCTCGCTTCGTCAGACCAAGCGCCACCGTCGGACCTTTGGCAAGCGCCGCCGCGATGCGGTGCGTTTCTTCCGCAAGCTTGTCTGCCGCCACTACATCATTCACGAGCCCACTCGCAAGCGCGGTGTTGGCGTCGACCATCGTACCAAAAAGCGCCCACTCCATCGCTTTGGATAACCCCACGAGTCGGGGCAGGTAGTAACTCGCGCCGCTATCAGGCGCCAGGCCAATTTTGCCAAACGCCATGGAAAAACTTGCCTCGACAGATGCGATGCGCAGGTCTGCCGCCAGCGCCAAACTGAGGCCAGCGCCCACCGCAGCGCCGTTGACGCTCGCGATAATCGGCTTTTGCAAATTCTTCATTGCTTCAATGACAGGGTTGTACATCGTCAAAACCATTTCCCGAACCTTCACGCCACCGCCAAGCAGTGCCGGATTCAGTTCCTGCCCGGCGCAGAACGCCCTGCCGCGACCGCTCAACACAACGGTTCTCACCTCTGCGTCGTTGCGCGCCGCATCGAGCTTCTCATGCAATGTCTTTAGCACATCCGGATTGATCGCGTTCATGACTTCGGGGCGGTTAATCCATAAATACAAAACCCCGTCGCGCACCTCTTGCTCCAGTACCTCCGCCAACTTGTCGCCACCTTTCAAATTACCATCAAGTATATTACAAAGTGAATGATGATTCTAATGCAGTTTTTCCGACCATAGGTCTTGCAGCGTCATCCCAAGCGCACTAGCAATACGATTTAATTTTTCGATGTGGGTGCCACGCGTGCCCGATTCAATCGCGTAAATGTAGCTGGCAGAAACCTCTGCATTCTCTGCCAGTTCTTTGACACTCAGTCCTGCCCGGATTCGCTCTGAACGCACCCGTTTGCCAAGTTCTTGTCGTGTCATATCGATCACCGTCCTTCTATTCTCTTATAGTATAATTAATTTCCCCATTTGAGGAATTTAGGAAA
This sequence comes from Bacillota bacterium, assembly GCA_021846165.1. Taxonomy (GTDB): domain Bacteria; phylum Bacillota; class Bacilli; order Alicyclobacillales; family SLC66; genus JAJZCL01. The sequence continues at coordinate 3,099 of JAJZCL010000031.1, read as the reverse complement.
GCAACTTTTTGAGAAATCAATTACAAGTTGGTTTCGTGTATAATGCAGTACATGCATACAATAAGCGGAACAAATTAGGAGGAACTGACGTGGCGCCAGAAAAGGAATTTGTCAAGGCCATCACGCCACAAAGCGAAGATTTTTCGCGCTGGTATATCGACACGATCACCAAGGCGGATTTGATGGATTACGCGCCGGTGCGCGGGTGCATTGTATTCAAGCCGGACGGTTATGAGCTGTGGGAAGCGATCCAGCAGGATCTCGATCGCCGCTTTAAGGCGACGGGACACCGCAATGCGTATTTTCCATTGTTCATTCCGGAAAGTTTTTTGGAAAAGGAAAAGGAACACGTGGAGGGATTCAACCCGGAACTTCCATGGGTAACGGAGGTGGGCGGTGAGAAGTTGGAAGAACGGCTCGCCGTGCGTCCGACGTCAGAAACGGTCATCGGCTATATGTACAGCCAGTGGATTCAGTCCTATCGCGATCTGCCCCTCCTGATCAACCAGTGGGCGAACGTCGTGCGCTGGGAAAAACGAACGCTGCCGTTTCTTCGCACGAGCGAGTTCTTGTGGCAAGAAGGTCACACCGCCCACGCCACAGAGGAAGAGGCGAGGGAAGAAACGCGCAAGATGTTGGACGTTTATACGGAGTTTGTCGAATCGACACTATGCATCCCGGTGATCAAGGGACAGAAGACACCTTCGGAAAAGTTCCCTGGTGCCGTGGCGACCTATTCTATCGAGTCGATGATGAAGGATGGCAAGGCGTTGCAGGCGGGCACCTCGCATTACCTGGGAGAAAACTTTGCTCGCAGTTTCGATATCCAATTTCTAGACAAGGATAACGAACGTAAATTCGCGCACACGACCTCGTGGGGCATGAGTACGCGCATTCTTGGTGCGCTGATCATGGTACACGGCGACGACCGCGGCTTGCAACTGCCACCCAAAATCGCGCCGACGCAGGTAATCGTCATCCCGATTGGCCCCGCCAAAACGCGCGAGCGCGTGCTGGCTGCCGCGAATGAACTCATGAGTGCGCTACAGAATGCGAATGTCCGCGTCAAAATGGACGCGCGCGTAGACCTTAGCCCGGGTTGGAAGTTCAATGAATACGAGCTGCGCGGCATCCCACTCCGCTTAGAACTGGGGCCACGCGATCTGGATGCAGGGCAGGCCATGCTGGCGCGGCGGGATACGGGAGCTAAACTCACCGTTCCGCTTGCCGATGTTGCCACTCAGATCGTCGCGTTGCTTGATGACATCCAATCCTCCATGTATGAGCGCGCGCTCGCTTTTCAAAAGGAACACTCGAAACGTGCGCAAAGCATTGACGAACTGGCAACCATCGTACGTCAAGAACGCGGATTCGCTCTCGCCGGCTGGTGCGGCAACGACGCATGCGAAGCGCTGGTCAAGGAAAAAACGGGTTCCACCAGCCGCAACATTCCCTTCGATCCGCCTGCCCACATTGATCACTGCGTGGCTTGCGGACATCCTGCCCAACACACTGTCTGGTACGCAAGGGCATATTGAAGAACGCAGACGGCATGTCAAATATGCGTCATCTCCCCGTCAACTTACAATGTTGGCGGGATTTTTTTTAAGTTTCCCCGGATAGCGCTTTACACAATTGTGTAAAGCACCTTATAATATCAGGTAAATCAAAGTAGAGGTGAACCATGCCTTCCAATCATCGTTTTAATGGCCAAGTCCTTCATCAACTTCGCAAAGACCGCAACTGGTCACTGGACGAACTGGCGCAACGCTCTGGGCTATCCGTCAGTCATTTGTCTGCGCTGGAAAAGGGCGCCCGCAAAAGCCCTTCCGTCGATTACGTGTACCAAGTATCAAATGCGTTGTCAATTTCCATGTATCGACTATTGAATCTCAGCCCCGCTGCGACGGACGGCGACACCCCTTATCCCGAAACCCCCTCGCCAGCAAATTCGTACGAAAGAATTGCCGAGGATGTGGTCGCATGGAGCCGCGAATCACGACCCGACCGGGTGGCGTTCATCCTCAACCCAGAAGCGGAGGACTACCTGAATCTCGCGCAAAAGCTTTACGAGAATCGGCACTCCTCCGCCACCGCACTGCAATTATTGACTGATTTTATTCAAAAACTGAACACCAAAGACGAGTGAGCGTTAGCCGATCAGCGACTCCATCTCCTTGAGCAGTTCCCCGTACATCGATAACCCTTGTGTGACAATCGTCGGGTCAGTCATGTCAAGCCCCGCCTCTTTCAGCACCTCAAGCGGGTAGTCCTTTGCGCCACTGCGCAAAAATCCGAGGTATTTGTCCACATTCTGCGATCCGCCGTTCAAGATGCGCTCGGCAAACGCCAGCGCGGCGCTCATGCCGGTCGCATACTGGTACACATAGTATGAATGGTAAAAATGAGGAATCCGCGACCACTCTGCCGAAGAACGCCCGTCTCTCGCGAAGGCGGAACCGTGATACTCATCGTTCAAACTTCCGTACAACTCGCAGAGCGTGTCGTGTGTCAACGCCTGGCCTTCCTCGACGCGGCGGTGCGCCAGCCACTCGAACTCGGCGAACATCGTCTGGCGGTAGATTGTCGCCGTCATCGAATCAAGCTGCTGATTAATCAACGACGCGCGCAGCTTTTGGTCATCCGTCGTCCTCAGCAGGTGATTGACGAGCAGTGTTTCGTTGACCGTGCTGGCGATTTCCGCCAGAAAGATCGAGTAGTGCGCGTAGTGCGGCGGTTGCGTGTGCCAGGTCAAGTACGAGTGCATGCTGTGGCCGAGTTCGTGCGCGAGTGTCGAAACGCTGTCGTATTCGCCTTGATAATTGAGCAATACGTATGGTTTCGTCGCGTAAAATCCAGTCGAATAGGCACCGCTGCGCTTGCCCGCGCTTTCATACACGTCAATCCAGCGATCACTGACCGCCTGATCGAGGATCGCGCCGTACTCGTCGCCAAGCGGACGCAAACCCTCCTTGACGAGCGCAAACCCCTCTGCAAAGTCGTAGTGTTTGCGCTCCTCGGCGGCCAGTGGCACGTACTTGTCGTACATCCGAACGCTGTCGAGGCCGAGGACTTTCTTGCGCAGTTCCAGATAACGGT
>JAJZCL010000030.1 GCA_021846165.1 Bacillota bacterium | reverse complement strand
GTCGTCATGGCGGCGGCGGTGGTGGGATCGGTGATGGTCATGACCATTCAATCCGTTACACGCTACTTTGTGGAGATGACACAGCAACTTCATCAGTATAGGTCTGAATTAAAAAAAATGGCAGATGAACATCAGCGCGGAGATATCGACGTGGTGATGGACGCTGCCGCATTAAATGGGATCTACAAAGATATGGCGGTTTCCGTCAATGAGCTGGTGCAATCGCACATCACCATCAAAAAGAAGGCGATGGCGTGCGTGGCCGAATTCGCTCGTGGCAACTTTGCCGCAGAACTTGAGAAATTTCCCGGAAAAAAAGCGTTTATCAACGACAATTTGGAACTTTTGAGGAAAAACTCGATAGACGTAAACAGCGAAATTGGCCGCCTGATTGAGGCCTCTCGTGAGGGTCAGTTAAGTGAGCGAGCTGACGAGAAGAAGTTTAAGGGTGACTGGGCGGTGTTGATGAATGGGATGAACGGCCTCATCGACGCGATTATTGAACCCGTCAACGAAGCGGCTGCAGTACTGGAAGAAATGTCAAAGGGCAATCTCACTGGCTCCGTTAAGGGGAACTACAAAGGCGATCATGCCAAGATCAAGAATTCGCTCAACGAAACCATCAAAACCTTGTCCGCCTACGTCAGTGAAATCAGCACTGTGTTGTCAGCGGTGGCAAATGGCAAACTGGATGTCGAAATTGATCGTGAGTATCGTGGCGACTTTGCCGCCATTAAGACCTCATTGAACGACACGGTACAAAGTTTATCTGGGTATATTGGCGAGATTAGCCAAGTTCTGGGCGAGGTGGCGGACGGAAACCTGCGCATCAGCATCACGCGCGACTACATCGGAGATTTTGCGGAAATTAAGGCATCCTTGACGAAGATCCTTGATGCATTCAACCATACTTTGAGCGACATTCAGCAATCGGCGGATCAAGTGGCGATTGGCGCACATCAGGTATCAGAGTCGGCAATGGCGTTATCGCAAGGCGCGACAGAGCAAGCGAGCGCGGTCGAGGAATTGACGGCGACCATGGAACAGATTTCCACGCAAACAAAAATCAACTCCAATAACGCCAACCAAGCGAACGATTTGGCGCTGTCAGCGAAGGCGCAAGCGGAACGCGGCAACTCGCACATGGTGGAGATGCTATCGGCGATGTCGGACATCAATGAAGCGTCCAACAACATTTCTAAAATCATCAAAGTGATTGACGAAATTGCCTTCCAGACCAACATTTTGGCCTTGAATGCGGCGGTAGAGGCAGCAAGAGCGGGACAGCACGGCAAAGGGTTTGCGGTCGTCGCCGAAGAAGTGCGCAACCTAGCCGCGCGGAGTGCGGAAGCCGCCAAGGAAACCACGTTGCTCATTGAAAGCTCCATGCGCAAGGTGGCAGACGGGTCGAGCATCGCCACGGATACGGCGGCCTCACTCACGCAGATCGTGCAGGGGATTGCTGACGCCGCCAATCTTGTCGGTCAAATTGCCCGCGCGTCCAACGAACAATCGGCGGGCATCTTGCAAGTGAATCAAGGCATCATCCAGGTTTCGCAAGTGGTGCAGTCTAACTCGGCTTCCTCCGAAGAGGGTGCTGCTGCGAGTGAGGAACTGTCGGGGCAGGCGGAAATCTTAAAGTCGATGGTTGGACGTTTTGCTCTCAATGGCAATGGCGAGAGATCGCAGAAAGAAGAAGTGACACCGGAGATGCTGCGGTTGTTCGACCGGATGCGCGCATCTAAGTCACACAAATCAGGCCGTAATCCGGGGCTAGCGCTTGCGATCGGCGGCGCTGACTTCGGGAAGTACTAATCAGCAACGGAAAAAAATCTGCAACTGGCGTTCGTCATTCGGTCATCCGAGTCGCGAACCGGTTGCAGATTTTTTTTATTTTAAAATGCCGCGTAATGTGGCTGTGGGGGGTGAATCTGCGGGAACACACAAATTCTAGGGGGTGTCACAGAAATTGATCCACCAACATTTGCATGCTACTGCTATTCTCCTTCAATAATTTCATAGAGGCAATTAATTCTTCTTCCATCGCCGTCTGTTCGCTCACTTGCTCACCACTGCCAAGAGCGATGGAGGCCAGATGTTCAGTTTCTTCTGTGATTTTATCGATTCGTTCACGGATTTTTTCCACAGAGTGCTTGCTTTCATTCGCCAATTTTCTCATCTCATTGGCCACCACCCCAAATCCCTTCCCAGCTTCACCAGCTCGTGCCGCTTCAATGGCTGCATTCAACCCTAGTAAATTGGTCGTGGAAGCAATTTCAGCGATAAATTGTGTCGCATCACTCATTTCATTGGCATCTTCGTTCAAGATCTCTGCAATTTTGGTTAAAGCATTCGATTGTTGAAGCGCCTTTTCAGCCTGTACTGAAAGTTGTTCTCCGAAAGCCTCAATCTCCGATATACTTTGATCAAAGCTTGAAATAGTGTCTTTAATTTTTGCAATTTCCTGAGGTCTGTAAATAGCAACACCACCAATCGGAGTTCCCGTGGCATCTCGGATTGGACTCGCATAGGCGATATAGCCCACTCCTGTTGTTGATTTATCTTTTTCGACGATTCGATAAACTGACTGGTTGGTTCTCATCGCTTCAACGATGACCAGTTTGTCATTTAATTTCTGCCCCTTGGTAAATCCTGCATGAAAATTGGCAGTGTGAAGATCAAACAAAAATTCCTGTCGATTGGCGACGACACAATGCCACTCTCCGTATTTCGTTAACATTTCTGCTATTTGAGTCATCACAAATACTGAACTATCCAATTCGTTGAAACGGCCACGAGTTTGTGAGAACACATTAATTACTTCCGTTTCATATTGCCTCATGTGACTAAGCATCACATGAAGCCACTTGGGATCAGGAATCCTTTTCGCCACCTCGATTGCCTGTTGCTCATAAATGCCCATTAGCTCCACAATGGCCTTTTCTGGCAAGCCGATTTTTTTATGTACTTCAGCAATTTTTATTGAAAGCTGCTGAATCTCGCTTCCGTGATCACGGATCAGTTCATTAGCAAATTCGCTCATTAACTCAGAAAATTGCGCATAGGATGAGCGATCACGTGTGATGTGATCATGAAAAGGATAATTTTTTACGAAAGAATTCAACTCTTCCGTCATTTTCGGAATCTGATCTTTCCAAGTATTCGCGTATTCAATCAAAATATTTTCCACTAAATCCCTACTTATCTTAAAATGATATTAAAATTAAAAACACTTCTATTTTACCATATAAACTACTAAGCGGTCAACAAATACAACACATGTGAACGTTGAATGAAGAACCTTTATGCTGCTATTGAAAAATGAAGTTAATGGGAGCTTTTTCCCATCAATACGTGGATATCGTGTTACTTTTGTACAGTGACTGCCAATGCTTGAAGAAATGCGGGTAAATCTGGCGCTGCATGAATGTATGTGAGGTCTTTGGCGCAAACGGCGAGTATCGGTTCAGGACCGCCCAAGTAAAAATCGGTTTGCTTTTGAGCGCCGGCAAATTGATCTAGGTGGGCAAACCATTCGAGTCCGCCCGGCATGGTTTGTAACGGTTCCAAGGTCGTAATCGATAACAGCACAAGCTGGGGTTGCATACGGACAACGGCGTTTTCGATCGCGGAAGGTGCTGGCGAGTATCCCAAAAACCTCGTGTTCCAGCCCAGTCGACGAGCTTCAAGCGAAGCCACGTGCAACATGATGTCATGCCGTTCGCCGGGTACGCAGGACGTCAACAACAACGGAGAATCCTCGGGAACGATGGGCATATCGACCATCCGTCGGATTAAAAAATCCCAGACGGTTAGCGAGGAAAGGTGTTCCTGATCTTCGCTCCACTCTCCAGCTTCCCACTTGTCACCGACAAGTCGTAAAAACGGCAAGACAATCTGTTGAATCAGTGTCTCTAGGCCGTGCCGCAAAAATGCACGATGAAGCAGACTGTCTAGGGTGTGTACTTGTTCTTTCTCACCCGCCTCCAGCAAGTTGGCGATCCAATGCTCATACGCGTTACGGCGCACCGGTGCATCCTGTCTTGGGGTAAACACCGATGAATTGAACGTTTGGTTGGGCGGAAACGGCGATTCCTTCGCTGACCAGTGAATTTGCCGCTCTTCGCTTTGCGCGTCCACAAATTTCACGGCCTGACTCACAGGATAGCCTTGATCGACAAGGGACTTGATTTGCAATAAGCGTTGTACGTCGAGTTGGCTGTATACCCTGTATCCGTTTTCTAAACGTTCAGGCTTGACGGCTCCGTACCGCTGCTCCCATTTGCGGATGATCTGTTCGCTCAGTCCGGTTGCGCTTGCCACTTGCTTGATTTGTAGCCCGAACACTTATAGCCCCCCTAGTGCTGTGTATACATCTAATTTACGCTCTTGTATAACCTTTGTCAAATGTGGTGAGCAATTCAGTTCAAGAGCGTCGATTCGTGCGTGGTTTGATGATGCTGTTGAAGAGCTGTACTTAGTAAACTGTAGGCATTATCTATATGGATTCTAGATAAGTGTGATTCCACGCATGAAATATACAGATAAAAATAATTAATGCTATACTAAGTGAACATATTGTGATCAGGAGGGGATTTGTGTGGATTTTGACTTGAGTCAAGAGCAGTTGATGATTCAAAAAATGATTCGCGATTTTGCCGAACAAGAAGTGGCGCCAGGGGCGGATGAACGTGATCGCACAGGGGAGTTTCCCAGGGATATTTTTAACAAGCTAGCGGAACTGGGGTTGATGGGACTGCCGTTCCCAGAGGAGTATGGCGGCGGGGAAGGCGATACGGTCAGCTTTGCCATTGTGGTCGAAGAACTCAGCCGTGTCTGCGGCTCGACCGGAATCACGTATTCGGCGCACATTTCGCTGGGCGGCGCGCCGATCAATATGTTTGGGACGGACGAGCAAAAGCGGCAGTACCTCACGCCCGTCTGTACTGGGGAGTACCTTGGCGCTTTTGGACTGACTGAGCCGAATGCCGGGTCGGATGCGGGCGGGACGCAAACAACCGCTGTTCTGGACGGTAACGAGTGGGTGATTAACGGGTCGAAAATCTTTATCACCAACGCAAGCTTCGCGAAGAATATGGCGCTGACGGCTGTCACGGATAAGAGCAAGGGAACAAGCGGAATCAGCGCGTTTATCGTGCCGACCGATGCTCCTGGTTTTACGGTACTCGCTAACTATCAGAAGATGGGGCTGCATGCCTCCAACACGACAGAGCTGATTATCGATAATGTGAGAATTCCTAAGGAAAATTTGTTGGGCAAAGAGGGAAACGGTTTCAAGCAGTTTCTTGCCACGCTGGACGGGGGCAGGATCGGCATTGCCGCAATGGCGGTCGGCATCGCGCAGGGGGCGTATGAGAAGGCGCTTCAGTACGCCAGGGAAAGAAAGCAGTTCGGCCAAAGTCTATCGTCGTTTCAGGCGATTCAGTTCAAGCTTGCGGACATGGCGATGCATATTGAGTTGGCGCGGAATTTGACGTATAAAGCGGCGTGGCTGAAAGATCAGGGACGTAAGTTTGGCAAGGAAGCGGCCATGGCCAAGTTGTACGCTTCGGAAATGTGCATGCGCACGTGCGACCAAGCGGTACAAATTCATGGTGGTTACGGATATATGAAAGAGTATCAGGTGGAGAGGTTTTTGCGGGATGCCAAGTTGCTGGAAATCGGCGAAGGAACTTCGGAAGTGCAGCGCCTAGTGATCGCTCGGTCGATCGGGTGTTGAGGTGACTCATTGTGGTGTGGAGGTGAGGGTGTGTTTCAAAAGATTTTGATTGCGAATCGCGGCGAGATTGCAAGGCGGGTGATTCGCGCCTGCAAAAAGATGGGGATTTCAACCGTGGCGGTTTACAGTGAGGCCGATCAAGGGGCGCTGCATGTGCGAGATGCGGACGAGGCGGTGGCGGTTGGGCCGTCGCCAGTGCAAAAAAGCTATCTGAATGTTGAGGCGATCATCGCCGCGGCAAAGGCGACAGGCGCGGACGCGATTCATCCAGGATATGGTTTTTTATCGGAAAACAGCGATTTTGCGAGGCGTTGTGCAGAAGCGGGCATCGCGTTTATTGGGCCGAGCCCAGAGGCGATGGCGCAGATGGGGAGCAAGATCGCCGCGCGTGGTATCGCGAAAACGGCGGGGGTGCCGATCGTTCCCGGCACTGAGGCTGCGGTGGCAAGTGCGGAGGATGCGGTTCGCTTGGCTCGTGAGATCGGGTATCCCGTGTTGTTGAAGGCTTCAGCGGGCGGCGGCGGCATCGGCATGGTGGTGGCGAATTCCGATGAGGATATTTTGCAGACGTTTGCCAACGCGCAAAAGCGGGTGGCGTCGTATTTCGGCGACGGGACGCTGTATCTGGAAAAATACTTTCAAAATCCGCGTCACATCGAGATTCAGGTGGTGGCGGATACGCATGATCAAGTGATTCACCTCGGAGAGAGAGAGTGTAGCATTCAACGCCGTCATCAAAAGGTAGTGGAGGAGTCGCCGTCGACGGCGGTGAATTCGGTGCTGCGCGAGCGGATGGGCGCGGCGGCGGTGGCGCTCGCCAAACTTCTCCATTATACTGGAGTGGGAACGGTGGAATTTATTCTGACAGGAGAGAATGAGTTTTACTTTCTTGAGATGAACACGCGGTTGCAGGTCGAGCATCCTGTGACGGAGGAAGTCTTTGGGACGGACTTGGTCGAGTGGCAAATTCGAATCGCTGCTGGGGAACGGTTGGGCGTATCGCTGATTGACGCGAAGCCCGTCCGCCACGCGATTGAGTGCAGGCTGTACGCAGAAGACCCAGTGCGCATGCTGCCCTCGCCGGGTACCATGACGCGTTTTGACACGCCTGCGCTGGAAGGCGTGCGCTTGGAACTTGGTTTCTGCGAAGGGGACAAGATCACCCCGTTTTATGATCCGATGATCGGGAAAATCATTGCTGCGGGGGATTCGCGCGAAGCGGCGCGGCAGCGTTTGATAGAGGAATTGACACAGATTCAGGTTGAAGGCATCAAAACGAATTTACCTCTGCTGTTGCGCATTTTGGAAAACGAACACTTTGTGCGCGGAGAGACGCACACGGGGTTTATGGACGCTTACCTGTCATAAAGGCAAAGTCTTTTCTAGTTCCAAGTGAACGATGGTTGATGTATCAGTGCTTGATACTCCCTGAAAATGACTCTATAATATCGATATGGACGGATGGATCACGATGGGGAAGTGTCGAGGTAAGCGAACTTCGATCGTTTCGGGCAAGCGCGACCGTATTTCGCGATGCGACGGGTGCGGACTGCGCTTGCGGCTTTCCGAAAAAGGTAGGCAACGCCAGCGCAATCGTGAGACTACATAACGCAATTTGATAGAGTGTGCATATAGGTTTGCGTTGGAGAGGGGAGTCATGAAGTGCAAAGTCAAATCGTGATGTTGCTAAATGCCGCGCTCACTAGCATTAATGAACTTGTGCAGGTCACCACTGACAAGCCATCGCTCGTTTTGGCGCCGATTTTACAAACGGATTACGGCGTGCTTGTTGGAATTACAGGAAACTTAAAAGGGCGCCTTTTTATCACGGGTACGAAGGCGATGTTTGAGAAGGCAGGAATTGCCATGTACGGAATGCAGTTGACGGATGACATGTTGGAATCGTTTGTCGGGGAATTTGGCAACAGTGTGGCAGGGCACACAGCGACGAGGTTGTATAACCAAGGCATGACCATCGACATCACGCCGCCAACCACAATGATGGGAACGGTTCGGCTGGGCGGGTTTTCCCGAGCCTTGCAGGTGCCGTTTTTGCTGGGAAATGATCCTGTGGCTGATGGTCAGCTTGTGCTGGCGGTGGAAGAATAGATGTAATGTTGATGAGTAGTTACAGAGGGGCAAGCAAAGGGGAATCGGAATGATTCATGATCTCAAAATTTGGACGGAGCAATTTGAACTCGTTAACCGTGGCTTGAAAACGTTTGAACTGCGCCAAAATGATCGGGATTACCAAGTCGATGATACACTTCTTTTACGTGAGTGGGATCCTGTGACGAAGTCATATACGGGACGCGAGTGTAAGCGCTTGATTACGCATATGCTTGACGGATTGTGGCTGAATAGCAGTTATTGCGTGTTATCTTTGGTGGATGAACTTTACGTCAAACGGCATGACGCAATGGAACGTGTTTATAATTATCTAAGGGTACAGAAGATGGCCACAACACCAGAGCAGGCAGAAGCTGCGCAAGCGCAAATCGATGCGGCCATGAATGAGCTTGAATCATAGTCATTTCGCGAAAGAGACAGGTCACACGAAGACAGACCTGTCTCGTACATTCGGAACATAAAATTTTGACTGGCATTTTACCAGAGGAATGCCAACCAAAAAATCCAAGCGAACGCCAGCCACCACCACCACCAGCCGGCGCCCCACCAACCGTAACCAGGGCGGCCATTGCCATAGCCTGGAGTACCATAGCCTGGAGTACCATAGCCGTAGCCTGGCGCACCGTAACCGGCATTGCTCCAGCCGATGAGCTGTAAAGCCTGTGCCACTTTCGCCTCGTCGCTTGCGTCGGCGTTGACCTGAGCGGTTGGTGCATAATGGCGCGGAACGCGCATTAAAACGCCTTGATTGTTTACCCGTTCAATAATGCCTCTGTGATAGCCCCAAGGGGTTTTAAAGTGTACCCACGAACCTTGCATTTGCAGACACTGATGATATGTGTTCACCACAATCACCCCCAACCCCCGCGTAGCGGGTGAGATTTGCGAAGACGCCCATTCAGTCTTCAGTGCATACTTCCAAAATGGGTAGTACTAACTAATGTTGCGATGACGGTTGTTGTAAAGGCGCTTGCCTTCGCGGCGAGAACTTGTGTCATCGCCTTGCGGAAACAAAAAAACACCTGAAGGGATGATCCCCACAGGTGTTCTCGTCGCATTCGTTACGCTTGCATTTGGGAAATGGTTTGATGCGCTTGTTGCAGTTGTTGTTGCGCCTGTTGCAGTTGTTGCTGTTGCTGTGAATTAATGGATGTGTTCGACTGGGTTTGGAATTGTTGCAGTTGTTGTTGCGCTTGTTGCAGGGACTGAACGGCTTGTTGCAGTTGTGGGTGCTGTTGTTGTGGCATTTGGATTCCTCCTTAGGGATGTGAATTGGATAACTCGTCACCTATGGTTTCCAAACGGCCATCAATTATGCCTGCCTTCATCACGTCGTTAATTTCGTGAATGCGGCGAACGCAGGAGGCGTCGGTGATGGCGCCGAGCCGTTAGGGCGCTCAGCAACAGTCCCAAACCAAAAATGCCAGTCAAGACCCACGCCGCATCCGCCATCGCCCAGTTGCCTTTGACTTGCAAATACGCACCGCAAAATCCCGCCGCGATCAAAAGCAGGGTCCAGACGACGCGGTTGGTGACGCGTTCTTGCCGTTCCATGCGTCGTGTCAGTTCGGCCAGGTCAGCGCGAACCAACAAGTCGCCTTGTTCCGCTTTGCGCAACACACGCTCCAGTGTGACTGGCGTGCGGATTAGGGCGAGCGCGGTGTCCCTCGCTTGATCGAACACGATGTCGGCGGTGGTGGCCCCCGCTTCGCCAAAAATCATCCTCGCCGCTTCGCGCACCAGCCGTCTTACGCCGCTGGCCGCCCCCTCATCAGCATCGAGCGGCTGGTTCAACATCGGCAGTGCGCGGTCTTTCAACAGCGGCAACCACTTAATTTCGGGGGATAGTGACGAGGAGAGTCCGCTGACAAGCCCAACAGCGCGACCGAGAAACATATAGCGAGCCTGCACAACAATGGGTTCGTCAAGCAAAAAGCGTTGGAATTCCTCGGTAAACTGTGTGAGTTCTGGGCTTTGCCTGAGTTCAATTCCGCTCAGACGATCCAGAATAAACCCCAGTGCGCGTTTTAACACAAGCCTGTTGGCGTGGGGCTGCAAAAACCCAAGGTCGTCGATGGCCGCTACCACGACGTCGAGGTTGCGGACGACAGCGGCGTTGATTAAGCGTGTGAAGATGCGGCGATGCTCTTTAGGAAGTTCGATCATCATGCCGAAGTCCACAAAACCGAGCCTCCCGTCCTGCAACACAAACAGATTGCCGGGGTGGGGGTCGACATGAATGAACCCGTCATGCAGCAATTGTTTAAGGTAGGCGCCCACCAGCAGATCGACAACGTGTTCGGGCGTGACCCCCCAAGCGCGATAAGTTTCAATATCGGTGACTTTGGCGCCTTCGATAAACTCCATGATCAGGACGCGCCGCGACACGTACGTGTCGTATAGGCGCGGAACGACAATCTGCAAGTCATTCGAAAAGTTTTGCTGAAATTTCTTTAAGTTGGCCGCTTCCATGCGATAGTCGAGTTCTTGGCGTACCATATCCTTGAATTCCCTGAATATGGCGGATAAGTTGAGGCGTTTGGCCGTTCCGGAATAGCGTTCGGCAACGCGGATCACACGCTCAAGTGCCGCCAGGTCAATGACAGACAAGCGCTCGATATCGGGACGCAACACCTTGACGGCCACCATCTCGCCGTCTTGCGTGACTGCCCGGTGAACTTGTCCCAGTGAGGCGGCCGCGATTGCTTGTTCATCAAATTCTGCGAAAAGAGAAGTGAGTTCGGCACCAAGTTCGTTCTCAATCAAAGGTTGGACGGTGCGAAACGGAGCGGGCGGAACGGCGTCTTGCAATTGCACCAGTTCCTTGGTAAAAGCGCGTGGCAATACGTCTGTGCGGGTGCTGAGAAATTGCCCCACCTTGATGATCAGCCCCCGCAAGTCGAGAGCCGCCTTTCTCACCTTTGCGCCAGAACGCGCGTAAAGTCGATCCAGTGCTTCTTCCCGCTTTGCGCCGTCGTGTTTGCGAGTCAAGCGGCTCACTTTGCGAAAGTCTAGCGTGATGCGGATGGCAAGCGAAAAGATCTTCAAAGTCCGAAAAAACCGACTGTTCACCACGTATTCCTCGATCCCAATTAAAGAAAGTGGCCACTTGCCGTGCGCTCTTTGCGTTTGTAAGAACACTTTGGCACGTGATCAAGTGGCTCTTCAATCAAATGCACAAAACGGACGATTACTCGGCGGAGGGGGATTCTTCAGAATCCCAAATGTCTAGAGCCTCATTCAATTTGTGGCGGAACAAATGCGCTTTGTGCTTTAGGTTCTTGCGGTCGTCATCACTCAGCCGTTCGCGAAACAAAAATCCCAATCCCAAAAACGCAAACAGCGCCTTGACGAGAAAATCCGGTCGTTTCAAACCAAAAAACATTGTGTTCACTCACCTTTCTGTACGATTGGGTCATCTCCACGATAGCGCGTACGGCAGTTGCTGTCAATCGCCTTGGCGAAATGCACAGACACGGTGCCTTGACTTTATTTCGATTCTCGAATATTATATCATTCATTATAAATTTAATTAAAAGTTGGTGAGAATCGTGTCGCAACCAGGACTGGTGAATGAGGAACAGATGCGGGTCTTGCCGCAACGCGATCGGTACTTTGGTCGACTGGTCGGGATGAGCTTTGCGCACTTCTTGAATGACGGATCCTCCAATTACTTGCCGGGCATTTTGCCTGCCATCCTAATCGCCCTGCATGAGCCAGTGTCAATGGCTGGCGCCATTATGGCTGCGTTGATGATCGGTCAGATCTGGCAACCATTTCTGGGGTGGATTGCGGACCGGGTTGGCGGCAAGGGGTTGATTGTCATCGGCCTTTCCGCCAGCTCAATCGGCGGTGCGTTACTAGGGTTTGCCCAGCATAACCTGGCAGTCCTGATCGCGCTGCTGCTGTTGGTTGGCGTTGGCAACTCGATGTTCCACCCACAGGCGCTTGCGGCAGTGCGCAGCATTGTGCGCGAGCGTCAGGGACTCAGTCTGTCGTTTTTTTTGGTGGGAGGCGAGCTTGGCCGTGGAATATGGCCGACGGTGACCAGTTGGATCGTGGTCAGGTGGGGAATTGTCGACCTTTGGGTGACGGCAATTCCGGCGCTGATTACGTTGCCTTTTCTGTTTCGGATGGCGCCGAGTCTGCCGAAAAAAGAGCGGACGGGGGCGAAAATCAAGTGGTCAAGCCACCTGTTCCCAATGCTGAGTCTGGTCGGTTATTCAGGTACGCGTTCGCTTATCACGTATGGACTGGTGACGTTTATCCCTATTTTGTGGCATCAAAATGGCGGTTCATTGGTCAGCGGCGCCTCCATCATCACGACGCTGCTTGCAGTCGGCGTGATCGGCAATCTGAGCGGAGGTCACTTCGCAGATCGTTTGGGCAGGCGACCAGTGATGCTGATCTCCAGCGTATTGGTGATGATTTTCACGCCATTTTTCCTATTTGTTAGCGGCGCGTGGATATGGATTGTGGCAGCGTTGATTGGGATCATGCTGTTTTCCAGCGCGCCAGTCGCGGTTCTCATTGGGCAGGACATCTTCCCAGAAAACCGTTCGATGGGGTCGGGAATCGCGCTGGGGCTTGCCAATGGCATTGGTTCACTGCTAGTGTTTGTGATCGGATTGTTTGTGACAAGTCAAACGATTACCTCGGTGTTTTGGGCGCTGGCGGTGGCTGGTTTGTTGTCGGTCGTTTTCTCCCTCATGATTCCGAAGGGGATCATGGCACACGGCAACGTCGTTCACCGCGCATAAGACACAAAAATCCCCTTTTCTCACGGCGATGACTGTGGGAGAGGGGGATTGATTATATTTTATGACATGGCGATGGAACTGTGGTATTGAACAAACTGGTGAACGTGCAGGAACGCTTCTGCCAATGCCCGCTCCGGAGTGTCGCCAATACCGACCGTGCTGATGACTTGTTGATCGATGTGACCGAACACGTGCGCCCTGTACATGGCAGGGCGCCCTGGCATGGAAACTGTGTACACGTGTTCGCCAGACCAGACGAATCCGTTTTGCAAAAGTCCCGTTGCGTGGAGGATCGCCTGTGCCATCGTTCCGCCCTTGCCAGTCGTGACCCTGCTTTCATGGTTGCTGTTTTTGTCGCCACGCTCGTTCCAGTACAAGGTCGCCGTGATTTCGCCGTCATGGGTGGTCAGCTTGGCTTCGATTCCGTCAAGGTGCATGTTCAGCATGCCGAGTTCGTCGCGCAGCAGGAGCTCCAGTGAGGTTTCCGCGCGATCGAAGGCGTATCCATCAAGTTCCAATTTTTTGACGCGACTGAGCATTCGTTTGACCGCTTCTTGCGGCGAAGGGAGCCTAAGCTTGTTGAGTGCGTACACGATGTTGCTCATGCCGGAAAGTTCCGAAATGACAACTTTCCTTGAGTTACCAACCGTTTCCGGAGGGATGTGTTCGTATAGCGTGGGGTTCTTGACCACGGCGCTGACGTGAATCCCTGCCTTGTGCGCGAAAGCGCTGGTGCCGACGAACGGTTGCGAAGGATTCGGTTCGCGTCCGCTCAGGGCGTAGACCTGCTCAGACGCCTCTTTCAAGCGTCCAAGGCTGGTTTCGGCAATTCTCGTTAGGCGTCCCATTTTTAAGGAAAGGTTCGGAACGATGGTACACAGGTCAGTGTTGCCGCAACGCTCGCCAAGGCCGTTGATCGTCACTTGCACCTGTTCCGCGCCCGCTTCGACCGCCGCCAGCGAGTTGGCCACTGCGAGTCCCCCGTCATTGTGGGCGTGAATCCCCAGCGGGCCAAGATTCAAGTGTTTGATTTTTAGGACGATATCCATCACTTCCCCAGGGAGCATACCGCCGTTGGTGTCGCACAACACCAAGCAATCCGCGCCGCCGTCCGCCGCCGCGCGGAGCGTTTGTAGGGCGTACTCGGGATTGCGTTTGAAGCCGTCGAAAAAGTGTTCAGCGTCAAAAAACACCTGCATTCCTTGCGCCTTTAAATACGCGACGGTATCGTTGATCATGGCAAGGTTTTCCGAAAGGCTGGTTTGCAACGCCGTTTCCACATGAAAATCCCATGTTTTGCCTACCACGGTGGCGATCTCTACGCCAGTCCGCAGCAGCATTTGTAAGTTATCGTCGTTGACAGCAGTGTGTTGCTTTTTCCGCGTGCTAGTAAACGCGACGATTTTGCTGTTCGTAAATTTCATACGGCGCGCCTGCAGGAAAAAATCAAGGTCTTTGGCGTTTGAACCCGGCCAGCCGCCTTCGATGTAATCAGTGCCAATATCGTCCAAAATTCTTGCAATCGACAGCTTTTCGGCCACAGAAAAACTGACGCCTTCGGTTTGCGCGCCATCCCTAAGGGTTGTATCAAACACATAGACGCGGTTCATGGTCTCCACTCCCATTCTCTCTTTTGAACTCCGCGTATGCGTCCGATCGTACAAAAAAGCCCTTCATCCTGACCGGACGAAAGACTCTTTCGCTGTACCACCGGGCGCAAACGTTCCATCTCTGAAGATCACATCGCATCCATTGCCTCGTTAACGGGAGAACCCGACATGCACTACCGACCTTGCGGCGTTCGCGCAGACGCTCTGGGATGATATTCAGCAAGAGTTGACTTGCGGGATTCTCAGCCTTACATCCCGCTCTCTGGAAGTTCTGCCTGCCTACTTGTTCCCTTCATCGCAAACATCATATCGAATTTTAGAAGTATTATAGTCAATTCAATCAGGTTTGACAAGAGACAAATGGACACACATAGTAAACCATACCTGGTCGTCTGAGAAGACGGCCTTTTTTGTGTGCGATGCGGTATACTAATTTAGTCTTTCGAAATATCTCATGTGATGGAGTGGACTTGGTGTACAATTGGAAACGGACGCTATGGATTCTTTGGTTCGCGAATTTTGCCGTGACGGCGGGAATGAGTCTGGTCATCCCGTTTTTGCCGCTCTATATTTCGACACTGGGTATCCACTTATTGCCGCAACTGGAGCGCTGGTCAGGCTGGGTGTTCGCTTCTCAATTCGCTACCTCAGTCATCTTTCAGCCCATCTGGGGCGCATACGCCGACCGCCATGGACGCAAGGTCATGCTTTTGCGTGCAGGGTTTGGCATGGGGATCGTGACCGCGCTCATGGGACTGGTGGGCGCGGTGTGGCAACTGCTGGCGCTCAGGCTTCTGAACGGAATTTTTTCGGGGTTCATCTCAATGGCGGTGTCTCTGCTGGCGTCCATCACGCCTGACGAAGACGCAGGCAAGGCGCTTGGCGCTTTGCAAACCGGTGCCATCGCAGGTTCGCTGATTGGGCCGCTAATTGGCGGTGCGCTTGCGGAGATGGTCGGGTACCGCGCGGTGTTTTTCCTTACAGGGTTGATGCTGCTGGTGGCAAGCGCGATTGTGCTGTTTTTCGTCAAAGAAAACCACACACCGCCGCCGCGCTTGGAAAAGCAGCAGCGTACAGGGCGCGGATATGTCGCGTTGTGGCCGCTCTTTCCCGTATTCTTGGCATCTATTGTCACGCAGATGGGAACGATGAGCATTGAGCCAATTGTGACGGTGTATGTGAAAACGATTTATTATGGTCCGCACCTGGCGGTGATCGCGGGTCTTGCCGTTGCGCTGACGGGTTTTGCCAATCTGGCGGGTGCGCCGACACTGGGTCGTCTTGGTGATCGCTTCGGGCAAAAAAGCATCCTTGTGATCGCCTTGGTGATGGCTGCCTTGACGTACCTGCCGCAGGCAATGGCACACGGTATAGCGCTGTTGCTCGTCGGGCGGTTTTTGCTTGGATTGTTTCTTGGCGGAATGATCCCGTCGTTAAATGTGCTGGTGAAAAAAATGGCACCGCGACACTTGCAGGCGACCGCCTTTGGCATCAACTCGTCTTCGCTTTTCCTTGGAAATTTGATCGGTCCGTTAATCGGTAGTACGGTGGCGGCTGCATACAACATTCGCATGGTGTTTTACGTGACGATGGCGATCCTTTTAGCGAACGCCGTCATGATTCTGTTTAATCGAAAACTTGCAACTGTTCCGATTCGTTCTGACGAATAAATGGGTTAAATGTGTCTAAATATTGAACGATGTGTGAAATTCGATTCTGTATCTTCAGGAATATTCATTGATTTATTAGATTAATGCTATAATGAAGTCAGTTTTGAAAGCGAATTCAGGGGGCTGTGGAATGGGACAGTATGAAGAATATTTGAAACAGGCGGACTGGAAAAATGAAGAGCAGTACTTTTCTTGGCACGGGGTCGAACAACCAAAAGTGAACGTCATTCACGAAGCCATTGACCGGCATGTAGCGAATGGCAAGGCGAACGATCCAGCGCTGTACTTTTACGATGGCGAACGTTCGGTGACGTGGTCGTTCCAGGATGTGCAGGAGCAATCGAATCGGTTTGGGCACATTCTTAAGGATTTGGGCGTCGGTCACGGTGATCGGGTGTTCTTATATATGTCCCGTTCTCCTGAGTTGTACGCGGCGTTTGCGGGCATTATTCGAATTGGCGCAGTGGCGGGGCCGCTGTTTGAGGCGTTTATGACGGATGCGGTGCGGGATCGCATGCAGGACAGTGAAGCGGTGGCGGTCGTGACGAGTCCAGCGCTCTTGCCAAGGATGCCGCTCGATGACATGCCGGCTCTGAAGTACGTGATCGTTAGCGGTTGGGACGGCGTGAGCGAATTGAATCGGAACGGCGGGGATGATAAGACCTTTATTTCCTTTAGTAAAGCGATGAGTGAAGCGGGAACGGACGACGTGACTGAGTTTGTCGATCTGGAAGACCCAGTCATGTTGCACTACACCTCAGGTTCAACTGGTAAACCGAAGGGGGTTGTGCATGCGCACCGGATGATGGCGCATCAGCACCGTTCGGGCAGGATTGTCTATGACTTTAAGCCGGGCGACATCTACTGGTGTACCGCCGACCCAGGGTGGATCACCGGAACTTCCGCCGGTACGCTTGCTCCTTGGTTGCACGGTGTTCCGATTGTGGTGCGCGGCGGTCGGTTTAAGCCAGAAGACTGGTACGAAACGATTGAGCGTTTCAAGGTGACCGTCTGGTTCAGCGCCCCGACTGCGTTCCGCATGCTGATGGGAGCGGGCGATCAACTGGCGAAAAAGCACGACCTGAGTACGCTCCGTCATATCCTCAGCGCGGGTGAGCCGCTGAATCCCGAGGTGCTTCGTTGGGGGCAGTCGCTGTTCGGCATTTCGATTCACGATAACTGGTGGATGACGGAAACGGGATCTACCCTGATCACGAATTACCCGTTTTTGCCGATCAAGCCAGGGTCGATGGGCAAGCCCGTTCCTGGTATTGAGGCCGCTATTATTGATGACTCAGGGAACGTTCAGGGGCCGAACACGATGGGCAATCTGGCCATTCGCAAAGGCTGGCGCGGGATGATGAAGGCGATTTGGAAGAACGAGGATCGCTATCACTCTTATTTTATTGGTGACTGGTATGTATCCGGCGATTCGGCTTACATGGATGAAGAAGGTTATTTTTGGTTTCAGGGGCGCATCGACGACGTCATCAATACGTCCGGTGAGCGCATCGGACCGTTTGAGGTCGAAAGCCGGCTGGTGGAACACCCGGCGGTGGCAGAAGCTGGCGTCATCGGCAAGCCAGATGCCTTGCGCGGTGAGATTATCAAGGCGTTTGTGTCCCTGCGTGAAGGCTTTGAGCCGAGTGATGAATTGAAGGACGAGATTATTCGATTTGTCAAAGAGGGACTCGCTGCCCATGCTGCACCACGGGAACTGGAATTCAAGAAAAACCTTCCAAAAACGCGCAGCGGCAAGATTATGCGTCGAGTTTTGAAGGCGTGGGAACTGAACCTTCCGACGGGCGACTTGTCGACGATGGAAGACTGATACTGGGCAGACAAAAAGCCGATAAAAAAGAGTCCTTCGCGGACTCTTTTTTCCCTTGTCTGGAGGTTGGTGGGCAATGAGGATTCTGGTGGTCGAGGACGATCCTCGTTTGGGACAACTTTTGCAGCGGGGGTTGGCCAAGCGGCATACGGTCGACTGGTTGGAAGAGGGTCGAGAGGGCTTTGAGCAAGCGTTGCATGGAGATTACGATCT
>JAJZCL010000029.1 GCA_021846165.1 Bacillota bacterium | reverse complement strand
ACAGGCGTCGATCCGCTTGGATAGAAGTAAATCCCGCATGCTCCAACGCTTGCAATACCTGCTCGTAAACAGGGAGGTAATTGAGCGGATCCGCTTCTTGCCTAGCATTGGCAAGTTGCAAAAGGGGGGAAAACCACTCCTTAAAAAAAGGCGCCTCGGCAAAAGAGGTCACTGTCGGATGAAAACTCGCAAACGTCCCACCTGGCTTTAAGACGCGAAAAATTTCACGCAGGGCTTCTTCAACCTGCAGAAAATGCCACACGCCGATGCCCACGACAAGATCAAATGACGCATCCAAAAAAGGCATCTCTTCTGCACGCGCCTTATGGAAGTGAACCCACTCGAAAGGTTGTGTGTGCAGCCTACGTTCAGCACGCGCAATCATGGCACTCGACGGGTCAATGCCAATCAGCAACCCCCGCTTACCGATTCTCTCGGCAAGGCCACCGTCAAACGCAAGTACGCCGTCAGCGCAACCCAGTTCAAGCACGCGCAACCCCGGCGAAACACGCGCCCAATTGATAAAGGAAACCCTGAGTAAATTCACGTTAGGCCAAATTCGGTTCGCGTCATCGTCGTAATTTTCGTGGGAATTAAAGTGCGAGATTTGCAACTGCTTGATTCGATGCGCCAAAAAACCCGAGTTTTCCAACATCCGCTTCGTGTTTTTCAGAAACTCGTGCCCTTGTGGCGTCAATTCAACATAACGGGTACCATCCTCGATGGCGAGTTGGTAGTAGCCAAGGTGCATGCCGAAGATCAACTCGTCGCTAAGCGTATACTTAACCCAGGGGCGATGCCAACATCCTTTTACAAACACGTTCTCTGGTATTCTTTCATAATAAAATAGAGCCTGGTGATTTTCATAGCTGGTCACATAAGAGTAGGCAATCACAAGATAACTAAAACTATACGATTCGACATACTTCACCATCTGGTCAAGCGCCAAACGCACGATGTTTTCATCCACTTGAATGGACTCAGCCAATTCGAACGCCAAAGAATAAGCGGTCGACGTGGCAATTTCGTATACAGCGGTTCTGGCGATCCGTTCAGGAATCGGAAGAGTGCCAAAAGCCTTTATTTTCTCCTCTTCCGTCCAATATTTAGCGGAAAAATCCATGATTGCGGACTCCAACAGACAGTCAACGTCCGCGTCAAACCTCTGATCGTCCCGCATTCCCGCAAGCCAAGGACTTATTGCCAGTCCATGACGTAAGAATGCGTCGATACAAAGGACGATTTCTTCATCTGTATACAAAATGTACCCACTCCACAACCGCTACCCCAACATACCCATCACAAGCAAATCAAATTATGGCTGATTGGAGTCGTTGAGCTGCTTTCGCTTGCTTGAGTAATACCGTTCTCTGATTTCCACCAAGTCATCAGACACATCGCCATAATTCAGAATGCGATCGCGTACATCAAAAATTCGTGCAACGTACACCTTTCGCTTCTGAACAATCGCTCCTTTAATCGGAAGTTTCTTGGCCGCCATTTTTGATCCCTCACTTGTCGTCATTCGCATCGCACAGACGTTGCCTCACGACTCCATCTTAAGTCGAAACGACGATGGCCGCAAACCCAAAATGACCCAAGTAGACCGAATTCGAAGGAAACCGCGCTTATTGCGCTTGTTTCACCGCCGCGATCGCCGCCTCATACTGAGGGTGCGACGACGCGTCAGGCACGTACTCGGCATACGTCACCGTTCCCGACGAATCGACGACAAACACCGCCCTGGATTCCAGGCGCACCTCTTGCATATGCGTTCCCCACGCATCGCCAAACGACATGTCGCGGTAATCAGATAGAGTGATCACACGCTCGATGTCGGCAGCGCCACACCACCTTTTCTGCGCAAAAGGAAGATCCGCGCTGACGGTCAGCACCACAACGTGATCGCCAAAGTCGGTCGCTTCTTTATTAAATCTGCGCGTCTGCGCGTCGCAAACGCCCGTGTCAAGCGAAGGCACAACACTGATCAAACGCACCTTACCAGCGTAATCGTCCAGCCCGACGAGCGACAAGTTGTTCGCCACCAGCTTACAATCAGGCGCTTTGTCGCCCACCTTGATCTCCGAACCAATCAGCGTCGCACGCTTTCCGGCAAACGCCACAGAACGTAACGGTTGATTTGTCATGACAGTTCCCCTCTCATTCTCTCTGTGCATCACGTATTCAAGTCAGCCTGTAGACTCTTGATCGTCGCGCTGCCAAGCGCCACATCCACATGCATGGCGGCGTGATCCAACACAATTCGACACTTGGCGACGTCTGAAGCCGTGGTCGTCAGGTACGTCCTCGCGGCTCCGCTGAGCGGGAATTTAAGGTAATGAACACTCGTGGTGAACTCCCGTTCCTCGTGTTCCTCCTCAAACACCGCCCGCACCGGTTCATCATTCACATACAGGAAGAGCGCGTGTTCGATCCCTTTCAGTTTGACCAAAAAGTTCTCCAACACCGGCTGATTGTCAATCTCAATGAACAGCGTAGCGGACAACTCGCCCGAACGGGGAAGCAGCGCCGCATAGATATCAATGTACTCAGCGATTTCCGCCGCATCCGTCAAGTCTTCGCTAAACACCAATTCCTGAATTTGAAACAACACGGTCTGACGATTCTCGAACAGCAACGACACGTTAGGATCAATCCGGACGCGACGGTCGTTTTTGTACGCGATCATTTTGCGGATGTACTCATCGCGTCCCTTCTTGTAAGTCGCAAACGGGATGAGATCCTTCTGCCCGATGGCAGCCGTCATGGACGTCACGCGCATCTACCTCCCTCAGAGAAAATAGCCGCCCCTGACCAGCATCGGGGCGGCAGGTAACCACTATTCACCCAGCGAGTCGAGGAGCTTCTGAAAGCGTTGCGCGTGGACACGCTCGGCCTTCGCCATGACTTCCATCCACTCGCCGATCTCCTCAAATCCTTCTTCACGCGCAGTTTTCGCAAATCCAGGGTACATCTCCGTGTACTCGTAAGTCTCTCCGGCAATCGCCGACTTCAGCATCTCCGCAGCGTTGCCAACTGGGTAGTTGGTCGCCGGATCGCCTTCGCCGTTCTCGCGCAGGCGGTCAAAGTGCCCGAATGCGTGTTTGGTTTCCCCGTTAGAGATGCTGCGAAACAAATTCGCCACCTCCACCGCGCCCTCCAGATCGGCCTTCTCCGCAAAGTACAGGTAACGGCGGTTGGCCTGCGACTCCCCCGCAAATGCCGCCTTCAAATTGTCAGTCGTTTTGCTGCCCTTCAAGTTGTACATTCTTCATTCCCCCAAACGTAGTTTTTAATTTGATGCTCATAGCCAGAGGCGTATGTAATACTAATTACAACCTTGTGGTGATTATATTATATGCGCAACAAAATGTAAAGTATGTCTCTTTCCATCTGCGCTCATAATTTTATTGTATCTCAAACGGGCAGTAAATGCCAATTGTCGTCAAATCGTCGGAAGATGAACCGTAAACATCGTACCCTGCCCCTCGCTGCTATGGACGAAAATTTTCCCTGCATGCTCGTCCACGATCATTTTTGCGATCGATAACCCTAGCCCTGATCCCCCCGTCGCCCTCACCCTCGCGGCGTCCGTCCTGTAAAATCGGTCAAACACATAACCAATTTGCGCAGCCGCGATGCCGATCCCCGAATCCTTCACCGCGACGTGGACATGACTTCTTTTTTTCTCCATGCTGACGGTGACCTCACCGTGATTGGTGTACTTGACTGCGTTATCAATCAAAATCGTAAACAGTTGGTACAAGCGATCCGGATTGCCCCTAGTCGCCACCACCTCGTCCTGCGGCAAGTGAGCCTGCAGCGTCAGTTGCAGACCCTTAGCGCTCGCAGACAATTGAAACGAATTGACGACCGACGCCAACAGTTCTGGCAGATTCACCGCTTCCAGTTCCACCTGCTCTCTCGGCGCCCCGAGCCTAGCCAGCGTCAACAAATCCTGCGTCAAGCGGCGCAGGCGATGGGTTTCCTTGGCGATGACTTCGATCCACTCCATATTCTCGCCAATGGTTTTGGTCGGATCTCCCGTCATCACCTCAAGGTTCAACTGGATAATCGAAAGGGGGGTGCGCAACTCGTGCGAAGCGTCGGCCACAAACTGCTGCTGCTGCTGCCACGACCGTACAATCGGGCGCAGCGTCAACTGTGACATGTACAAGCCCGCCACCGCAGCCAACGCCGTTCCCGCAATCGCCACCATCCACAACACTTCCGACAGTCGCTTCAAGCCAGCGAGATCGCGGTCGATATTCAGCCCGATCTGCAAAAACCCCTCCGTCTGCTTGTACGGATTCATGATTCTTTTCGTGAGTACCCTGTAATATTGGTGGGAAGGAGACTCAACTGTCGTTTGCGAGGTTTTGGCGTCCGGAAAGTCGTAGGGAAAGTTGCTCTTGATCTGCGGATTCGTAGAGGCAATCACGTGGCCAAGCGCATCGCGCAGAATAATCACCGACACCTTGGGGTAGAGAGACGACAATTTCGTTAATTTGACAAATTCAGTCGGGAATTGGCCGCGATTAAAAGACGTAGAAACCTCCGCGACGAGAGGCTGGGCGGTCGCTTCCATGACCGCATCCACGCTCCCAACCATCAACCGCACCGACAGACTGTAAATCAAAATTGAGGTGAGGATGTACAAGGCGAGAAAAATCGCCACCAATAA
This sequence comes from Bacillota bacterium, assembly GCA_021846165.1. GTDB lineage: Bacteria > Bacillota > Bacilli > Alicyclobacillales > SLC66 > JAJZCL01. Next base: position 13,364 of record JAJZCL010000029.1, on the reverse strand, counting down.
AGCGCTCAAGCGCAGTCTGACCCGTTGAAACAAGCCTAGACCCCCTTAAACACATACCCCGTTCCGCGCACAGTTTGAATGCCGATATCGAGGCTTTTCAAGCGCTCCGCGCCCAGACTGGCATTGAGTTTTTTGCGCAAAAAATGAATGTACGCCTCGACGACATTGCTGTCCGCTTCAGAGTCAAACCCCCAAATCCGGTCGAAGATGACTTCCTTCGTCAGCACCTGGCCAGGGTTGCGCATGAACAGTTCGATCAGTTGCAACTCTTTATGCGTCAGTTGTACATGTTTCCCCATGAACGTCAACGTGCGATTCATCAAATCCAGTGCGAAATCCCCCACCGCGATGTTCTGTACGCCAACAATATCGCCGCTCCTCCGCCCCAGCGCACGAATTCTCGCCAACAACTCCTTAATGCTGAATGGCTTGACCAGATAATCGTCAGCCCCGCTGTCAAGACCCTGCACACGGTCGTCGACGCCATCGCGGGCGCTGAGCAGCAAAATCGGGGTCACGTTGCCTTCCTCACGGAGGGTTTTCACCAGTTCAAACCCGGAAACCAGAGGCAGCATGACATCGACGACCAACACGTCGTAAATGCTGCCCCGCGCCAGATCCAGACCCGTCTCGCCGTCATACGTCACATCGACCGCATACTTTTCCGAAACCAGCAACTGTTTTAAGGCTTTGACCAAATCCACCTCATCATCAACAATCAGGATACGCATAACAAAATCACCCCATAACGCCATCATAACACAACACAACCCCGCGCAGAGGAGAATCTGGCGGGGTTCCTGCACACCGTAACGAAGTGAACGCGATTCAGGAATTGGGTGTTGAAACGTGAACATCCGCCGACGCGCTGGCGTTGCCCACCGTATACTGCACCGTATAATCCCCGGCGGTAGCGTTCGGCTTGACCAGGATCATCCCGGTAGACGGATTAACGGCCACCCCTTGCGCACCATTTGGTCCAGACAGCGAGTACACGCCCATGGCGGTAAGGGTATCGCCTGCGTCATCGCTCACCCACGGCAATCCGATCACCATATCCGCAGTCGTTTGGCCAGAAGTCGCGATGGCTGTCGAATCGTAAACAAGCCCCGTCACTCCTGACGGTTTACCCTGCTGAACCGCCGAGCCCGAGGTTTGCTGATCGTTGACCAAATACTCAGTAGCGTTCGCCACCGTCTGCTGCACAGCGTAAATCAACCTTTGCAACGAATACACATTTTCCACAGTATAGGTAGTTGGCGTGTTAGATAAAACGCTGCTCAAATTCTTCAGATTCACGCGAACCATATGCAAGTCTTCCGTCACGGTTTGCAATGGAGTAGGGGACGTGTCATTGTGCGCGGGCACTGCGCCTGTGTTGGCCTTCTTGTTGGGGTTTTGCGACGGCAACAAAGGCGCGATGGCAGAATCGACCTTTGCGGTAACTTGCAATAAGTTCGGGGTAAGTTGGGCGGTGTTCTGCTTGACGCGCCCTTCCACCATGGCATCCATGGCGTTCTCATCTTGATAAAGAAGCGATTGCAACGAGTTGTTTTGCGAATACAGCTTGGCCGCGACCGAATACACACCAGCATCGCTGCCGTTCGATGCTGCCGTCGTGTCAAGCTGCTGCCATAAGGTCGTCTCTAGCTGCGCATTGCGTAGGTACTGCGCGAGAAAAGCCGCATTATTGTCGGTAGCGGCGAATGACACGCCAAACTGCAATGTACCAGCCAACAGCCCCACGGCGCCCATCGTCAATACCCACTTCCCTAACCTCACCGATAACTCTTCCTTCCCACTTACGACTTACATTTAACATACGAACAGTATCCGCCTCAGAAATTAAAAAACGATGAAAATAAGCGATCGGAACATTTCTTAAAGCGCATTTGCGCGGGCAACGTGTCGAATGCGATCACTGGGCAGGAAGATCGCGATCACCCCCGCAATCAGCGGAAGCAGCGACAACATGGAAAACACCGTCGGCACCCCCATGAGATCGGAGATTCCTCCCATAAAAATCGATCCGATCCCGCCCGCCCCGACGCCGAATCCGATCGACAACCCAGACGCCAACGCGATATTTTTCGGCAACAGTTTTTGCATGTACACGACAGACACCGAAAAAGACGAGAGAACGGAAAACCCGAACAGCAACAGATCCGCATAGGACAACAACCCGTCTAGATGAGGGAATAAAATCGCAAACGGGGTCGCCACAAACATGGACAAAAGCAGTAGGCGTTTCATGCCGAGGCGGTCAGACCACAGTCCGCCGAGGAACGTGCCAAGCGCACCGGCACCCACGAAGACAAAGTTCAGGGTTTCAGATACCTGAATGGAGACGTTGTGCAAGTAAAAGGGCAGGAACACCACGACGCCAATCTGGCACCAAGAGCGGAAGAGGATCACGATGACGAGCAGGATGACGCCGACGATGTGGTTCTCTCCCTCTCCCTGCTTCAGCGCGTGTGCCGATTCCTTGACGCGCCGATGCAACCACTTGAGGATCTGCCCGGTATACAAAAGAGACAACAGCGCCACGGGAAGCAGCCACACCAGCCCTTTGATCCCCGTGTGGATGAGAAATAACGGCACCATCAACGGTCCGAACGCCTGCCCCGCATTGCCGCCCACTTGAAAGATCGCCTGCGCCAGGCCTTTTTTGCTGCCTGAGGCAAGGTGCGTTCCGCGTGAAGCCTCCGGATGGAACGCCCCCGAACCCAGCCCGGACATTGCGACGAACACAAGCAGCCACGGCAATGACGGGGCGATTCCTGTTAAAGCCAGACCCGTGATGGACATGAACACGCCAACGGTCAGCCACCACACGTTCGGTTTGCGGTCGGCCAGCATGCCATACAGCGGTTGCGCAACCGACGAGGTGAGGTACGACACCAGCACAATCAGCGTCGATGCGGTGTAATTCAGGTGAAACGCCTGTTTGTACATGACGACGAGCGCGGGCACCATTCCCGTCGTGACGAGGTCGTTCAAAAAGTGAGCGCCGCTGAATGTGAAAACGGCGCGCTTGTAAATAGGGATGCCATTCAAACTCTGTGCAGCTTGATTGGGCATTTAAGTTTTCACCTTCAATCCTCACAGTTTCTTATTCATGTGATTTTCATTATAACGAAAGAAACTCCAACTGACACCTTCTCCACATCTGTTTCACACGAGTCATCACTCTTCTCGTGTTATAATGGTATGAACTGCAAACGATTCGAGAAGGGTTCCTATGATCATGACAAACACTCCAGAAGACACTTTTTTTGAAGGCATTTTTGCCGCCATTGGCGCCATTGTGATGATCATCGACGCAAGTGGCTTGATCATTCGAATGAACGACGCCGCGGAACGATTCATGGGATACCTTACCGCCGATGTTCAAGGGCAGCCCTACTTTTGGGAGCGGTTCATTCCGCCTGATGAACGCCCCGAAGTTCACAACATCTTCGAATCGATGCACAGTCGCACACTCCCTAAAGAAGTCGAGAATCACTGGGTGTCATGCACCGGCGAAAAGCGCCTTTTCCATTGGACCAACACCATCATGGATAATTCGGACGGTCAGCCCGCTTATTTAATTACCGTCGGCACAGATATCACCGAGCAAATGCGTTTGTCCACCGCTCTTCGGCGCAGTCGGGAGTTTCACACCTTGCGCTCCCACGCCAACAAGGCGATCGCCCAGGCCTGCGAAAAAAATGCGCTATTGCAGGAGATCTGTGATTTGGCGATACAGTACACACACCTTGGCCTCATCTGGATTGGACGCCCTGACGAGGAAGGCTGGTTCCAATTTTTATCCGCCTCAGGGCGTGTGGGGTACTTGGACGGCATCCGCATCTCCACCCGTCCCGATCTACCGGAAGGCAACGGGCCAACAGGCCGGATCTGGCGCGAACGCCAATTGGGACTGATCCACGTGACGGCGATGGCCACGGATCCCACGATGTCGCCGTGGCAATACAGGGCGCGGAGCTATGGTCTCAAAAGCAACCTGACTCTGCCGATTGACTGCGGCGGACAGATTTGGGCTGTTCTCGTCGTGTACCACGTGGAGGAAGACGTATTCGACGAGGAGCTTCAGGAAGTGATGGCTGATTTGGCGCAGGACATCGGATTCGGGCTGGATCGTTTGAATCTTGCCGACCAAGAACGTGCAGCCAGTCATCTCAACAGCATATTGCTCAACAGCCTGACTGTCGGGGTCAATGTCATGCGTTACCCTGAGCGAGTGATCGAACGGATCAATCCGCGCATGCTCGACATCTACGGCGCAGCATCGGAAGGTGAAATCATCGGCCACGCAGGGCGGGAGTTTTACCCTGACGATGACAACTTTTTACGCGTGGGCGCATTCGCAGAAATCGTTCTGAAAAATGGACAAGGCATGCTGCGCGACGTTGCCTACCGGCGCGTTAACGACGCCATCATCTACGTCGACCTCTCCGGCCAACGCTTTGACCTCGGCGACGGCATCGATCGCATTATCTGGACACACGTCGATGTCACAGAGCGTCACCAACACGAACTTCGCATTCGCGCCCTGAACGCGCAGAAACAACTCCTGCTCGACAATACGGTGGCAGGAATTCATGTGGTTCGTTATCCCGAGCGAATCATCGTTGAAACCAATCAGCGATTTGTCGACATGATGGGATACGACTACGAGGACGATATCTCCAACATGTCAATTACCAATATCTACCCGAATGACGATGAGAATCAAAGAATGGTACGACTTTCCGAAGAGGTTTTGCAGAATGGCCACGGGTTTCTGCGCGACTTGATCATTCGCACGCGCAACGGTCAACATGAGTATTTGGATATTCAAGGGAAACGACTCGATTCTGAAACGGAATCGGAACACCCACTGATCCTGTGGACAAGCGTGAATGTCACGGAACGCCACCGTCATTTGGAAAACTGGATGCACGAAGCAAAAATGCGACTCAACTTAATCAATAACATGGCGATCGGCATTCTGCTGATCTCGCTTGATCGAATGATTTTAAGAGCCAACCGGAGGATCACCGACCTGTTCGGATACAACGAAGACGAACTGATCGGACAAAGCACCCTGATTTTGCACGGCAGTCAGGAACGATTTCGGAAGTTTGACAACAATTATTTGCAATTGGCGAATACCACAAGCGGGATCATTTACATACAACACACGTTTCGAAAAAAAGACGGTTCCACATTCACCGCCGAAGTAACGGGCGCCTGGCTGGATCCAGACGATCATGAACAGGGCATCATCGCGACCATTCAGGACATTTCGGAAAAACTCGCCATGCAAGAGGAAATTCAAGCGAATCATGAGAGGTTACAGCGCGAACTGGAATTAGCATCCAAATTGCAAAGGACATTCTTACCGCAACACACTCCCGTATTGAATGGGGTCAATGTCGCATGGGAGTATATCCCGTCCGATTACTTAGCTGGCGACATGCTGAGCGCGATCATGCTGGACGACTTGCATCTGGCATTCTACGTCCTTGATGTCATGGGTCACGGCGTTTCCGCGGCGCTCAACGCGATTGCCATTCAATACTTCATTCGCCCCTCCGCATTTGCCAATGAGCGGGGGATGTCTTTCCGTCCTGGCGAACTGCTGACGTATCTGAATCGTCGGTTTGGCGATTTTCTCTTGACTGAAACGTTTTTCACGCTTTGTTACGGGGTACTCGATCTCTCCACTTTCGTGTTGACGTACGCCAATGGCGGACACCCGGCTCCCCTACTCGCGCATCACAACGGGGAGGTCGAAGCTTTACAGGGAGGGAACATTCCGCTTGGCATCAACATGGAAGAGGAGTTTGAAGAATTTCAATGGCAGATGCTGGCGGGGGACAAGTTGATTCTGTATTCGGACGGATTGACCGAGGTGTTCAACGACAACTCGGAAATGTTTTCAAAAAAACGAGTGACGGATTTGATGGCGCAACACCGCGACCTTTCCATTCAATCGCTCATTCACCGCTTCGTATCTGCGTTAGAGGATTTTTCTAACAAAAAGCGATGGAATGACGACGTCACTGTCATTGGTTTGGAGATCACCGACTCTGTTCCCCTTAATATCGAAATGTTGAACCTAGAAAGGTTACGATAACAGTGTCGTCATCACGTCTACGTCAAACATGGAACATTGTGCTACTGGGGATGCTGAGCGCGTTTGCGCCGTTATCCCTTGACATGTACCTCCCCTCGCTGCCAACGCTGGCCACAAACCTTCATATGAGTGCGTCTATCGCGCAGTTGACCCTGACGTTCTGCCTTGTAGGGCTTGCGATTGGACAGCTTTTTGCAGGTCCCATCAGCGACGCGCTTGGCCGTCGCCGCCCGCTGCTGATCGGGCTTGCTGTGTATACCGCCGTGTCGTTCGGCATCGCCGCCACCACCTCCGTGTGGGCGCTGCTCGTCATGCGGCTTGTGCAGGGTCTGGCCGGGGCGGTCGGGATCGTGCTTTCGCGCGCCATCGCGAGAGACGACTACTCAGGAACGGAATTGACGAAGTTCTTCGCCATGCTCATGCTGGTCAACGGTGTGGCGCCGATCTTTGCGCCCATCCTCGGCGGCCAGTTGTTGCGCGTGATGAGCTGGCACGGCGTGTTCGTGGTACTCGGCGCGATTGGTTTATTGTTGCTTGTCGCCGTGACCGTCGGGCTGCCCGAAAGCCTGCCGCAGCAACGGCGCCTGAAGGGCGGCGTGATCCACACGGTGACGACGTTGGGGAATTTGTTCCGCGATCGCACGTTCATGGGGTACTCGCTTGCGCAGGGGTTTGTGATGGCCGCCATGTTCGGATACATTGCGGGATCGCCGTTCGTGATTCAGGATCTGTTCGCCGTTTCCGCGCAGGGGTTCAGTCTGATCTTCGCGACGAACGGATTGGGAATTATTATTGCCAGCCAAGTCAGTGCAAAAGCGGCAGCGCGGTACGGGGAGAAGCGGGTCTTTGTGGCTGGCCTCCTATTGGCCGCCGTGAGCAGCCTGGCGCTACTTTCCTTTCTCTTTCTCGGGCTTACCCTGTGGTGGTTGCTGCCTCCCCTGTTTTTGGCGGTTTCCAGCGTGGGCGTCGTCACCACGATCGGAAGTTCGCTCGCCATGCAGGAGCAAGGCGACAACGCAGGCAGCGCGGCCGCTGTGATCGGACTGGCGCAACTGCTGTTGGGGGCGTTCGCGTCACCACTGGTAGGACTTGGAGGGCGCCAGACGGCATTGCCGATGGGGTACGTGATGGTGACCCTTAACGTCGGCTCGTTGCTGTTGTACACAGTGCTGGTTAAGCGCAAGGGGAAGAGGATTATTCAGGAGGAAAGGTAACGAGCGGATCATCATGATCGTTCCTCACTCAGCGGATCGAGTGACCTCATTGGTGGTCGCCGCCCCCATACCCATCGCAGTCTTGTAACCGATCCCGCAGTAGGAGGCAAAATCACTGAGCAGATGGAACAGTGCCTGTTCATAGTTCGGCATTCGCTGATGAAAACGGTACTGGACATACCCAGTAAACCCAAGCAGGTGATGAGTGGAGAACTTGATGCTGCTCGTTTGCAACTGGTAGCGATGAATATCGATCCATCGGTTCCAATCCGCGTGCAGGGTGGGCAGTTCAACCGACGATAGCTCATAGAATCGCCGCGACAAGCTGGAAAACACCTTTTCTGGATCTGGGAACAGAATGTTTTTGCCGTCACTGCGAATCACGGTTGGCGTGACAAAACGAAACTGCCATGGCCGATGACGGGCGGCTCCAAACGCTCCTTTGACTAGCGACTCGAAGGAGGAGGAACGGACAACCTTCGTTTCCGTGCTCACGAACATCACCCGCCCCAACCGAACCTCCTTCGAGGCTTCTAATAAACCAGGCAGCCATTCGCCTGCTTCTTCTGTCAAACCAGTGAGGCTGACCCGTATGCGGTCTCCGTGATGCACAGTGTGCCCGTAGGGGATCACTTCGCGCAAGTGAATGCGAAACGGCTTGATCGACGACTGGTGCCACTTATCCGCAAGTTCATTCGACTGAAGCTGCATCTGCGTAAACAGCCACCCGTGGAATTCTTCGGTTAAGAGGCCGAGCCTTCCCCCGTCATCGATACACGCCAACTCAATTTCCCATTCATTCAGCATTGTTCAACCATCTTTCCGGTAAAATCAATCCACTCACGGATCACAGACCTTTTCTGATGATCTGACGTTCAGTGAATCCAATGCGAAATAAGAACGGCAACGGTCGCACTCATGACGCCTGTAACAATGAGTAGTGTGATCGTCGTCGCCTTGGAAAAGAACCCGATGGCAGTGGCAGATGGCAAACTCTTGCTTTGGCTGGCCTGTCCCGTCCGCGATTCAATGAGATCCACGATTTGATGATCCAAGTGTTGAATGTGGAGTTGCTGCTCTAAAATTTCCTGATGTTGCCTTGCCAATTGGACTTGGTGATTCTTCAATCCGTCTTGCTGCTCTTTGAGAAGTTTTGCGAACAGGGTCGACAATAACGCGAGTCCGATGGTCAACTTCGAACTTTCCATCAATACTTTTTCAGAATTTAAAATAGCGCCGTCGTTGGAACCGGTGACGGAATTCCAAAATCGCATAAAACCGTTTTTATTGGTGGCCTGCTGTAATACCTCTTTGTTGGCGTCGAGTTGACTGATCACTTCTTGGATTTTAGGAATCAAGTCATTGAAGTCAAAGCCGGACAGCAGTTCATCAGTAATTTCAATTCGACTTAATTGATCGAGTTCCGTGAGCATTTGACGACTTACATTCGTTCCCATTGCGCAGTCGCTGTCCTCTCATCTAACGATTGGAATGCCTTTTCAGTAACTCCAACACCCTTTGCTTGGAGTCAATAAGGTCTGAGTTACTGTTTTGGATGAAAGAGTTCTCTTCTTCCCAGTCTGTATAGCGTTCATACATTTCCGCATACCCCATGCGAAGAGAGGCATAGTGATTCAGATTCTCATAAAAAGCGGTCACCCCTAGAACGGAGGAACGGGAGTTATGACCGAGGTTGGTGAGCAGTTCTTGCTTTTTTTTCAACGCATCCAATACCATCGGGATGCTGTAACGAACGATCATGATGAGCTGAGGTACGTTAAATAGAAACGGATTCTTCGTCACGACCACCTTCCCTACATTGAAGAACATGGCCAAGCTGTGTGCAGTCAAAAGCAGTTGATCGCGTTTGTGGTCAATGGCCTGCTTCGAATCGCCTGAATTATGATAGCGCAGAAAGACGTATACGCGAAGGATCAACTCAATCGCCCCCACACTCAGCGCTTGTCCAGCTAATACGCGAAGGTTCACCCCGTGGTGGATGTATAACTCCTCAGCGAGGCTAGGCATCTGATTGCCATTCAGGTTCGCCAGGGTTGTGATGCCAGGGATAGGAAGCGAACGAGCCGTCCAAAAGTCTTTGAAGAGATGCAGTACATTCACGAGTAAAGCAGTGTGAAAATCCAATTGGCTGTAACCGGGAAACTGCTTGACCAACTCCCCCCAACCAACCGAAGAGATGCCGTGGTACTCGCCAAACATGGTCTGCCGCACCCCGTCGAAGAATCGGAACAAGTCATGCCCATACGAGTACAAACGGTGATTGCCCCCGAATGCACCTGGTTCTTGAAAATCGATAGGGTTGTTCATTAAATTGTACTGATTGATTTTTGCACCTAAGCCAAACAAGCTATTGTTATTAATATGAGGTTCATTAAAGCCTTGGGGGCGACCGAAAACGACATCGCAAAGCCCGCCAATGAAGCCCGTTATCGCCACGACCACAAAATCCCACTGATCCCACGGAATCGTTTCCATCTGAATATGAGTGAAATCAATGGAATCCACCATCGAAAGTATAGAATCTGCTGTAGGCGTATCCACTGCATCACTGATCACGAAGGGTAACTGCTCGACCTTGTCCATCACAACACCCCCACAACGCACATTGATGAAAGCTCACAGTTATATTAGCAAATTTCGTTAATTTTTGCGAGAATTCGATTCTTTGACGATTAAAATCATCCCAGGGCAATACCACTGATCATTCTTCGTTCACCATGTGTTCTCAAATTGATCGAACAGGTTCTTATGCTCCATGAAAAACTCATGATATACTTGGTTTCCAAAATTGAGTATGAATAAACGATTTCTGCAACGCGTAATTCCGGTATAAATCAACTCGTCCATGTGAACTGACTCACCATCTTCATTAACTTTTGTATCCTTTTCTATGAGCAGAACAAGGTTTTGAATCTCCCAGCCTTTAAAACTATGGATTGATGATAATTTAGTAGTCCCCCGATTCATCCAAAAGTTCATCTTCTTACTACGACGGATAGCCTGTAATTGCAATTTCAAATCGCATGAATTTTCTATTTCCTTTTCGAGTTTTATCCTAGTTTCCTTATTTTCAAAAGTAGTAGTGGTTTGTTCTTTGCGGTTCCATCTAATGTATTGATCAAATTTTTGCAATAGAGCATAGTTAACTGCCAAAAAGCCGACATCATTAGGGTGTAGCGACAGATCAATTAATAATGCATACAGTTTGTGGCTCTTACCCACAAACGAGGATTATTACTGGACAGAGGCTGCTGCTCTGCGATATGATACGATCAACGTTAAAAATTGATTGTGCTTAGCCTTTGCCTTGCTAATAGTATCCTCAATATCATCTAAATTCTTTTTCACATCAGCAAGGTTAATGATTTCTTCTTCTGCCGCCGTACTCACATATCGTGATATATTCAGATTGTAACCGTTTTTCTCGATTTCTTCCATAGAAACGCGGCGAGAATACTTTTTGTCATCTTCTTTTCGATATTGATATGTGTCAACTATTTTGTCGATATATTCCTGTAAAAGAACGGCAACAAGACCCTGAAACCGAAAACGATAGGCTCGATTCTAAAACAAGCAGGTCTCAAATGATCCCTGGAAAGGAGTGTCGTCGATTGAATAAATACATCTTCCCCGCAGTCTTCGATCCTGCAGACGAAGGTGAGGTCGGCTTTACCGTGACGTTTCCCGACCTCCCGGGTTGCATCACGGAAGGCGATACGCTTCAGGAAGCAATGGCGATGGCGATGGCGCGCGAAGCAATGGAACTTTGGCTGTGGGACACCGAACAAAACGCTGAAACAATCCCCACCCCTTCACGTCCGCAAGATATCGGGATCCCCAAGGGAGCGTTTGTCATGTTCGTCACAGCATGGATGAATGATATTCGAGATGATATGGCACACAAAGCGGTAAAGAAAACACTCACGATCCCGAAATGGTTAAATGACGAAGCTGAACGCAACAAAGTGAACTTTTCTCAAGTGTTGCAAGTGTTGCAAGTGGCACTAAAAGAACGATTAGGCATCATTGAACCCGACCATGACGATTTCCTTTCCGCGGATTGACATTCCCACGGCTAAAGCCGCAAGCCCCTTTCGGGGTGGGATTCTTTTGTGGTAGTCGGCAGTCAGTTTCCTGTAGCCGTAGTTCCCAAAAGTTTAGGGCTGTGCCATCAGCCCGTCCTAAGACAGTCCCTATAGCATCTTAGGCTGGCAGACTGTTACCATCTACCACAGGTTGACGCAGAATGCTGATTGCGCTTAACCGATCACGATGTGTATCGAATCCGCAGGTACATTGGTATTTTTTATCGTTTGCATGGTTTCGTTTACCACAAGCAGGGCATGTTTGCGACGTGTAGGCAGGATCGACCTCCACCAAACGAATGCCCGCTAAATTGGCTTTGTAGGTGATCAACTGTTGCAATTGGTAGAATAACCAGTTATGCAGACAAGGATCATCAGCATCAATCGATCCACACGTTTCATACTTCGCCACACCAGCGCACCCCAAGGTCAATACGGTCACAACCACCACTCCGTATCCAGCAAACCCAATCGGCATGATCAGCGCGAGTGGTTCTAATCCATAGTCGAGGGTATAGGTTTATGCCATTTCTGCTACGAATTCTTGGTCGGAAATTTCATCTCAACTTTCCCTTTTTCCCCCAGCGACAACACAGCTTCAAATTCCTTCCCTGCTTTCGATGTAAACTTCAACAGCTTGGTTTGCCCCTTCTCCAGCAATTCTTTTGACTGCGTGACGGTGACTTGATGACCCGAAATGGTCTTCCATATCGTAAACGAACAGCCGGATCGCCAATTGGAACATCCGAACGCCTTACTTGACTCCACCACATGGCCTCCGCATAAAGGACATATCCCAATCGCTTCAATCTGCTGCTCCGAACTGCCTTGCTTGGCTTTTTGCCCCCGTTTTGCCAGTTGACCGCGCGGAGCCTGTTCAACGTGGATTTCAGCGTGTTTTAATTGTTCGATCACATCCGTCGTGAATGACACAATCTCACTGATAAACTGTTTTGCCTCATATTGACCTTGCTCAATTTGTTTCAACTTGTGTTCCCAAATCCCCGTTAATTCAGGAGATTTGAGGGCGTTCACCTGAATTGCGTGGATCAGTTGCCGGCCCTTTAGAGTGGACAGTAACTTTTTCTTATCTGTCGAGATGTACCCATCTTTCTTCAGTTTCTCGATTATCGCCGCGCGGGTTGCGGGGGTGCCAAGACCACGTTCCTTCATGGCTTCCGCAAGCTGATCATCTTCCACCTGTTTCCCAGCGTTCTCCATCGCAGACAAGAGTGACGCTTCCGTGAAATGGTGTGGCGGCTTGGTTTGCTTCGACAGTACGTTGACAGACTCCGTGGCCACTTGATCCCATTTGGCAACGCGCGGAAGATTGGCCTCTTCATCGTCGTCTTCCTTTTTATCCGCTTCCTCCGCTTGTTGCCCCATCACAGCACGCCATCCGGCTTTGATCAGCACACGACCCGATGTACGAAATGATTCTTCTTGCACGGTCGTTTCAATGAGCGTATTCGCCCACTCCGCATTTTCCATCAGTGCTGCCATCGTTTGTTTGGTGACAAGCTCGTAGATTAGCCGTTCATCCTTGGACAGTGATCCAGTGCCGGGCTTCTCTGTAGGAATGATGGCATGGTGATCCGTCACTTTTGATGCGTTGACTACACGTTTAGTGGGCTTAATGATTGTTGGAATGTATTGTCGAAGATCACCAAATAATTGCGTAGCTGCTTCCAGACGGACGCTTAAGCTGGGGACAATATCATCGGAAATATAACGACTGTCTGTGCGTGGATACGTCAGTATTTTATGCGTTTCGTACAAGGCTTGTGCGATTTTCAGCGTATGATCAGCGGTAAATCCGAACAATTGATTGGCTCGACGTTGTAACGAAGTCAAATCAAACAATTGTGGTGGTTGTTCTTTTGTCGTCTTCTGCTCCAGTTTCACAATTTGTCCAGGTTG
>JAJZCL010000127.1 GCA_021846165.1 Bacillota bacterium | reverse complement strand
TAACAGAACCTGTTTTGACGGTGGCTTCCCGCGATGTGGTCTTAAAGAACATTCGGGTGGAGGTCACGTCCAAGCCTAATGACGACGAGGAAGGTTTGGCCATTTCCATCACTTCTTAAGGGGCGCTGACGACTTCAGATGTGGTGGTTCGAGGCAACGTCAAGGGCAATGGTTTGAGTGATGGGTCGTAAGGATTGCCGTACTTTCTAGAATTACCAGATATTCCTCCCCGAACTGATTATGCAGCAAAACTGATCTTAAGGGCGTCCGTCAAATGTCAGATTTAATCGCATGTTTCCGGGGTGACCGTGACGCCAGTCACACAACCAGCCCCGCCACCGACCACGCAGCCTCGCTCAGAGTATGCCGGATTGCCGAATGCGGAATCGGAAAGTGTCGAAAAAAAATCAACGCCGGTGCGTAAAATGAACGTTGTTGGGGATTTTTTGTCATCCGAACTCGCCAAAAATGAAAATCACGCAAAAAAACAGGACGCAATAGAAAGCAAAACCGCAACGGATCAGGCAGGAAACGTCCCGTCAAAACGCAAGATCGTAAAGTCTGTGGGGCCGTTGTTTGACAAGTAATGATTACAAAGCGGGAGTGATAAAGATGGATTTGCAACAGGCGCAGCAACAGGCTAATTTGATCAACCAGCACAATGCGAACATTTACAGTCAAATTCAACAGTTGGCGAATTTGATCAACGCAGCGCGAATCGATCAACCCCTGCATGGCAGTGTCATTTCAAGGACTGTATCAAGACACCACGGTGTTGGTGCAGGGAATGTCTTCGTATATTCAAACTTTGGAACAAAACCAGCAAGTGGTTCACCAGCAGCAGCAGCAACAATTGCAGCAGCAGCAAATGACCCAGCCGCAACAGAATGGTGTTCCATACCAAAATCAGGGGATTTTTGGGCGTCGTAACACAGGCAGAGGGGTATGGAACACGATCTGGACATCCGCACAGCAAGGGGCAGGCTTTGAAATCGGTCGCGATATCGTGGACAACATATTCAGGATTTTTTGATGGTATGGTATCGTTTTGATGTATACTATTAAGTATAGGTACTGGCAAGCTGCTTCTGTGATGAAAACCTAATTAAAGAGGGCGAGGGTATGCCATTCCCATCTGATTGGTATTTTAAAAGTGTAATCGCCATTGCACCGAAAGATTCGTGGGTTATGCTTGTGAACAAAGAAGGAATCATCACGCATTCGCGTGAAGTGGAGCTGTTCCCGTTTCCTATTAAAGTCGGCGATCACGTGGAAAATCCGAATATCGTCCGCACCATTACGGCGAAGTCTTGGCAAAAACACAAGTATTACGCTTTGGAAGGGGATGCCGAGCTTTTTGGCACAGCGTACTATGCGGTGGCGAATCCGCTGTATTGGGATGAGGATTTTGCGGGCGTGTTGAATATCGTCATGCCGATTTCGAATACCAAGGCATTAAAGCAAGGCGTGAACGATCTTAACGACCAGATACAGGCATTGAATGCGCTTTCGCTCAATTTGGCGGAAGCGGGGACTGCGTTTTCGCATAATGTCGACTCAATCGCAAGCGCGGTGAATGAACTCAATGAAAATGCCAAGGCCTTAGTGGAGATCAACAATCTGGTCGGAGAGGTGGCGGCGCAGACGAATTTGCTTGGCTTGAATGCCGCGATTGAGGCGGCGAGAGCGGGGGAGTTGGGGCGAGGATTCGGCGTCGTTGCCGATGAGATCAGGCGCTTATCGCAAACCGTCAAAGAGTCGTCCAAACAGGTGCGGGATAACGTGGGGGAAATTACCAGTCAGATCAGCCATATTCAACAGTCTCTTCAGGAGAGTATGGCGGCAAGCGAGGAACAGGCCGCGCAATTAGAAGAATTGTCGGCCACGGTCACTCATGTGAAGGGCACCAGCGAAGCGCTCAAAAGACTCAGCTAATTTTATTGCCACGTACCACCGAACCGCGCATCGCGCGGATTTTTTTGGCCTTTTTTGTATGTGAAAGAATCTTAATATAGCATATTTTTAATCATTGCTATATTATAAAACTTGAATATAACGGAGGTGGAGGGATTGATCGATTTCAAGGCGGAGTTATTCAAGTCGATGGGACATCCCACTCGTCTTCGCATATTGGAACTGCTCCGAACCGGGGAGAAAACCGTCAGTGAATTGCAACAAAACCTAGAAATTGAGGCATCTTCTGTTTCGCAGCAACTGTCTTTGATGAGGTCGAGGCAACTGGTGGACGCGAGGAAACAAGGCACGAGCGTCTACTATACGGTGCGCGACCCGTTGGTTTTTACCATCATGGATATCGCAAGGGAGATATTTCAGAATCAAGTCGTGAATATGCAGTCGATGCTTGATGAACAAGAGGCGGAGTGAACTTGGAAAGTATATTGATTTTTGGCGTGGTATTGATAGGAGTTTGCGCAGCGATTCTCGCCGGACAGCGCCTCGCTTCGCTGACGTTGACGCTAGCGTTCAGCGTCTTGATGATCGCGGTCGGTGTGTGGGCGTTATGGCATCCTTTGTCGAGCGGTGTCAACGGGCCGTTTTTGGCGCTGACGCCACTGCGCGACTGGTTCCTTCTGTTGCTGGGGGTGGTGGCGACCGCCGCCGCATGGTACCGTTTCGGTTACCGGCAACACAATGAGGTCGCGACGGCCTTTTGGTTGCCTTTGTTTCTGGTGAGTATGGTGGGGGTCATCAGCGCGGAAAATGTGTGGGTGTTTATGACGGCATGGGAATTGATGAGCATCACTTCTTTTTTCCTCGTCATAGTTCACCACGATCAGCCTGGTGTGCTGAGATCCGGATACGTCTACGTCGTCATGTCGCAACTCAGCGCGATCGCGATTGCGTTGGGACTGTTTCTGCTGTCTGCGACGCTGCACTCGACGAACTTTGCGGTGTTTAGCGCTGCTGCCCACACGCTGTCATGGGGAATCAAAAGCTGGGTGTTTGGGCTGCTCGGACTTGGGTTTGCCGTCAAAAGCGGCATGATCCCCTTTCACATCTGGCTGCCGCGGGCGCACCCGATCGCGCCTGCGCCCGTATCTGGTCTGATGTCTGGCGCGATGATTAAGCTCGGCGTTTTTGGCGTTATGCAATTTCTGCTTGTAGATCTTGGCAAGACGAGTGTGGTATGGCCAGTTGTGCTGCTTGTATTCGGCGCGGTGTCTAGCATCCTTGGCGTTCTGTACGCACTCATGGAGCACGACTTAAAGAGGTTGCTCGCGTATCACAGCATC
>JAJZCL010000028.1 GCA_021846165.1 Bacillota bacterium | reverse complement strand
CAAAAAGAGTTTCAATTCCTCATAGGCAGGCTAAAATCCCGTTTTGACCCCGAAATACTTCACTATGATACCGTGAACGTGATTTCAAAATAAAGGTAATTTCGCTCTGATCGCCGCCAATTCAACAAATTCAGTGTCGTCGATCTAAGGGGTATTATACCACATTATCGATCGACGCCAATCATAAGAATTGGTCATCCCCACCTTTTTTTAAGCCATACTCTTCGCGATTCATATAATTCATTGTGCGAAATGTATAAAAGATGATGGAGTCTTCTTCCCGATTCATGATTCGTAATAACTCCGATTTTAATTTTTTGAAATTTGTTTCACTGATATCTCCTTCTAATACAGAATTCTGAATCCAATTTAAATATTTTCTAGATGTTTTAAGAATTTTAACAACTCGTTTCACATCAATATCATATACTAAAATGACAAACATTCATCATCACCTTTGTGATATGAACCATATCTCATCGAATGTATCGCGACCACATTACCATCTCGTAACATACGGTTCATAGCTTTCCTCTCCAATTAACTCTTTTTGCAATTTATAAACTTCCATCCGTATCAAGGTTCGATACGAAACCGTTTTATTCAACTGCCGATGTTGAACCGTTGTCGTCAAACGATTTTCGAACTCTTCCGCAAAGATTCTCCGTCCTTTGTCATTTAACACGATCCCCTGAAGATCCTTCTCAAAGTCCTTTTCATTGACCATTCGCTTCCCAATAAGTGTGAATATCATACGATCAACGATGATTGGTTTGAAAATTTCGGCTATGTCCAAATTCAATGAAAACCGGCGAAAATTCGTTGAATGTAGGTAGCCGATGCGAGGATCTAAGTGCGTTTTGTAAATTTCACTCAACACAACGGAATACATGAGAGAATTGCCAAAACTGATTAGCGCGTTTAAGCGGTTAAGCGGTGGACGACGCGATCTCCCTTCAAACAAAAAATGGTCATTGCCAATAATTCGATCGAACGCATTGTAATATTTTTCTCTCGCATTCCCTTCTTGCGCCATCAGAGTTTCAATTGTTTTCATTTCTTTTAAATTATCTTTAAACTTAAACACATCATCGCGTATGCCTTCTAATTCCTTACCTCGATTTTCATAATATTTCAAGACAGCCAGCATATTAAGCATTGCACCGCTTACAAATTGTCTAGCGATACTCAAACGATGGTCATCGTCCAAGTATGCTTTAGCTTGGTGCAGAATCATGTACCCAGAATTCAAGTGTTCCCGTGGATAAAACGTCCCCGTATAATACCCATAATGATTAAACATATGAATTATTATCTCTTTTTGAGATATAAATTCTAGTAACCTTTTGTTGAAATTAACCTCTCCGAACAGGTAAATTTCCTTGGTATCTTCAACGGGAATGTATTTTTTGCCTTTTTCACTCTCAAACATTAATGTATTGTCTTTTCTAGAAATCTCGCCGGCACTGAAAATATAGATACTTTTTTTCACCATCTTCCCCCTTGTTCAAAACGAATTCTTCGATCAAGCCCAACAAGACTCACGATACGCGCAATTCTTGCACCACTTCACTTTTTCTACTTTGGGCGGATTAGGTAATTGCGCCAGTTCATAAATATTCCGCTTTAAATCTTCGATTCTTTGCTCTTCATCATCCGTTAACACAACGGTTTCCTTTCCTCGTTCTTCAGGGTACCGCAATTCCCCAATCGCACTGATTCCCATTTGTTTGAGTTCGTATAGATAGAATAACAACTGCGTCCGCGAACTTTCACTTGCCGCAGAGCTTTTCTTCACCTCACCAATCACAACTTGCTGATTGCTTGCTTTCACAATATCCAATTTTAAATGCCCTACCGTCACTTCTTTCTTTTCGCGTCGATACACATGTTCGTGTAGAAAACGACCGTAATCGACGTTCGCATCGTCTTCATCTGGAAGTATTTGATGCGCCATCAACCACGCTTCTCGTCGACAAATTTTGTAGTACCACATCAAAGTGCCCGTCACGTGAAAATCCTCATTCATGCCATCACCACCTGACTTGGCTACCATTCAACATACGCATCGCTGTCAGGTTCGACGTGAAACCCCAAATCTAAATCATAGTACTCCAAATTCGCCAATTCCCATATAGAGAGATTTTCGCGATCCGGAATTCTCACGTGATTGAACGCCATTTTGGGAGATATCGACACCAAAAACAGTTGCATAAGTCCCATAAATTGTTTTTTGCCAATGTAATCCATTCCTGATACATAACCCGGCTCCACATACTTTTCATAAATTTCTTCAATTTCATAACAACCAAATTTATTCATTCTTGCTCGTATGGAATCGGATATCAGTTCATCTCCAAACGGTACAAATACAGAAACTTGATGTCGATCATCCTTAAACGGCGTAAGTCCGGCAACCGCATTCCAATGGCCGCTTGCCGCATCGGCCAGAATTTCTTCCGCTCCCGTTCTTGCGAATTGCGCCAATCGTATATAAAATGCCTTCACAGCTTCATTTAATTCGTACTCATCATGGACTTCGTTTAATAATTCATCCCCCATTTTCAACACTTCTGAATCCTTATAGACATACTTTCGCGTATCTAGCTTGCCCTCTCGTAAAAATCTAAAAATATTAAGTTCCCCTAAATCATCAATCGCGTGACGATTCAGTCTTCCCGCCGCCTGCAAAATCGATGGAAGAATGGCGTTGGATCGGAACAGTTTCCCAAAACTCAAATCCACACCCGCCTCAATGACCTGCGTGGACACAAGGATCGTTGGATCAAGATCAGTCGATGCCAAGGCCATTTTCACTTTGTTCAGAACGGATTTTTTGTGAAGAGGGGTCATCATTCCGCTTAAATAATACGCGTTTGGAATCAATTTTTTCACAAGTTGATAAGTGAGCGAAGCGTCTTTCACTGTATTTAAAATGGCGGCCGCCGACACTTCGGCATCTCCTGATTCAAAAATCGCCTGAGAAAGTCGACGCTCATCCCAAGCGTCTTCATGAACGATCACCCTATAGCGCACAGGTGCCAATTCCTTTGAAAATGGTGTAATGAGTTGAGTGGATTCATTCGAGCCAAATACCTCCTCATAAGGTGGCATCGTAGCGCTGACCAAAATAGTTTGCATATTCATGATTTTCATTGCGGATTTTAATTGCCATAAAAATGCACGCCAATAATTGTTGTCCATGATTTGCGGTTCATCGATGATTAGTATTGCATCTTCTAACGCCGGAATTCTGGAGCAATGCTGCGCTCGTTTGGGAAATAAGGCTCGATACAATTGGTGAAAAGAAGTGACAACCACTTTCCCTTGCCACGTGTCGGAAATTTGCGCAGCCTTGTCTTCAAGTTGCTCGACATCTTCCTGTTCTTTTGGCACCCAAGTCAAGGAATGATGCTCTAGCGTTTCAAGACCTGTCATCATCCACAATTCATCCACCACTTGAGTGATAATCGAAAGATAAGGGGCGGCGTAGATGATTCTTTTTTTCCTTTGCGACCTTAACGCTTCTAATGCCACGCGAACCGCGGCCATGGTTTTGCCGAGTCCAGTCGGAACATTCAGCAAAAACAGACCCGAATTCGAACACTCGGAATACATGGCAAGAGCCTGACTGCGAACCGATTCTCTCAATTTTCTTAATTCGGCATTCTGACGTTTTTCTTTTAATTCTTCTAAGTGGACTTGAAATTGATTGAATGCCGATGTGATATCCCCATTGGTGATGGTGGAATCGAACGCCGCCGCTCCAGCGTCCATTCGATCTGCAAAAATGAGTCGACCCGTATTCCTACGAAAAGAATACGGGGTTGCTTCTTCAATGTGAAATTCCCAATTGTTGCGCTGACTCTGTAGCCTTACAACTGCCTTTGCCCACTTTCGCTCAAATTCTCGTTCCCAATGCTTGAAGTCTTGACCGTTCCAATTTCGAAACGATTCAAACGGCCTCCATTCCTTTGCGATAAAATCCAGCCAACCGTTCCAATCGATCAGGCCCCACGCTTCATCCACTTGATAGCGAATCGATGTCCACGGCAAGCGATCGCGATCCATATCTTTTAATTCGCCATGATGGTCCGCAATATCTAGAATTCCGCGAAACCATAATTGAATAATTTTCACGTCGCGATACAAATCAACACCGTCTTCTTTGAGCAGTATTTCACCAAATAATGCGTAAATAGCCGCGCCAAAAGGAGAATGAGGGACTCCTTGTAAATTTTTCTGACCAGCTTCGACTTTGCGAATATAATCTTGCCAATTCACATGCGCTTTGCCCACGTCGTGCGCAAGCCCGGCAAGATAGAGCATTTTTTCTTCAATCGACTCCAAGTGACGTGAAGACCTACTTGCCACATCACGCAAATGATCGGTCAGCAGGTATGTCGCCTTCCCGTCTCCCGGTCTAGCTAAGCATTTATCAAACGCTACCATGTTCACCATAAGCAAACCGCCCTCTGAGCATCCAGCATACAAAAACGATAGTCGTTCGATGACTCCGATTGAATTTCAAATGTTAAGTCATCTCCATTCACGTCATAGATGACATCCACCGTGCCGCGGAAACGACGATGACCGAGATACCGATGCAAGATGCCGCTAGCCCGTGCGTATTGACGATGTTCGTTAGGCAGTAGTTTCATGATGGCTTGTTCCGGCACGACCGTCACGCACTCTACCCATCGATCGGACGTTTTATCCACTAGATTCATCGATGCCACGTATTCAGGAAACGTGATGGCAAACGCGCTTCCCAGATACGTGTGATACACGCTTTGGTGTTGAATCATCATTTGTTCCAGTTCGTCCACGAAGTCTCCCTGATAATAAATACGATAGTGCGGATTCACCACTAACTCCACGGTCGTGGGACGGTTGAAGGTGGAACTGCCCTCATTATCCACAAACCCTTTTCCTAATAACGACAATTCTTGCGCCCTCGTCCGCACTGGCGCAAGCAACTGAATGCCAGTCCACGCTTCACCTTCAAACTCCTCCATCCCTAAAATCGATCCGACCAATCCACGCAGCGCCGTTCTTGTAATAAATGGATAGGTTAAGTGCGCGGCCGTCGTATCTGGCCTTCTAAAATGCCCAATCTTCCCCCGCAGATCAAAAACTAACGTCTTCATCATTCTCCCCCTTACCAAAGGGGTTGTTGATCCATCAAATCGCTAGCGCCGATCACCGTCAAATGCGGTTCCGACCATATTCTTACACGACGAATGCGACTGCGGTTTTGATCCAGCACTTTACTCAATTCACTCACATCCAATTGAATCTCATGGATAGAAGAAGGTTGCTTGCCGTTACGCCATTCGATTGCCTCTGGCATCAAACGAACATAATCCTCCAAATACCCAATTCGATAGAGGGGATCCAGATACTCCACATGCATCATGAACAGCGGTTGTTGCATTCCGCGCCCACGTGCCTGGCGCATTTGCGTTCCGCGCCAGAGACCCTCAAGCAACAATTCCACGTCACTTTCCTTCAATCCGGAATCCTTGGCAATGTTCGCATTGATGATCCCTGGCATTACAAACACCGCAAACGGCACGATAAAACTCGTCCATATCGTACCTTGGCTCTTACCACTATTGTCCTCACTGTTCTGGCCTTCTTTTTTGCCGCTCGATTCCTTAGATTCCTTAATATCTTCACTTGGCATGACAACCGTTCCCTGAATATATCTCGATTCGACCGGGTGCAACGAGTGCGCCCAACCGAACTGAACCGGTCCCGTGACCTTAAAATTCTTTTTTGAAACACTGAACACAACCCCAAATGCACGCACGTCAAATGCAGATTGAATCAATTGATCTTTCTCTGACCCACTGGTGACTCCAGAGCGTTCGATCAATTTTTTCGCGAGCGAGCCACGACCCAATAAATTTCCTGATTTTTCATCCCTTTCTTCGCGTACAAAGATAAATAAATTCTTTTGATCGCTTCCGTCTGGATATGCCATTTGCACAAAGTCCCGCACATCGCGTTTGATGCTCACATCAGACAAAGAGATGCGCCCATCCTCTTCGCCAAAAATTCGCCTTGCATCGCTATCCGCCAAAGGATCCCGGTTGGGAATTCCGTCTTTTACAGATTTAATAAATAACAATTCAGCGCTATTTACCTTCATTGTTAACTCCTCCTCAAAATATTGAATGCTGTAGCTTTATTCTTCTTTCGCTTTTTTGCTCAATGTAAATCCAGACCAAAATGCCGTCATGAATTCATCTCTATTCTCCGCTATCAATCCTTTTTCTTGAAATTGAAGATAAGCGGTTTGAATCACACCGATTTGCTGTTCGCGATGCTCTTTTAGCTTCATATTCAATTGTTTTGCATACTCCTGAAGTCGCCCGAGGCTCCGCTGCCATACCACTTCCGGCGTTAAATTACTGCCGAACGTAATCACTTTTTTCTCAATAAAATCCTTGCCCGTCGCGGCATAGTACTGGCGTGAAAATTCCCCGGTCACATAACCGACTCCATACGCAAGTTCGGCAACCGAGTCAAACACAATGTTCTTGATGTCTTCCGCCATCATCATCTGATTCAGTTCCATCCAACTCCTCAAACTCTGATCCTCCTCATCCATCTGATTTCCCAGCACGTCATGGTTGTAATGATCTAAAAATCCAAGCAAGACTTGAATATACACGACTTGATTTTGAATTTCGAAGGTATTTTTCGTATAATTCTTCACAAGTTCCGCCAAGCGAAGTGCCGAATTTCGATAAAACAGCGCCAATGAAAGTTTTTGTCGATGCAAGATTTTGTTAAGCGTTTGCCAAACATACGATGATCCGTAGGCGTTCGCCAATAAAACCAGCAATGATTGAAGGTAACGTGGTGTGTATTTAGGTTCCATCCCCCAATGACGATAAATATCGTTCCACACTATGCGAAGCTTGTCCTTAATGATCCGATCAACTGCTTTCGCAACGGATGGCACAACATCTTCGATCACCGCATACAGATGGATATCACCTCTTCCCACATCACCGGTATAATAAAGGGCGGTGATCCTGTATAGATCATTATTGTGCAGCTGTTCCGGTACGGCGATTTCCAATCCAAATAGGTTGTTTAATAAAAGTTCCCCGCCACTTAAATGATCTTTCTTCGTCGGCATCGCCTTAAGCCCGACCACGTAATCATCAAGTTGAATGACATCTTGGAACGAACTGGACAAGACGGGCAGTACATACACAGAACCATAAACCGTTTCCATTTCGCGTTTTGATTCGCGCGCGCGCAGACTGGCAGCAGGGGCAAATAATTCTTTCACAACTTGAGATGGAAGCAACGCCGTTAAAGCGTCAAGCTGTTGGCTTCCGTATGTCAACGCTTGATAGCAATCCGCACATGCCGCGATCCCTTCCACTTGCTCGTTTTTCTCTAAAAACAGCGATAGCGGAGCAGACCATGTCGATGAGTACCAGGCCCAACTTTTACTATAGATCGACACCACATCCACGCCTTTTTGGCGACAAAACGAGCAAACCGCATCCTCACTCGATAGTGTTCCAAGCGTGTTGCCTTCCTTTAACTTGGCTATCCAAATATTCTCAACCATTCGCGCCAAATCCGCGTAAACCACTTTCCCATCGTGAAGGTGACTGTGCCCCAGTTCCACAAAGTCGCTTCGATGGAATGCATGATCTACGTAGCGATAATTGCTCTGATCATCAATGATGGCAATGACGAGTATCCCTAACACTTTCGCAGAGCTTTGCTTCCAATCTGAATAAGAGGTTTTGGAAACTTCGTGCAGCCAATTTGCCACATACCCCATCTCTGCTGACCCTAGATCACACTGTTCCGTTCTTGTTGTTCTGCCTTCCAGATACTTCAAAGCTGCATCCGCACTTTCTGCAAAATCACCAAAATCCCCATCGTAGATCGGATAGACCGGTACGCCGTAATATCCTTGCGGTTTTCGAGGGTTCCCTCTGCCCGGTATCGTGACTGGAACTGCAACCGCTTGTTTGTGGTTAGGAATAAAGTCTCCTTTCTTTTTCTTGGGCAACTCTTCATACCGTCCAAATTGCATGATCGGCCACCCGGCAAAATTTGACGCACCACTAGAGCGATCAATTTCGATGACAAGAATGCGTGACAAGAAGTTCTTTGCCTGATCCTTTTTAATGTCAGATACTTGCTCAATCACTTCGTAAAACGGTAACCCGACATCGCGAATCGCCTTTCCCATGCGATATAAATCTGCGACAATCATCATTTCACCTTCTATTTTATAAAAATGACTTCCCGCGGTTCAGATGGTATTGACCCCCTTGTTAAAAGTGGTAAACTATATGAAGATCGTAGAGTATCACCCTGTGTTTGTCAATAGTTTTGTCGAAATTTATACAAGTTATATAGATAAAAAATATATTCCTCGGAGGCAGACTAATGATTCTACATATACTAGTTAAATAGAATTTCAAATCCTTGCAGGCAGAAGATCGACAAGTCCGAATCCCATCGAATTTTTACTCCCGATTCCCGTATCGAGCGCCGTTTGCAGCAACCGTTTGTCGCCCTGAATCAGAAAGCGACCACTGTACCCCTTGATGATTGAACTCTTGTATTTTACAACATGTCGCTTGTGTTGACCAATCGGTTTGATTTGAACAGGCAAAAATTCCGTCGATTCACCGTATAAAATCTTGCCTTTAGCAAGTAAGTTCGCGGATGCAATCGATTGAAAATCAACCTCGGCAGGTTCAAAATACACGGTGTATTTGCTGTCATCCGTCCTGCGCAGCGTTGAATATACCACAATCGGCGACATTGTTTGCACCGTCATCACAGTACCCCCAACAACTGGGCGATCCACCTTCATTTCCACGACACGTAAATGCTGTGAGCCAATCCGAAAGCCGTTATTAACCATCAATTGTGCAATTTCGTGAATGAATTCTGATATAGGTGAAGATATGATCAGCTTGACGGGGTTTGCAAAGCGAATGTTGCTCTCCTCTTTCATTAATTGAAAATTACCGATTATTCTTGAAAACACAAACAGCTTGAACTGTTTTTCTTCATATTGGTAGCCATGATCATGTAAAAAACGTGAGAATTCCGTGCTTAAGCTCGAATAAATGGCGGCTTGAATCAATTCATTATGTTGAATGGGCAAAATGATCGATGGAAAATTCGATTGTAAAGTCAATTCGAATCTCATAGAATCCCCTCTTACATAACTCTTACATAACTTTTGCATACTATCATACCATATTTACATAAAAAAATATCATCATCCCTTGTGCCCACCATGCCAATGGTCGGCCCGATGATAGAGGGGATGCGAATGCCCGCCTCACGGATCAACTCAATCGAAAACTCCATCATCAACACCTCAAAGACCACTGGGAACGGCACCCGCTCTCGCGACGCCGCAATCGTCAACATCAGATCGGTCGGCAGCATTTCTGGATGAAAATTGGTAACCGCGATGTACAGCGCGGGCAGCAGTAGCGCCATCCCCAGCGCCAAATAGCGGATCGTGCGGATGAATGCTCCGAATGGCCAGCGCAGGTACGCATCCTCCGGCGCCTGCATAAGCGACCACAGGAAAATCGGCGCAAGCAGCGCGTACGGCGAGTGGCCGACCATGATCGCCACCTGCCCCTCCGTCATTCCGTACGTCACCCGATCGGGACGCTCCGTACTTAGAAAGCGCGGCACTACCCCAAGTGGGGGGTCTTCGATCAATTGCTCTAGCATCCCCGTGTCTGGCAGGTAATCCACATCCACACCCTTGATCCGGCGTACCACCTCGTTCACCAGCTTCGGGTTTGCCACCCCCTTCAAATACATCACCGCCACATCGGTGCGCGCCAGCTTACCCACCTGCATGATCTTGGTGATCAGATTCGGACTGCGGAGTCTGGCGCGAATTAACCCTGTATTAGAACGAAAGTTTTCCGTAAACGCGTCGTGAGGCCCCCTGACCACCGACTCCGACTGCGAAACCGACACCTGCCGATGCTCCCAGCCCTTGGTTTCCACCGAGACGGCACGATCAACCCCTTCTAACATCAGCACGGTGCTGCCCGCCAGAATGTTCTGCATTACTCCGTCCCACGTGTCAAGTTCCATAATCTGATTGCCGGGGATAAGCGCCTCTTTTACCCAATCGATCAGCTTCCGATCCGGCGGCTCCTCTTCCAAGTTCACCAAAAGCATGAGCGGCTCCAGCAAGTGGCTGTTGATGATCGCCTTATCAACCAAGCCGTCAACAAACACCGCTAGAATTGTCGTCGGATGAGGGCCACCTAGTCGAAACTCGCGCAACACGATATCTGCATTTTCTGGCAAGTGAAATAAATGTTCGAGGGTGGTGCGATTTTCGCGCAAATTCATCGACACATACGTGGGCTGTTGCCAATGCTGCTGCACCAGGCGCGTGTGATGAGAGTAGCCGGGAGACGGTTGCAGACTGCCTGGCAAACGCACTCGTTTGCCCCCTGCCGGATCGTGACGGCTCCCGCTCTCATTTCCTTCTTCACTTAACTTGAACTCATCGTCAATCGTCGTTTCTTCAATCGCGATCAGTTTGCGAAAACTCTTCCAGCGCACACATCCAGCCCCCGTTTTCACGATTCGATCATCAATATGCCAATATTCGGGACGGAGTATGCGCACAAGGTGTTGCACAGGCGTAGTCGTCAGGGTAGGATGGACAAGTAAGGAGTGAGGCGTTTTGAAGTTAACCCGCTTGCGCAACTTTGCCATGTTGTTGATGTTTGTGGCGTTTCTCATCATGTACGCAAGTACTTTCGGCAGACTTAACCCCGCCACCAAATTCCTCTTGCCGGTTGGCCTTGTGATCGGTATCTTTGTCGCCATCATCGCCATGTTTATGTACTTTCGGATCGGCGCCATTTCCATGCGCTTGCCACAGGTGGACTGCCCTCGCTGCGGCAGGTCGTTCAAGTTGCTTGGCTCATCCGATCACTGCCCGAAGTGCCGAACGAACCTACGCTTGGTGGACAACGGTGAGGGACGCATTCGCGCGGAGGTTTTGGATTGATGGCGAGGAAGGGCGTGTGGTTGCGATCCGATGCGGGCGCGGTCAGGCGCGTTGGCGCACCGCTTTTGTGCGCTCCTTAACATAACGGCAATGCGGCGCGAGCGGGCACTCGTCGCACTTGGGCGAACGGGCGTGGCACACCTGTCGGCCATGGTGAATCAGCCAGTGGTGCGCCGCACTCCAAAGCGCCTCCGGCACCCGCGCCATCAGTTGCCTCTCCGTTTCCGACACATCATCACTCATGGCGAGTCCCAAGCGGTTGGACACCCGTTGCACATGCGTGTCAACCGCAATCGCCGCAACGCCAAAGGCGTTCGACAACACGACGTTGGCCGTTTTCCGGCCCACTCCGGGGAGCGCCATCAGTTCTTCGCGCGTAGAAGGCACCTGCCCCTGGTGAACCGCCAGCAGCCGCTGAGCCGTGCCTATGAGGTGTTTCGCCTTCATTCGGAACAGCCCGCACTCCCCAATCACACTCTCCAGCTTCCGCACCTCAGCAGCGGCAAGCGCCTCTGCCGACGGATACTTGGCAAACAACCGCGGGGTGATTTGATTGACACGTGTGTCCGTACACTGTGCCGACAAAATCGTGGCGACGAGCAGTTCAAAGGCACTGGTATGATCCAGTGCGCACTTCGCATCCGGATAAAGGTCTGCCAATATGCGCAATATTTCCTTGACATTGACTCGCGGCAGCGCCACCCGTCCGCCCCCTTTACGGTTTGCCATTTCGGCCCAAGTACCGGTGCTTGCGCGCCCCCTCAATTCGCTGCGGGTTTTCCAGTCCGCGCCGCAACAAATCCCGCAACATCGTTTCCTGATAATAAAACTCCGCGTCTTTTGGCACGGCAATATCTGGGGAAAGGGCGATGTATTCGCCGGTCGCCACCGCATACGTCCGATCAAGTTCAAGTGGCTCACCGCCCACGATAATGGACGTCACCGTTCTCGCCGCTGCCGCATGCGAGCCGCCCTCGTCACCAGCCGTCGTCACCACTGCGCCAGACAAGTGAATCCGACCGATCGTATCCCCGCGAAACCCAAACCCATAACCGTGTTTGTCAAAAAGCTCTGGACGCAACCCCTCACTGATCAGTTTCCATAGCAGCGCTCCCGTCATCCTCATCGTGATCACGCGCATCGGCGTTGCGCAGACATGCAGCAGGTCGCGGCGCAAAATGATGCCTGGCTTCAGATCAGCAGTGATAATCCCGCCGTTGATCAGCGCCACATCCACATGAAACTCAGCGCGCATCTGGTCACACAGTAAATTGACGATTTCCGATTCGCCTCGCGCGAGGTGGACAAGCGGCGGCGTGACCGTTGCAATCGGCGCATCCAGCCAGACGGCGGCACGCTCCTCCGCTTGCCTGACCACTTTGAGTACAACTTCGTCCATCGCGTCCTCTTCGCTGACATACAGCAACTCCGCTTCCGCCTGTTCTATGCGTTGCGACGAAGAGACCTCCAACTGCACATGTCCAAGCGCCCGCGCGTGTTTGCCCGCCTGCGCAATCAGCGTATCGCCAATGCGCACCCCGTTCTCAAGGAATTGGTGCGTGTGCGAACTGATAATCAAATCAACAGGCAACCCGTCCCGCGCCAGTATTTTATCCATAAATAAACCCAAGTGAGAGAGCAGGATCACGATGTGAGCGCCCTTCTCACGCAAGTCTTGGGCGACTTGCCAGGCGGTTTCGACGGGATCGTCCGCGCACAAGCGAAGGTTGTTGAACAGCTTTTCATAGCGAACTGTGACGCCAAACACGCCCAATCGCAATTCACCAAGTGGATAGATGTAGCTACCCGTTAGGCTGTGATCCGCCCCCGGAATGTACAGGTTGGAACAATACAACGGAGTGTGTGTGCGCTTGATCAAGTCCGGCCACACGTGCTGGTCGATGGTGACCGTTTCGTTGTTGCCGAGTACAAAGCCGTCATACGGCAACGCGCCGATCAGATCGGCGTTGACGCGACCGCTTGTAGCCAGGCTGAGGGGATTGGATAAATCCGCGTGATCCCCAAGGTCAAAAACCAACACGGGTTCTCTGTGTGTCAACCACTGCTCACGCAAGCGTTTCAGGCGATAAGCAACCTTGGCGTAATTGGAAAAAGCGCTATGGACGTCATTGGTGTGAAGTATATGCAAACGCAAAGGTCTCGCCTCCAGCAGATCGAAAAAAGCGATCCTTGTCATCCATGGCGACACCCTATTCGTGTATGTTCAGTGTAAACCAATCCTTCAACAATTCGTCGGGTCGCTGCTTAAAAACTGAGTTCGCAAAGACCTCATCACACCCAACCGCCCTTGCCCTGTTCAACAGTTCTTCCTGCGCACCGGGGCCGAACGCGATCACCTTGCTTCCGATGACTTTGCTGTCTGACACAAGTTTGTCGAGATCAGCGCCCACCGCGATGAGATCGAGTATGACTAACTTAGGATGCACCTGCTCCAAACGCTCGTAGAAATCGCCAACGCTTGTTGCAAGTGAGAGCGTAATCTTCGTTTTCGCTGCGGCCTCTCGCAAATTGACTGCAAACATGCGATCTGACACGTAAGCCAACACTGCCTCTCCGACCATTGTCTTCCCTCCGCAACTGACTTCATATCGGTTAGTGTATCATATATCCCCTCCCAACAAAACCAAGTACGTGCGCGGCGCAGCTGATCTTTGCTTGCGCAAGCCCGCGATCCATTGATAAACTTGCAGCAAATAACACTCCCCATCCCACAAGAGAAGAAAGGTTGCCTGATTTCTACGATGATGATTGAACATGTCGTGTTATTCAAGTGGAAGTCCGCTGTCACTAGTGAAGAAATCAATGATTTGCTGCGGGAATTGTCGGAACTGAAGAACAAGATCCCCGGCATTGTCAGTTTCAAAACAGGCCTAAATGTGTCGGAACGCAGTCAGGGATTCCATGCTGCCATCACTTCGACGTTTGTCGACAAAGCCAGTTTGGACGCCTATGGTCCACATCCTGAACACCAAAAAATCTTTGCTAAGCTGGTGCAAACAACAGAAACCATTCTGGCGATCGACTTCTATGACATAAGACAGTCATAGCGACGGCTCCCTGCCAAACACCACTCTCTTCTAGCAAACATACTTATGAAAAGGAAAATTTTTTAGCACGTATCATTCTTCCATTTTACGGATATAAAGAGAGTATCAATGCTTGGAGGGAGTTCGGCATGGAGTTAATGGAAAGGTGGGCTTCCCGATCTGACGCGTGGACGCCGGAAGATGATGTCACATTAGCGGAACTCGTGCTACGACACATACGCGAAGGCAGCACACAACTGGTTGCGTTTGAGGAAGCGGCCAATCTGCTCGGACGCACGGCGGCAGCCTGCGGTTATCGCTGGAACGGCGTGGTGCGCAGGCACTACGAAGACTTAGTGAGGGAAGCAAAGACGATTCGCAGAAAGGCACTCGAAGAACGGCGCCACCGACGCCCAGGACGGTCAGCGATTCCGCTCGGCGGCGAAAAGGAAATGAGCTTTGACACGCTGATCCGCGGACTGCGAGATTTTGAGCGACGTTACCAAGAAATGCGCGAGGAACTCTACCGCGTCAATCATGAGAAGCGCAATCTGGAAGATAAACTCCATGGAATTCACACAGACAGTCATGAGTTTGACCCTGTCGTTTCCACGCCGGAACAGCTTGAGGCCGATTCGAAAGTGCTGCTTGAGATCATGGAACGCGCCCGCAAACTGATGAGCAGCGGGTCAAACGATTTGCAACCCGTCAATGACGGACTCGACCACGAACCGGATGCCAACGACGACGAACAAACCACTGATCTGGTGGTCGCTCAACCCACCAATTAATCGGTCATGGACATTGATGTGGGTCAAAGTATGACGTAACCGCCTTTGACCCACTACTTGTCGACCTTCCCGATCGGATGATCCTCGCCGGGAAACCGGAAATGAACCGAAAACACCCCCTTTTGCCGACGCGCTTGGCGCATGAGTTCCGCCAAATCCGCCTGTGCCCGCATCATCAGTTCTTCTGGATACCCGTACAAAAGGGAATTCGCTTCAAACTCGTCTTGATCCACGACGCGCAGCGTTCTCGTCTTGTCAATCAGCAAGTCCAAATCAAGATCGATAAACTTCACCAGCCTCTTCTCCGATTCAATTTCTGCAATCGTGCATATATTGCAGTAAAATTCGTTCATTCGCCCTTTTCTCAGCACCATCACCTGATAATGCCTGTGGGCATAAAAACACGCAATGACATCATACGCGCTTCCCCACTCCTTGCCGTCCGCTTCGATCACCTTTGCGTTCGCAGGAATTTTCAGCATAAAATCAGGTGCATACTCGTCCCGATTCGGTGTCACAGAATAGAGTGGATAGGAGGATTCCCACACACGGTGTAGACTGCCATCGTACTTACGACTTTCAATTCGCCAAGGTTGATTTCCGTTCGTCATATCAACATCCCCATTTTTCGACACCATCAAATATCTCCCAGTTTATGACTTTCCCTCCTTGTCGCCAATCTCCAATTTCTCATCATGCGGACTTCGTTCCGGCAAAATGTCGGAAAAAATATCAGCGCGGATCAAAGAACGAAGTGCGATGATCATGATGGGACCGAGTAGAATTCCTAAGATCCCCATGCTTGTCAATCCAATGTACATCCCAATTAAGGTGGGAAACGTCCCCAACCCCATGTTCGACGCGAGCAGCTTCGGTTCGATGATGTGCCTGATCATCGAGGCGATCGCCTGCAACGCCAGCACCTTCACGGCAAGGACGTACTTGCCCATCGCCAGTGCGCCAATCGCCCAAGGAAATGTGATCAGTCCCGACCCCACAATCGGCACCCAACCCGTCACGCCAATCGCTGTTCCAAGGATTAAGGAATACTGGATGCGCATGAGGAACAGCCCCACCACCCCGACCACCGCCGTCACGACGATCAGCACCAGTTGTGCGCGGATCAACCCGGACAAGGCGCGCCCCACGTCCGCAACCACTGTGCGCAGCTTCGGCGCCCAACCGGGCGGAAGCAGCCGCCTTGTGAAGGAGATCAACGAGTCTCTTTCTTCAAGAAAAAAATAGCTGGCGAGAACAGAGATGACCACAATGACGATGTAACCAGGCAGCAACGCGAAACTGGTCACAATACCTGTCAGTAATTTGACCAAAAACAATTGCGCCTGTGCCAACATAGAATTGGTCGTGACTTGCACAGAGGCGATCACTTTAGACGGCAGGTGCGCATAAGCGGACATGCCTTGTCTGAGGGTTCTTTCCGCAATCCCTTGCCACTTTGTCATGTAGTGTGGCAATACCGTCCCCAGACTGACCGCCTCTTCGGTTCCGCGAATCGCCAAAAACACGATGATCGCGAGCGAGCCGCCAAGCACGACGACCATCGTCAAGATGATCGCCACACTCCGTTTGAGGCCTTTTTTTTCTAACCATTTTACCACCGGAAACAGCACCACAGAAAAGACAAAACCGATGACAAACGGAAGTATGTAGGATAATGTCTTCGCAATAAAGAATAACAGCAAAAACAACAACACGATGAGCGCTGCCACTTCCAGCACTCGAAAATAATAAGCCCTCATGGCGGCGCGTTCATCGTTCATTCGCAACCCGTCCTTCTCGTGAATCGATCCAGTGACCTGAGCTGTCTATTGCTTCGACGGATGGCTCGCCTGCGCCCGGTATTCCAACACACGCTCCTGTAGCGCATGCCTGTACATGACGACCTGGCGTTCCGCCGCTTCGGCGTTGTGCGCAGCGATGCTGCCATACATCGCTTGATGAACCGTCACGATCAATTCTCGCACTTCATTGTCATCGGCAAACAACTCCAAGGCGCTTGAAAGCGAAGGGTAAAGGGTGCGCAACAGGTTGACCGCAATCAAATTGTTGGACGCCTCAAAAACAACCCCGTGAAACTCCCGCTCTGCCAAAACGATGCTGGCGTATTGTTCGTCGTCCGCTTCCATCACGAATAAGGCTTCCGCAAGGTCGCGCACCTGCCGTTCGGTGCGTCTCGCCGCAGCCACACTGACAACGCCGCGCTCCAGCCACAGCCCTACTTCTAGCAGCGAATACAGGTCGCTAGCGCCAAGCAGCAGCGCCGCTTGAATCGGCGGCATAATGGTATCCAGCGTTAAGGTCTTGACATAGGTGCCGTCACCGTGACGCAGCTCAAGCACACCCGTCCCCACAAGCAGGCTACACGCTTCGCGCATCACCGCTTTAGAAACAGAAAAACGCGCGGCAAGCTCAATGATGGAGGGCAACTTTTGCCCAGACTCCCACTCGCCACGCATGATTGAATTTTGTATTTGTTTGGAAACCTCAAAATACAGCGCTCGTTTTGCCACCAGCATCGACCCTGACTAATTGCGTGTTCTGACACTCAGACCAAACAGTCGAAGAATAAACAAGAACAGGTTGATAAAGTCAAGGTACAACTGCAGCACCACCATCGGCACCCGTTCCGCAGGCACGCCATAACGCGTCAGTCGATTGACATCAAACAACAAATACCCGATAAATACTGCAATTCCCAAGTAAGTGTACACAAAGTCCAGGCCGGTCGGAAAAGGGATGAAAAAGCTGACTACGCCAAGCCCCAGCAGCACGATCAGACCAGCAAACACCAGGTTCCCTAACCAACTGAAGTCGAGTGACTTGCGCGACCCGACGAACGCCGTCACCGCAAACGCCGCCGCTGTCACGATAAATGCTTCCCGCACCATCTGTACGCCGATGGTCTGCGTATAATAAGCGAGAATCGGCGTTAGCGTGATGCCGGAAATCACGGAAAACCCCAGCACAAACCCCCAGCCTACAGTGCGCCTACGACTGACAAAAGACGCCACAAACACCATGGCGATTTCCACAAACATCAACAACATAGCGAGTGTTGGCGGTACATACTGGCCAACAACGGTTCCCGCCGCAGCCGCAAGCAGCGTTCCGAACAGTCCCAGAAAAACGCGACTGCGAATGGCGCGTACTTCTTGATTGGAAGCGCCGAACATCCGAAATTCCTCCTTTGCCGCGATCAAGCTGACACTAATTTTACTATGGATTGACGAACCTGTCATCATGCACAATACCGCACGCCTCACACTCGTCTGACGTCTTTCAGAATTTTGGCGAACACCTGTGCAAACGCCATCTCGTTTCGTTCTTCCTCCGCCATCAATCGATACGGTTCGACGACGTCCACCGCACTTGCCAGCCCTGTGAACACTCGCAGTTGCCAGGTCAGGTGCGAAAACACGTGCGTGTAACTCCCGACCTCTTGCCATTCGCGCACACCCGTCGCGCCGATCTGGCGGGCAAACTCGAAAGCTGCGGCAAAGGCGCCCTCCGCTTTGCCGCATGACGGGTCGTCGTGATTCGGGAACTCCCACAGTCCAGCGAGCAACCCACGCGCAGGCCGCTTGCGCACAAGCCACTTACCTTCCACATTCAGACACACGACGACGAGGTACTCCGCCCGTTGGGCGGTTTTCTTCTTGCGCACTGGCAAGGCTTCTTGCATCCTTTGCGCTGCCGCCACGCAGTGCGCCCGCACCGGACACTCGTCGCAGCGTGGCGCTTTCGGCTTGCAGACAAGCGCGCCAAGCTCCATCAACGCCTGGTTGAAGTCTGCCGCCGCATTCCGTGGCATCGACTCTTGCAGCATTGCCCTAACACGCTTTTGCACACGCGCGGAAAGGATGTTGTCGGGTAAGGCGAAAAGCCGCGCCACTACGCGCAACACGTTGCCGTCGACGGCGGGAACGGGCAGGTTGTACGCGATTGACAGCACCGCGCCCGCCGTGTAATCGCCAACCCCGGGCAGTGCGCGAAAGGCATCGTAGTCGTCCGGCACTTGCCCACCGTAACGCTCGGCCACCTCCTGCACCGCCGCGTGCAGGTGACGGGCACGGGAGTAGTAGCCAAGCCCTTCCCAAGCGCTCAGCACTGCGTCCTGCGGCGCGTCGGACAACACGTCTAGCGTGGGAAATCGGTTCATGAAGCGCTCGTAATACGGGATGACCGCCTCCACTCGGGTCTGTTGCAGCATCACCTCAGACACCCAGATCCGGTACGGGTCGCCCCCTTGCCGCCAGGGGAGCAAGCGTTTTGCCTGATGATACCAATTGAGAAGATCCACGATCCAACCCGTCATCTCCTTCGCGTGCGGATCTTGCATGGTGCGATCGCCTCCCACTTGTACCATAGCAAAGTCAA
>JAJZCL010000027.1 GCA_021846165.1 Bacillota bacterium | reverse complement strand
TAAAAATTAGTTTCATACTATTAGTGAAAAACCCCAAGCTTATGATAACGGGGATGAATACATGAGGCGCTGGAATCGCAAAATCTATTTATTAATTGGATCCACAATCGTTCAGTTGTTGTTAATGGGTATATTGTGGATTGCAGATCCTGCAAACAATGTGATCAAGGGATTCGTCGCAATACTTTTTCTTTTTTCACTGATGGTGGTCGTGTTCATGGTGCGCGAACTGCGGGTCGTGTATCGAACCGATCACGAGCGACTGCGCGAATTGTTTGCACTGCTCGGCGACGGAATTGTGGTGATGGATCCACGCAGAATTATCATTTTTATCAATCCTTCTGCGGAGAGCTTGACTGGCTGGAAGATGGGAGAGACCATTCCTTACTGTCTGTATTGCCAAACGCGCACGTTACGGGCGGGTGAGGAGAGGTGTTTGCTCGCTGCGGAACCGTACCGCCACTACTTTGAGTCCCAGCTTCCCAAAAAAACGGGTGGGGCCGTGGATGTGGGGATGAGCCGGTCTTTTTTGACTCCGAATCGCATCACCAACGAACGGGATATGGTCATCACGATTCGGGACGTTACCATCGCCAAACAGGAAGAAGAGTTGCGCATCAGTCGCAGATTGACTCACCATGCGTTTGAGGTACGGGAAGAAGAGCGAAAGCGATTGTCTCAAGATTTGCATGATGGGATCTCGCAAACGCTGTATGGAATTAGTCTGGGAATGGATCACTTGGCGCGTCGCATGAAAGAGGATACGCATGCGAAACGGATGGAGCAATTGCAGCAACAGATACACGCTTGCATAGACGAAGTGAGGGTGTTGTCGCGTTCGCTGTATCCGACGGTGCTGCATGAGATTGGGTTG
Source organism: Bacillota bacterium (assembly GCA_021846165.1). GTDB lineage: Bacteria > Bacillota > Bacilli > Alicyclobacillales > SLC66 > JAJZCL01. Next base: position 18,875 of record JAJZCL010000027.1, on the reverse strand, counting down.
TTATCTGCGCTGCGCACAATGGCGGAGCGACTCCAAACGCAGCGTACGCTGATCACGGTGATGACTGATTTGACGTCAGAAGACTTAATTTCATCGGCCAGCTCGGTCCATTTGTACCGCATTGCCCAGGAGGCTGTCCATAACGCCATCCAACACGGTCAAGCCACCATTGTCATGATTGCACTTTCAGACGGGGCGAAGAATCTACTGCTCCGCATCGAGGACAACGGGTGTGGATTTGACGCCAGTCGCACTGCAAGCGAAGGGTACGGGTTGCGCAACATGGAAGAGCGCGCTCGCGCGATTGGTGGAAATTTTCAGGTGAAAAGCTCGCCGGGGGACGGTGTGGTGATCGAGGTAAGCGTTCCTAGGGGGTAAACACACCAGGAGGGGAAGTCATTGGCGCTGCGCATTTTGTTGGCGGATGATCACGCACTGGTCAGGCAGGGGATTCGCTTGATCCTAGAGGAGTATCCAGAGTTGATCGTGATTGGAGAAGCGGAATCGGGGGCACGCGCCGTAGCGATGGCACGCGCCGAAAAACCTGATCTGATTATGATGGATTTGCACATGCCAGGCGACATGGACGGAATCAAGGCCGCCAAAATCATTGTTGACGAGCATCCGAAAATCAGGATTCTCATGCTTACGATGTTTGACGATGAGCCGCATATTGAGAAAATGTTGCAAGCGGGTGTTTCGGGGGTGCTGTTCAAACATGATCCAAGCACTGAGATCATCAAGGCGATTCGTGCGACTGGTTCTGATCTTCCGTATTTATCAGAACGGATTGCGCCAGAAACCAGGCAACGCATCCTAAAGCGCCTTGAACACCCTGAAAAATTAGTCACTCCTCTGTTGACACCGCGGGAAACGGAAGTTCTCGGATTGATCGCATACGGATACACGAACAAAGAGATTGCACAGCGTTTGCACATCAGCGTAAAAACGGTGGAGGCGCACAGGGCTCACATCGTGGAGCGCATCGGTGCGGAGTCGAAGGCGGATTTGATCCAATACGCGCTCAATCATCGCTTGATTGCGTATTATGGGGATTAATCGCGTCAACGCAACAACGTCCGATAATATGCATTATGTAAACTTTCAAAAGTGAACAACGTCCGTTTTGCGTTAAATCGACGATTATAAAAGAGTGTACACTATTGCTAACCTTTAATTGGGAGTTACCCGGATGCGCTCAGATGAACTCATTTACAAAATCTTATCCGATCTTTGGAAAACGGAACGCATAGTGGATGGTCGGCCCGTTTGTTCCGCAGGTTCATGATTTTCTGGTGAATCTTGGTGCCGCCAATACGCAAGTATACAGTGAGCATGGCTATGATAGCGGTGCACTACGGATGAACATACACACAAAGAGCTTGCGCAGAATAAAAAACGCGCTGTATCCAGAAGGATGTGTATGTAACGAAAATGTGAGTAGTAGGATTTTTCAAGCATGACAAAAAAACGTCCACCGGGATCAGTAGATCCTGATAGGCGTTTTGCATTTTTTAAGCAAAAATTGTAGCCACGTCAATCATCAAATCAGGAAAAATCGTTGGATTCAACTTATCGCTCAGTTTGTACTCAGCCGTCCAACGAAGCGTATTGCCATCATGTAGATAAACGTTAACGATTTTTTCTTCCGGTTCAATGATCCAATATTCGTGAACACCCATACGTTGGTACAGGTTCAGTTTGCGAACAAAATCATTACCTGCAGTTGAGGGTGACAAAATTTCCACTACCAAAACCGGTACACCTATAATTCGCTTGTCACGTCCGTATTCACCGCACATCACGAAGAAATCTGGTTGTACCACCGATTTCGTCTGTTCGTCCTCTTCAAAGGTTACATCAAGCGGCGAAATATACGGAGTACAAGATTTTCCTTGTAAATGTGCATGAAATGTGGCTGCCAGATTGAGTAGTATTGTCTGGTGTCCCGGAACGGGACTTGCCATCAAATACGGCACACCGTCAATCAGTTCCCATCGTTCCGGACCGTCCCAGGTGAGGTAATCCTCGTATGTGTATGTTTCTGATCGATCTAGTTTGGGCTTCGGCATACCGCTCATCCTTCCGTCTCCCATCTTATTAGGATTAGTATATCATGCAACGCGCTCACCATTGCGGCAAACGCCTTCATATAATCAAATTGTTCGTGTGACAGGAGCCACAAGAAAGGCGGACGTGGTGTCTGCCCCTGTCCCCAATGCGCATCTTGCCAATAGCCAGATTCATCAACGTAGTAAACATCACCCGTTAGCGACTCACGTCGCATCATTTCGCCATATATTCCGCGTTCTCGCCACTGGTATGTGATAGGAACATGGAACAATTCGCTAACAGCGTTGTTGTATGACTCAACAGCCGGCCAGTCCAAAAATTCAAACCAAATCGCCAGTGTTCAATCTCCTCGTCGTAAAGAAGCTTGCCAAACCGCTTCATCCGTTCACCTCCCACCACGCACTTTCTACATTGGTGACGCCCACCACTTGTTCCCCTTGCATCGCTACGTTGAGCAAGGCTGCCTTGCAGATGCTGTTCACCACACGTGGCACGCCTTTACTCAGTTTTGCAATCTGCGCCACCGCATCTGCCGCAAATCCCATCCGTTCTTCGCCCACCCGAAGCAATTGTTCCTTCATATAAAACGACAGCTCCGCGATGGTCATTGGCGTCATCGCGTAGCGCATCTCAATGCGCTGGGACAATGGGGTAAGTACCCGCAGTCGCAGTGTCTCACGAAGTTCCGTCTGTCCCACCAGCCAGAGCGACAGCGGGGAGAAGGAGTCAGCGCGAAAATTCAGTAGGTAGCGTAACTCTCCGAGCAACCGCGGATTCGATTGGCTGTAGGTCGAGAGATAGTAAGCATCGTTTCTTGTATAAATTCTTCAGCTTCCTTATAGATCCAACCATGCGAAGGAGATAAATTAGCGTCAATTCCCCCGCGTTTCAATCGCATTGATTCTTCTTCTATATATTGATCTACGTCTCTCATCCGTTCAGACCAATAAATAAACTGATTCAATGCAATCGCTTTGTTTGTATCTTTCGTCAAAGCAACCAAATCTTCTCGTACAAACGCAACACGGATTTTTTTGGACAAGAGGTTTTTCATGCAATCCACCCCATTTTTAGGGATGGCGAAATAAAGGTTGACAATATTTGTATTGTGATGTAATATAAAATTACATGATATTTAGTTAATTTCCTATAATATGCATCATTTTAACTTGCGCGTCACAAAAAAAAAAAAGCAGAGCAAGAAAGGTTCCTGCTCTGCCCCTCACAACGATCTTAAAACTGATCTTCTTCCGTGGAACCGCTCAGTGCCGTGGTGGATGCGTGACCGGATGAAACCACCAGTGCCACATCGTCGTAGTAACCGGCACCCACCTCGCGTTGGTGACGGGTTGCGGTGTAGCCTTGTGCTTCGCTGGCAAACTCGCGTTGTTGGAAGTCCGAATAAGCGGCCATGCCACGCGTCCTATAATCGTTCGCCAAGTCAAACATGCTGTGGTTGAGCGTATGGAAACCAGCAAGAGTAACGAACTGGAACTTATAGCCCATATCGCCAATCTCATCTTGGAACCTCGCAATTTGCTCGTCATTCAGTTTGCGCTTCCAGTTAAACGACGGCGAGCAGTTGTACGCCAATAATTTTCCAGGGAATTGTTTGTGAATGGCTTCCGCAAACTGCTTGGCTTCCTCCACACTCGGATCGGCAGTTTCGAACCAGACGACATCGGCATATGGCGCAAACGCAAGACCGCGCGCAATTGCCGCTTCAATGCCGTTGGCAAAGCGGAAGAATCCTTCTTCCGTACGGTCGCCGCTGATGAACGCACGGTCGCGTTCGTCAATGTCACTCGTGATCAAATTGGCACCCAGCGAATCGGTCCGCGCGATCAACAGTGTCGGCTCGCCCATCACGTCAGCGGCAAGACGAGCAGAAATCAGATTGCGAACAGCTTGCGAGGTCGGAATCAACACCTTACCGCCCATGTGACCGCATTTTTTCTCGGAAGCCAGTTGATCTTCAAAGTGAACGGCTGCCGCGCCGGCCTCAATCATCGCCTTCATAATTTCAAACACGTTTAAGGCGCCACCAAAGCCCGCTTCCGCATCTGCCACAATCGGCGCGAACCAGTCGATGTCCGCCTTGCCTTCACGGTAGTTAATCTGATCGGCGCGTTGCAGCGCCTGGTTGATCTTCTTTACCACTTGCGGCACGCTGTTGGCCGGGTACAGGCTTTGATCTGGATACATATGCCCTGCCATATTGGCGTCAGCCGCCACTTGCCAACCGCTGATGTAAATCGCTTGCAGTCCCGCCTTCACCTGCTGCACCGCCTGATTGCCCGTCAACGCGCCAAGCGCCTTGATATGCGGCTCGCTATGCAACTGCTTCCAAAAACGCTCCGCCCCACGCCTAGCCAGTGTATTCTCGATGCGAACAGAGCCGCGTAAACGCAGCACGTCTTCCGCCGAATAATTGCGGGTCACGCCTTGAAACCTCTCGGAATTCCACATATCCAACAATTCTTGCTTTGCCTTTTCGTCGTATTGAAACATGCTCTCCACTCCTATTTTTATATTGGTTAACTTAACAACTCGTAACCTGGTTCTGTTAAAAAGTTGCGAAACTGGTCTTGTAGAATCAAGTCGCGGAACAAGCCACCCGCTTGATCGAACGCCCTTTGCGCAAACTCTTCTTCACCCATTTGCGCTTTTAATAAACCCAACTCTTCAGTCAAAACCTGATCGAACAATTCGGACGTTACCTTGCGCCCGTCTGTCAACACGCCTTTCGGATGGCGAATCCACTGCCACACCTGTGCCCTAGAAATCTCCGCCGTAGCGGCATCCTCCATCAGGTTATAGAGTGGCACCGCGCCAGAACCGCGCAACCACGCCTCAATGTATTGGACGCCGACACGCACATTGGTGCGCAGCCCTTCTTCTGTGATGGTGCCGTCCGGCGCTTCAATGAGTTCCGCTTCAGTGACGTTCACGTCTTCACGCAAACGGCTCATCTGATTGGCTTCCGGCATCAGGCGATCAAACACCTCAAGCGCGACCTGAACCAGTCCGGGGTGAGCCACCCAAGTGCCGTCGTGACCGTCGTTCGCTTCCCTCTCCTTGTCAGCGCGTACCTTAGCGAATGCGTCTTCATTCGCCACAGGGTTGTTTTTGATCGGAATCTGTGCCGCCATTCCACCGATTGCCATCGCCTTGCGATGATGGCAGGTCTTAATCGTTAATTGTGAATATTTTCGCATAAATGGCGTTGTCATCGTAACCTGTGCGCGATCTGGTAAAATAATGTCCTTATGGTTGCGGAACGTCTTCAAATAGCTGAAGATGTAGTCCCACCTGCCGCAATTGAGTCCCGCCGCATGATCGCGAAGTTCATATAGAATCTCGTTCATTTCGAATGTGGCCCAAATGGTTTCAATCAACACGGTCGCTTTGATGGTGCCGACGGGAACGCCAAGCTCTTCTTCAGCAAACGTGAATACGTCATTCCAGAGGCGCGCCTCAAGGTGACTCTCCAGTTTGGGAAGATAGAAATACGGACCTGACCCAATTCCTTTCAGAGCGCTTGTGTTGTGGTACACATAAAGACCAAAATCAAACAAACTCCCCGACATCGGTTGGCCGTCAACCAGCGCGTGCTTTTCCTTCAGGTGCCATCCTCTTGGTCTTGCCAGCAGCGTCGCGACCGTGTCATGAAGTCGGTAATCCTTCCCATCAGGATTCGTGAAACGAATCGTCCTGTGAATCGCGTCGCGCAGGTTGATCTGACCGAGGATCGAATTCTCCCAAGTTGGAGAATTGGCGTCTTCAAAATCAGCCATAAACACTTTGGCACCTGAGTTAAGGGCGTTGATCACCATCTTGCGGTCACTTGATGGTCCTGTGATCTCGACTCGTCGATCCAACAAGTCGTCAGGCAGCGTTGCCACTGCCCAATCTCCCTCGCGGACACTGCGCGTCTCTTCGAGGAAGTGCGGACGCTCGCCGCGATCAATCGCCGCTTGCCGTTCCTGGCGCTTCGCCAAAAGCTCCTGCCTGCGCACTTCGAACTTGCGTTGCAGCTTTTCCAAAAACCGCAAGGCGTCCGGCGTCAGAATCTCGGCGAATTCTATGCTCACGGGGCCTATAATCTGAAGTGATGTATGTTCGGTCCCGAGTTCTGGCATCTCTCCCACTCCTTTATCTAGTTGATGCATTGCGGTCGTTTGCTATATAACACCTATCGACCCATGGGTATATTATAAAACATAATTATAAAAACTCAACTGTGTGATACATAAAATTTATGACAAAAGTGTACTAAAATAATTGCAACAGAGTGTTGACAATGCTCTTTTGTTATAATACAATGCATTCATCAAAACAATTTGGAGGCGAGCAACCAATGGATAAGAAAGAAAGGTTTGAGGAATTCGAAATGCACACCCATCCACACATTGAATACATTTGCGAGGAGTGTGGGACACCGATGAATGAGCCGCATGATTTGTTTTTGGGCACTTGCGACCGTTGCCTGAACAAAACTGCGGAATGAGGGACTGATCGATGATTCCCGTACAATTGAATACAGCGGCATTATAAAGGGACACCCATCCATGATCGGGTGTCCCTTTGATCAGATTAAGATTGTTGTTTTTTATAAACCTGATAAAATCTTTCGTATTTGCCCGGCTGCGCTGCCGGAACCACCCGTTCCTCTGTCCCTGAACGCGACGGCGCTTTCTGCTCACCACCAGCGGTGGATCGCACCGGAACGTTGACATTGCGCCCCTTCGCCTGCCGCTTGTGTCGCTGGCGGTGTTCGGACAGTTGGGCTTCTGTCTTGATGTTGGCTCGTTCCCACTCCCTTAAGATGGTGTCCACATAGCGAAAATTAAAAACGCCAGCTAGCACGGATTCGCGCAACGCCTCAACAATGATCCACTCAGGGTAATGGTCATCGTCCAGCCAGTGCGTAATCTGCTCGTATTCAAGTGGCGACAGAAGTCTTCCAAATTCCTCTTCAAAACGCGTGAACACAGACACCCACTTTTCCCCATTGTCGTGAATGCCAAGGATCTTCTCAAGCAAAGGACGGATGCTGACGCGATCTTCCGCTTGGATGATGAATCCGTTTGCAAAAAGATGTTGCAAAATCGCGGCAATCTGCTCTTTGTCCGGTTCCATGCGCTTTTCCAGTTCGCTCAAGCTGGGGAACGTCCGCTCGACTTGTTGGAACGCAATGATGTGCATCACCACCAGCGCTTCCTTATCGTTGATACCAAGTTCGCGGTACATCTTGAACACCATATAAGGAAGCGTGACGGACTCCCATTCCATCGCGTTCATCAGTTCATTCATCGGTTTCAGACCCACGGCGCACCGCCTCCTTCATCAAGTATAACACCCAGTCTCCGTGGTAAAAAACGTGAGCCTCAAGGATATAGTCGGTACAATAAGCGCGGGAACGGTATGGTTTCGCGCACGTGCTCCAATCCGCAAATCCACGCCACCGTTCGCTCAAGTCCAAGCCCAAACCCAGCATGCGGCACTGACCCGTATTCGCGCAAGTCCAAGTACCATGCGTAATCTTCTTTAGAAAGTAGGTGTTCCTCAAACCGCTTCATCAGTAAATCCGGGTCGTCAATGCGCGCCGAACCGCCGATGATTTCGCCGTAGCCTTCCGGAGCCAGAAGATCCGCACACAACGCCACCTCGGGCCGCTCAGGATCGGGCTTCATATAAAACGCCTTGATGGCCGTGGGGTATTTCTCCACAAACACCGGGCGGTCGAACTTGTCCGCCAGCACCGTTTCGTGCGGAGCACCAAAGTCATCCCCCCACTTGATGTCATGGCCGTCCTTTTGCAACAGACGAATCGCCTCGTCATACGTGATGCGCGGAAACGGGGCTTGCACAGGTACAAGTCTGGCGGGATCCCGTTTCAAGGTTGCCAGTTCCACTTGACAGTGTGCAAGCACATGCGCCACCACATGCTCAAGCAACTGTTCCTGAACGGCCAGGTTATCTTCGTGCGTCGCAAACGCCATTTCCGGTTCAATCATCCAGAACTCAATCAGGTGCCGTCGGGTTTTTGATTTTTCGGCGCGAAAGGTCGGACCGAACGAATACACCCGACCAAGCGCCATGGCTGCCGCTTCCATGTAAAGTTGTCCACTCTGCGTCAGGTAGGCATCCTGGTCAAAGTACTTGGTGTGAAAAAGGTTCGTGGTTCCCTCACAGGATGACGGCGTCAAGATGGGGGGATCGACTTGCGTAAAGTCGTGACTGTCCAAAAACGCCCTGATCGCCTTGATGATTTCTGCGCGGATTTTGATAATCGCCCGTTGCTTGGGTGCCCGTATCCAAAGGTGGCGGTGATCAAGCAAAAAGTCCACGCCGTGTTCTTTGTGCGTGATCGGATAATCGTGCGCGGGGTGGATCAACACTACCTGTGTTAGCGTTAATTCGACGCCGGACGGCGCACGATCGTCTTTTTTGACCTCCCCAACCACACGGATCGAGCTTTCCTGCGTCAAGTGTTCCACCGCTTCAAACACTTCCGGATCCACCTCGCCTTTGACCATCACACCTTGAACAAAGCCGCTGCCGTCGCGGATTTGCAGGAACTGAATCTTCCCCGATGACCGTTTCAGGTGCAACCAGCCTTCAATGGTTACGCGATCCCCTATGTATTGTGGCAGGTGGCGAATGAAAACAACAGCCAACGTACATCCCTCCGATTGGTAAAAAAACGATAGAAAAGACGGACTTGCAATGCAAAGTCTGGCATTGCAAGTCCATATCGCGTAAAGACTGTGGGCGTTTAAGAGATCTCCAATTGGCGAACATCATCCGCCGTGCGGCCACGCAACCAGTTGCGGAACGATGCTCCGTCCACCGTTTCCTGGCTGACGAGAAACTTCGCGTACGGTTCCAGCGTATCCTTAAAAGGAGCGAGCAACTCCCGCGCCCGGTTCTCCAGTTCACCTAAGATAAACCGCACTTCCTCGTCGAGGATGTTGTCCTGCAGGTGATCCTCCGCGACGATGCCTATACGGCTGAGTCCGCATACGACAACGGTTCTGGCGATTTTGCCCGCCTGTAAAAAATCGTTTTGCGCGCCCGTGGAACGGTTGTGGAATATCAGTTCTTCCGCTACCGCTCCACCCAGCGCCACCATGATCTGCGCTTCGAGTTGATCCTTGGTATACAGGTACGAATCCGCCTCGGGCACTTGCCTGACAAAACCAAGCGCATTGCCGCGGGGCGCGATCGTGATATGCGATACGGATTGATCACGCAGCGTTTCCGAGGCGACAGCATGACCCAGTTCGTGCACCGCGACGCGATACAACTCTTCCTCCGTCGGTTTGCGACCGGTCTTTTCCCCCATCAGCACCTTATCGACCGCTTCCCTGAAATACTCCTGATTGATCTCTGTGGCATTTTGCCGCAGCGCGATGATCGCCGCCTCGTTCGTCAGGCTTTCCAATTGAGCGCCCGAAAAACCAAACGTTTCTTTGGCAATCGCGTCCAGGTCGACGTCGTTTGCCAGCGGCTTGTTTTCGCTCTGAATCTTCAGGATGTGTAGCCGTCCCTCGCGATCCGGCAATTCCACCCTGATCTGGCGGTCAAAACGACCTGGGCGCAACAGCGCACTGTCGAGGATGTCCGGGCGGTTCGTTGCCGCAATCACCAGCACAAACGGGTTCTGCGTCGTCTGCATGCCGTCCATTTCCGTCAATAGTTGATTGAGGGTTTGGTCGTACTCTTGATGGCTGTGCCCACCCCGCTTGCCTCCGACCACGTCAATTTCGTCGACAAACACGATCGCGCTGTCCTTGCCTTCCTTGCGCGCCGATTGCCTAGCCTTGCGAAACAAGTCACGCACCCGCTGTGCGCCAACGCCCACATACATCTCGACAAACTCGCTGCCAGCCGCAGAAACGAACGCAGAATCGGTGTAAGTGGCCGCTGCCTTCGCCATCATCGTCTTGCCAGTTCCGGGCGGGCCTGTGAGCAGAATCCCCTTGAGCGGACGAATGCCCAGGCTGCGGATCTTTTCACGGTAGCGCAAAAAATCGAGGGCTTCCATCAATTCGCGTTTCGCATTGTCTTGACCGCCGATGTGGTCGAAATTGACCGCATGCTTGACGGCAGTTTCCTTTGAACCGGTTTGAATCAATTGCCGCCTGTCAATGAGCGTGTACAGGATGAAACCCAGTCCCACGAGAACCAGCAACGGCAATACGTTCAGGCCGAGTACCGCCAAAAAAATGACGATGGCAACCGAAGCGCCGAGCAACCATTCCTTCATCAGGAAATCACCCCCGAACTTTTCGATGAATAGGGGACAATATCGTACAAATAAGCGTTGTGTTGCATCAATTGCACAAAAATATACTGCCCGTTCATAGAAATTTTGCAGCTGATTCCGTTCGCGCGGCAGGCCTTCTTAAAGCTACCGATCATGTTGACATAGTTCCCGTGCGCGATGCCCTGATAAAGAATGGGCTTCATCGACTCGTATGCGTTCGAAAGCGCAGCATTGCGTGTATCCGTGATCGTAATCGGCACGGCATTGCCCAAGTTGTTCAGGATGACCGCCTGAATCTTGGTATACGTGGATTGCAAATCGCCGACCTTGTTCAGGCTGACGACCACCGTGGGATTTTGGGCGACACTTTGAATCTTTGCGTTGTTAACAGATTGGATGCGCATTAGTTGCGCTTGCAAGGGTTGGACAATCTCTAAGTTGCGGTACACTTGATAGCCGCCAAAGAGCAGAAGAAAGGTTAGGATTAACCCGCTGATGGCTGGAAGAAGACGAATTCTCGACATCTGTGAATGCTCCCTTCTCCCCTATGACAAAATAAAGTATACCATTTCTTAAAAGGAGAGTCATTATCATCGGCCAGCCAATATGAAACAGGTTGCCCAACGTCGCTTAGAAGGCGCCTGTCACCTGCGGACTCACCGAAACGATCGGAGCCGTGGTAAATTCGTAAACTTCGCTTCCGGTGTGCAAATCCAAGTAAGCAAACAGATACTCGCCGTTCTCCAATTTCGCCGAAACTTCCCACACTTCCAGCGGAGAACCGGATACTGGCTTACTTGTCGTCAACCGGAAGATTCCCGGCGTCACGCTCACAATCGAACGCACCTGGTGCTGACGTTCGACGATCGCAGCCGCCTTGTCAGCGCTGATGACGCTATTCTCCCGCACGCTGTACAGTTGCTGTCCGATCACAAACACGAACACCTTGCGCCCGAGCGAATCGGTCCCTTCAACCGTCCGCTCAAGTTGTCCGCCCGTAAACGGGTCTACCTGCGTGATGCGGTTGATCGAAGTCCGGTTGAGGACGGCTGTCGCGGCTGCCACATTCGCGGCGTCGGGGGCAGCCAACAGCGGGAACAGCCACAAAAGCACCAGGATGGCGGCACAAACAATGATGATCAGCAAGCTTGACGTAAGCAACCATGTGCGCTTCATTCGGTGGTTCTGTACAGGGTAATCTTGTAACGCCCTTCCTCGTGGGATTTGGAAAGACCGAAAATAATCTCTTTATCCTTTAAATTGCGGTTTAAAAAATCGACCAGCACATAGAGGTCTTCCTGCGCCGCGATATCGATGCTGGCTAAAACATTAAGTCCTTCGTTCATAACCGACTCCCGTCACCATTCAAACTGCCACTGTTTCAGTGTAGCAAGGTGCGACGGATTTGTAAAATGAAACTGCACCGGCGTGATGCTGGCAAAGCCGTTTTTGACGGTCTCCACATCGGTATCGGGCGCGTTGTCCGATGCGACGAGTTTTCCCGCCTGCCAGTAATACGCCCGACCCAGTGGATCCAGTCTTTTTTCGTAGAGGTTACGGTAGGTTCGCGATCCAAGTTGCGTCACCCGCACTCCCTGGATCTGCTCAAGATCCCCTGGCGGAACGTTGACATTCAAATAACTGTGTTCAGGCATGCCGTATTTGAAAACCGCCTTGGCCACCATCGCGACGATGCGGACGGAAGCCGTGAACTTGAACGGCGCCTCGACGAGCGAACAGGCAATGGCCGGTCTGCCTTGCAGAGCCGCTTCCGCTGCCGCTGAAGCCGTTCCCGAATAAATAATGTCGGACCCCAGGTTAGCGCCGCTGTTAATGCCGCTGATAACCAAATCAGGCTGATTGTCACAGAGGACGCCAAGGGCGATTTTGACACAGTCGGCGGGCGTGCCGTTGACCTGAAACGCTGTGATGTCTTTACGCCAGTGTACGGGGTTCACGTGCAGCGGTTTATGCAAGGTAATGGAATGGCTGGTGGCGCTTTGTTGACGCTCCGGTGCCACGACGGTCACTTCCGCCGTTTCGGACAAATGATTGGCAATCGCGTATAACCCAGGAGCGTGTATGCCATCGTCGTTGGTGATTAAAATACGCACGCACACGAATCCTTTCTTGACATCATCTTTTCACATGGATTCCGACGCAAAGGCCAAACTAGCCACCAAGGGGGTGACCCTTTTGGCGCAAGCAAAAAAACACAGCGAGTCGCCGCTAAGCCTTGCCGCGCATCCCGCTTGGCTGTTCGCAGAAACCGCTCCCCCGCGCCTCGTTGATCCACTTGCGTATTACCGCTCCGCATACCGATTATTTTAAGCGGTAGCGGTCTTTGACAGGCTGAAACTTAGCGCGAACTCGTTCCGCGTCGGCAAGGATTCTTTCCTTGTCGATGGTGACGTGCTGGCGATTTTTGTAGAGCTGCTTGCCCGCCACAAACACATCGGTGACGTCGCCTGCGTGCGAACTGTACACAAGGTGCGAAAGCAGGTTGTGGCGCGGAAAATACCGCGGCCCCGTGGTTTCGACAAGGATCAGGTCGGCGGGGGCGCCTTTTTGTAGCGTTCCTAGTCCGGGTTCTAAAAACAACGCCTGTGCGCTCGCGGAGGTGACGAGTCGCAAAGCGGTGAGGGCATCAATCGCCGTCGCCGACCTGTTCACGCCTTTGTGCAGCATCGCCACCAGCCGCAATTCTTCCATCATGTCGAGTTTGTTGTTGCTCGACGCCCCATCAGTACCTACGCCCACCCGTACCCCTGCGTCAAGCAATGCGACCAGCGGCGCGACACCGCTGCCTAGCTTCAGGTTGCTGCCGGGGTTGTGCGCGACATGAACGTTTTTAGTGCGCATGAGCGCAATGTCACCCTCGTCCACATGCACACAGTGTGCCGCGATCGTCGGCAAATCGAACAATCCAAGGTCACTCAGCCACTGCACAGGGGAAACGCCGTATTGTTCATATGAATCGTCGACCTCGCGCTTGGTTTCGGACACATGAATCTGGATCGGGGCGTTCAGTGCCTCCGCTTCCGCGATCACTTTTTTCAAAAAATCAGCCGAACAGGTGTACGGCGCATGTGGCGCCCAGGTGGTGTGAATTCTCCCCTCGCCCGCCAGGTGATAGTCGCGGATAAAGGCTCTGCTTTCGGCAAGCGTCGCCTCGGCCTTGCCGCCGGGCGCGACCATTCCCCTGCCGAGTACCCCGCGCATGCCTGCGGCGATCACCGCCTCGGCAACGCGATCCATCGCAAAGTACATATCGGTAAAGGTCGTGGTTCCCGTTTCCATCATTTCGAGCATCGCCAGATTGGTGCCAACGGCGATGTCCTCCGGCGTCAGTAGATCTTCTGCGGGCCAGATGAGTTCGCTCAACCACGTTTGCAGCGGCAGATCATCAGCAAACCCACGCAAGAGCGACATCGCCGCGTGGCCGTGCGCGTTGACCAGACCCGGTAACAGCAGGTGTCCTGCTCCGTCGATCACCTCAGCGAAGCCTTGCGCACCTTCCACCGCATCGCCGGAAGCGATATGTTCAATGCGCTCGTCGTTGATGATCACGTGACCCCGTTCTATGGTATTGCCCTGTTCATCAATATACGCCACAGAGTGAATCAGTTTACGCATATTATCAATCCCCTCTAGACAATGCCAAGCGCCGTATGGCAATGGCAGGTCTGCTTCACGTCAAGGCTCGCGATCGCATCAAAAAACAACCGACGAATGAGGTGAACGTTTCTCGCCATTTCGTCGAGTACCTCTTGATGGCTGAGCGGCGACCCCGACATCCCTGCGCTGAAGTTGGTCACCATGGCAACGGTGGCATAACACATCCCCCGCTCTTTGGCGAGGACGGTTTCCGGAACGCTGGTCATCCCGACCACGTCGCCCCCAAGTCGTTCGTACATGCGAATTTCGGCTGGCGTTTCAAAGCGAGGGCCTTCCGTGCAAACGTAGGTGCCACCATACACGATCGGAATCTCAATCGCCCTTGCTGTCGCCTGCAGGTGCTGGCGCAGAACGACGCAGTAAGGATCCGACATGTCCACGTGCGCCACGGGTTCCCCACTTTCAAAAAAAGTGGTCTGACGACTTTTGGTAAAATCAAGAAATTGATCGACAAGCACGAGTGCGCCCGGTGGCATCGCCTGACGCATGCTGCCAACCGCCGCCGTCGTTAGTATTTTCTTTACGCCCAGTTGAAATAATGCCTGAATGTTCGCCTTGTAATTGATCTGATGCGGGGGCACCTGATGGTTCTTGCCGTGGCGCGGCATAAACGCGACGCGCTTGCCCTTGTACGTGCCGATGGTAGCAAACGCACTGCCATAGGGCGTGTCCACACTCACCTCTTCAGCCGCTTCGAGCAAATCTGGGTCGTAAACCCCCGTGCCGCCAATGACGGCAAATTCAGCGTTATGCATCCTGTTCTTCCCTTCAATCCGCGATAAAGTATGCGAGCGACTGTAGCTCGGTGGTAAAGTCCGTGTTGCGCAGCACCACTTCTTTGGGAACGCGCAAGTTGACAGGGGCAAAGTTGAGGATGATCTTCACGCCCGCTTCGATCAATTCGTCGCACACCTGTTGCGCCGCTGGCGCGGGAACGGCGATAATGCCCATCTGGATGTTTTTATCGTTTACAGTCGCCGCAAGCTCTCGCACGTCTTGCACCACGAGCGAACCCACCTGACTGCCGATCTTCTGCGGATCCATGTCAAACAGCCCTGCAATCGCAATGTGTTCGCTTTGAAAGCGCGTGTAGTTGGAGAGCGCGATGCCAAGGTGGCCGACACCGATCAAAGCCACGCCAATATGCCGATCAAGGTTGAGGATCTGGCACAACTTGCGTTCCAGGTAATCCACCTCATAGCCGACGCCTTTCCGGCCAAACTCGCCAAAATACGCGAGGTCTTTGCGAATTTGCGCGGGATTCATGTCAAGGCGCAATCCCATCTCTTGCGATGAAACGGTCGTGATGTTCTGGTTTTTTAAGGTTTGCATTAGACGCAAATACACAGGCAGTCTGCGGACGACCGAGTTTGAGATTTTTGGTTCTTTTCCGAGCAAAGCCATCCCTCCGACCCATTGCCAACAATTTTTTTCATTATAACGCGAAATCATACCATAGGATTAAATATATGTTTGGACTTTGTGACAATGTGATACAATCAACCTGACGTGGTTCACTTATCATTCAAAAACGTCATGAAGGTCAATTTTCAGATCATCAAACAGGCCAATTCTCACCCGGTTCTGTTTGTCATTAACTTGCGGCTCGTCAAAGACATGATCGGCAAACTGGTACACTTCCACCGTAAGATTTGTCGGATCCACCAACCTAGCAAAAAAATTCTCATGAAAGACGAAAGCATTAGAGATAAGCTTTTGCTTTCTGACAAAGTGATCCCAATGAACCGGAGATCACCGGAATATCCGGTAGCGATTCAATAAACACCCTGCCATAACGCTCGGTGACGATCCGCTTATCGAGGACAAATACGACCCCGCGATCAGATTGTGAGCGAATCAGGCGCCCGAATCCCTGCGTGAAGCGAATCACCGCCTGCGGGATGCTGTACTCGCGAAATGGCTGCTTTCCCTGCCTGCGCAACAGTTCGCTACGCGCTTCCATGATCGGGTGGGACGGAACGGGAAATGGCAGCTTCACGATGATCAGGCTTGTCAGCGCCTCTCCCTGAACATCGACACCCTCCCAAAAACTATCAAGGCCAAACAGCACTGTCCGATTGCCAACCTTGAATTGCTCCAGCAGTCGCGAGCGACGGTGGTCGTGAATCCCCTGCGCCAGCGTCGCGATTCCTTCGTCCTTGAGCAGATCCTCAACCACCGTGTGAACCTGCTTCAGCATTTGCCGCGAGGTGAACAGCGCCATCGTGCGCCCGCGCGTCATGGTTCCGATTGCCACGATCGCCTCCGCGACGGCTGCCGTAAACGCCGCTTCGTCGCGCACGTCTGGGAAGTCATTCGGCACGCACAGCAGCGCCTGTTCGCGATAGGCAAAAGGAGACGCCACTAGGCGCTCATCAAGTCGTTCCTTCGCCTTGAACGGCGTCAATCCGACGCGATCTTCCAGGTACTGAAACGAATTGGCGACGGCCAGCGTGGCGGAGGTGAGAACGACGGTTGCCTTATTCGCGAACAGATCCCGCTCCAGAATGTGCGCCACTGAAAGCGGCGCCAGGTGCAGTGACACACGATCGCCCGCTGCTTTGGCCGCCCAGCCGACAAAATCAGTTTCCGGCGCACGCGCTCCCGCGACATCAATGCAAACTTGCAAGCCGTGCGTCAACTCGCGCCCCCTGCCCGCCACTTCCTCCAACCGTTCGAAAAGCGACTCCTCCACTTCGATGTTGTCGATGAGCAATTGCAGTTCCGCCAGACTCGTCGCCAATTGCCGGTTGGTTTGCAACAGCGTTTCGACCGCATCTAGTGTGTATTGGTAGGCCGAAGACTGAACGACGGTGGTGGTGAGTCGCTGTTCCGATTTGCTGGACGATTGTTTCAGCCATGCGTTGAGCGCAGTGAAAAACGCTTTCGTGTCATCAATCGCTTGCGTCACCAGACGGTTCAGTTGCTCCACCTGCGGGATGAGCCGTTGCCCTTCCCCGCTGTTCGCCTGCGCATAGGCGGCGAGCCCGCGGCGCAAGTCGGGAAGGATGCCGTGGGTGCCCGCCAGGCGATCCATCAGTTTTTGCAACTCAAACTGCGTCACCTCGGCGCCGAATTGTTTGGTGGCCTGATCCTCCAAGTGGTGAGCCTCATCGAGCACCAATCGCTGGTAAGCGGGCAAAATGCGATGATCCGTCATGAGATCGGACAGCACCAGCGAGTGGTTGGCCAGCACAATGTGCGCCTCATTTGCCCGCTCGTGCGCGGAAAAGTAGTAACAGTGCCGAAAAAAAGGACACTTTTTATTGAGGCAGGTTTCCGTTTCGCTTTGAATCAGGCGCCAGTGCTCGACTTCATCCGCAGTCATCGACAGTTCCTCGCGGTCGCCCGCGTCGGTTTCGCTTAACCAGACGGACACTTTGACCACAAAGTCGCGCGCCCCGTCCAAAAGCTCCTCCGGCGAGTGCGTGTACCTCGCCACCTTGCGCAGGCAAACATAGTGGTTTCTGCCTTTGAGCAGTGCCACTCGCAGGTCGTCGCCAATCAGCGACTGCAGGAGCGGAATATCCTTCGTGCGCAGTTGCTCTTGCAGGGCGATCGTGTGCGTGGCGACCAATACCTTTTCCCTCGTCGCTTGGGCAAACAATGCGGAGGGCAGCAAATAAGCGAGCGACTTGCCGGTGCCGGTGCCCGCTTCAATCACAAGCAACTGATCATAGGCGAGCGCATTCGCCACGCTCTCCAACATCTGCAACTGACCGGGACGGTCTTCAAACGCGTTCGTTTGAGTTTGGCGAGTTCGCTCCAAAAACGTTTGTCGACAGGAGTTTGCAAAAATTTCCAGATTGGTCGGCGCCACTTCATCGTCTTCCGTTTCGCCAGACAAGAGCGATGGTACGGGGCGAAAAGCGAGTTCGTGCAGCACGCTGACCTGCTCTTCGCGCAGGCCCACTTCCTTCATGCGCAAAAGCATCCACTCGTTTAGAATGGTTTGCAGCGCAAGCCAGTCTGGGTACGCATCCGCCATGGTTTGCAGCGTGATCAGCGGCAGTTCGCCAAGTACCGACAGCAGTTGCTTGGACAGTTCTGACAGTGGCGTGGAGGTTGGGTCGCGGCGCGGAAACAACACTTGCTTAAGGCGTCTTCCATCCAGCACGAACGAAGCATCAAAAGCGTCGTAGCCGAGGGTTTCGGCGAGTCGATCCCATTTGCGCATCTCCGTTAGATTGTCGACCAGCACAGGGTTTTGCCGATAGCGTTTTAAAAATTCGGTGAACACGTCCTGAAAACGGCCTGACAGGGTTTCTTCCGATTCAGCAGACAAATCGCGAACGGTCATCGTCGCGACAAGGTCGCTTGGATCTTTGTGGAGCAAAAAGTAGCGCAACGCGTTATCCTCCAAATGGGTGTGGCAGTCATTCTAAGTATTCAAAACGTTCGCGCGGCTGTCAACCAAGCGCAGCAACAAGGCTTGCGCGTCTTCAAGTCCGGGCACAAGCTGCAGCGCTCGCTCCAGCACGCGCAGAGCGGGTGTTTGTTTTCCTCGTTTGGCGCACAGGTACCCGTACTCGGTCAGTCCGTACGCGCACCACTTCGCTTCCGGATGAGTCAACAACGGTTGCAGCCAGCGTTTCGCGAGGTCGAACTCGCGTCTGTCGGTGGCAATGCGGGCAAGGCCCGTCCGCGCGAGCAGTGAAATGGGCGCCGGTTGATCGAGCAGGCGCGCAAACCGCGCCTGTGCCAATTCCCCATCCCCTTCGCCGTATTCGGCATAACTGAGCCACAACAGCGCATGCGGGTCGTCGCGCAAAAGCGTCAGGCGTTTTTTTAAGAGTACAGCCGCATGCCTGTAGCGACGGCGCTTTAGGTTGATTTCCGCGAAGATCGG
>JAJZCL010000026.1 GCA_021846165.1 Bacillota bacterium | reverse complement strand
TTCTTGTTCCATAATGATAGTTTATTACTTTTAGTGATGTTTGTCTAGTTTATTTTGACCTCCTCAAAACTTCTCCGGATGAAAAATCACGTAACTCAAGTACCCCATTAACAAGACGCAAATCACCAGCAAAACCCACATATTTACCCCTCCTATGCCTTGTCAAACACGCGAAACAACACAAAGAACGCGCCAAACGTTAATAAATACAGCAAAACGGAAATCAAATCCCACATCCTGTTTTCCCACCTATATTCACCAAATTGCGCACCACAATGCGCCATCGCAAATTGTACGGCGAAGCCACGTCAAAAAGGCGTAAAGATCGTTGCGCAGACTATAAAAATCCTGTAAAAAAGTGCAGTGTCGCGGCGACGGGAGTATAACTGAACTTGTGAGAGCGACCATTCTTGACGGGAGCGTGTCGGCATGAGGCATTCGACCCCCTTTCCCCTAAAGTGGAGGGTGTTAAAAAATCAGTCTGTGCCTACTGAACCAACGGACACAGAGGCGACCAAACGAAAAGGCGCGGTGTTCCCTTACCTTGCCGTGACGTTGGCCATCGCTCTCCTTACGATGTTATTTCGGATCATCGGCTATGCGTTTACACCGGTGAACATCGCGCTTTTATACCTGTTGCCCGCCTTTATCGCAGCCGTTCGCTGGGGGCTGTGGCCATCCATCTATGCCGCCGGCGTGGGCGTGATCGCCTTTGACTTTTTTTTCATTCCGCCGATTTATCATTTTACGGTTGGGGACATCCGCTACTTGATCACCTTCGCCGTGTACCTTGCCGTCGCCGTATTCACCGCCAGCCTGGCCTCGCAACTGCGCCAGCGAGTGGACGAGTCGCGCATGCGCGAGAAGGTGACATCGGCGTTATTTGCGCTCAGTACGCAGGTCGCAGCGGCACGCGATCTTGACGCCATTTTGCAAGAAATTGTCCGTCAGGCCTACGTCACCTTCGGCTTGTCGACCGTGATCGTTTTGCCGGACAAAAACGGCGTCCTGGTGCCGAGAGCAAGGTTTGGCGATGACGAACCAAAAGGGTTGGCGATCATAGAGTCACGGATTTTGCGCTGGGTATACGAACACGGCCAGAGCGCAGGGTATGGCACCCACCGCAACGCCGAGGCACCGCTCATGTACGTTCCACTCAAAACAGAAGCGAACACGCGCGGCGTGATGTGCGTGATCTCCGCACGCACACCGCCGGGAGATGCGTACAACCGAAAGCGCGTGGTGCAAGCGTTGGCCAGTCTGGCCGCCGTCTCCATCGCCCGCATCAAGTTGGAAGAGGAAGCGAAAATCGCGCACCTCACTGCGGAGTCCGAGCGCTTGCGCACGGCGCTTCTGGATTCGCTTTCCCATGAACTGCGCACCCCACTGACGACCGTCATCGGCGCAGTCACCGGGATGATCGAAAGCGCCAGCGTCCTCTCCGTTGTCGATCAGCGCGAACTGCTGCTCACCGTGCGCGAAGGCGCGATGCGCATGAACCGCCTCGTCACGAACTTATTGGGAATGGTCAGACTGGAAAGCGGCATGCTGCGATTGACGAAAAAATGGTGCGACGTTTCCGACATGATCGGCGTCGCCATCCAACAGACCCAGGACGCGCTGCAAAACCGCACGATCAACGTTGCGCTGCCTCCATCGTTGCCTGCTGTCGAGGTGGACGACGCTCTGATTGAACAAGCCCTTGTGAACGTACTCAGCAATGCGATCAAGTACTCACCCGATCACAGCACCATTCTCATCAACGTGGTACACGACGACGGGGTCTTGACGATCACGATCAAAGACGAGGGGATCGGGATCGCACCTGCGGAAGTCACGAAAATTTTTGATAAATTTTACCGTTCAAAAGCCGCCAAGGGCATACCAGGCACCGGATTGGGGCTCGCCATTTGCAAAGGGGTGATCCACCTGCACGGTGGGGAAATCAGCGCGGCACCGGCGCATGACAAGGGAACCGTCATCACAATCCGACTGCCGGTAGAAGACTCCGAGGACGTTTTGATCGACACGGAAGAGGAGAATTGATGGTGGGAGCGAAAATCCTGATTATCGACGACGAGGCGCCGATACGCAAGCTGTTGCGGGTCACGCTGGAGGCGCACGGTTATACGACGCTTGAAGCCGTTTCAGGGCAAAACGGCATCCTGAAAGCCACGATGGAGAGGCCGGATCTGATCATTCTCGACCTCGGACTCCCCGACATGGACGGCGTCGAGGCGCTGTCGCAACTGCGGGAGTGGTGTTTTGCGCCGATCATCGTCCTGACCGTGCGGGACGACGAAGCGGGCAAGGTGTTCGCTCTTGACCACGGCGCCGACGACTATGTCACCAAGCCGTTTGGCATGGGCGAACTCATGGCGCGCATCCGCGTCGCCTTGAGGCATGTGGGCAACCAAGCCGACGAACCGGTGCTTGTCATCGGCTCCCTCACGATCGATCTGGCTAGGCGAATTGTAGAAAAGAATGGAGAGCCGATCCGATTGACCCCGATCGAGTACGATCTTTTGAAAACCCTCGCCACCAATGCCGGTCGCGTCATGACACACCGCCAGTTGCTGCAACAGGTGTGGGGCGAGCAGAATTACGAAACCGCCAGTCACTACATCCGCATTTATGTGGGGCACTTGCGCAAAAAGATCGAGGACGACCCCAATCGCCCGCAACTGCTCACGACCGAGCCGGGCGTCGGGTATCGCCTGATTGCGCACAGTTAACCGCTAGCTTCGAACGACAACCCGTCTTCACTCGTACGACACTTCAATACGCCGCAGATAATCCGCCAGCTTCAAAGCAAGATCCCGGATTTCGAAGGTGTTTTTTGCTGTCGCCGCCTGCTCCAACTGCTTGCCCCAATCGGATATATAAGGGAATCCGTAACCGCCGCCAACGCCTTTGACCGTATGGCCCAAGTATTTTAAGGCGTCATACTCTTGCGCCGCCAGTGCGCTTTCAAGCGACTCAAGATCGTCCCAGCGACGATCCAAAAACTCAGGAATCAAATCCCGCAAGTCCTGATCCACCGTCACAGAAATTTTGGGCGTTGTGCGAGCCTGTGCTCCGAAACGCTCGATCGTTTCTAGCAAGGTGGATTTTTTGATCGGTTTTGTCAAATGTGCGCTGCACCCCGCTTCGATGCTCCTGCTCGCGTCCTCAGTTAGGGCGTACGCCGTCAACGCCACCACTGGCACAGCGGTGCGTCCGCGATCCCGCTCCCAATCCCGAATCTCCTTTGTCGCCGCATACCCATCGAGTATCGGCATCTGCATGTCCATCAGGATCAGGTCGAACGGGTTCGCCTTCACTTTTTCGACGGCCTCGCGGCCATTGCCCGCCGTGTCGACGAGATAGGGGGTTTCCTTCAGGAACGCCATCACCAGCATCTGATTATCCGGCGAATCGTCAACCAGCAAGAGGCGCAGCGGCGGCTGCTCATGCCACCCTTCAGTCCGCTCCAACGCCGCCTCTTCCCGATTCCCTTTACTCAATGCGTTTTCAATCGAACGGCGCAGTTCCGACCGCTTGATCGGCTTAATCAAAAAAGCGCTGACGCCGACATTTTTGATTCGTTCGTTATCGCCCGGACGAATATCGGAGGTGAGCATCATCACAGTCGTGCTGGCCAGCCCTGGGTCATTTTGGATCGCTTCCGCCACGTCAAACCCATCCATCACCGGCATGCGTCCATCGAGAAGCACCAACGGATAGGCGCGGTTCTGCACTTTCGCCGTCCGCAGGTATTCAAGTCCTTCCTGCCCATTGTCCACGAGCGTGGGAATCAGTCCCCACGAGTTCAGAGTTTCTTTCAAAATCAATAAATTTGTCGCGTTATCGTCAACGACCAGCGCCCTGACGCCGACCAGGTTCACGTCCGTTCTTTGCTCCTCTTCCCGTTCCACGGAACCGACGCAAAGTTCCACCGAAAATGTAAAGGTGCTGCCTACGCCCAGTTCACTTACCACCGTGATCTCGCCGCCCATCAATTCCACAATCCGCTTGGAAATGGCGAGCCCCAACCCAGTTCCTCCGTATTTGCGAGTGGTCGATGAGTCCGCCTGCGTGAAGCGGTCGAAGATCATGCCAAGCTTGTCCTGTGGTATGCCAATCCCCGTGTCGACGACGGAAAAGCGCAGCCTCGCGCAATCTTCTTTCGGCGCAGATCGGTCATCAAGCGCCACCTTGACCACGATCTCGCCCACCTCTGTGAATTTGACGGCATTTCCGATCAAATTGACCAAAACCTGGCGCAATCGATCGGCGTCGCCAACCACGTACTGAGGCACATCCGATTCAAACATGTCCAAGAGTTCCAAGCCTTTTTGATGCGCACGCAAGGCGAGAACCTCGCACGTTTTTTCGACCAGTCCAACCAGGCTGAAATTGGTCATCTTTAGTTCAATTTGACCCGCTTCCACTTTCGACAAATCAAGGATGTCGTTGATGAGCGCCAACAAATTATCGCCTGCCGAGCGAAAGATCTCGACGTACTTGCGCTGCTCGTCGTCAAGCTGCGTTT
Organism: Bacillota bacterium; assembly: GCA_021846165.1. GTDB lineage: Bacteria > Bacillota > Bacilli > Alicyclobacillales > SLC66 > JAJZCL01. The sequence continues at coordinate 15,307 of JAJZCL010000026.1, read as the reverse complement.
CCGACAACAGATCCGCCATCCCCAAAATCGCGTTCATCGGGGTGCGAATTTCATGGCTCATCGACGCGAGAAACTCGCTTTTGGCGCGGTTGGCCGCCTCCGCGCTTTCTTTAGCCAGCTGCAAGGCCGCAGACGCCCGCTTCATCTCGGTGATGTCGCGCACGATCGCGATAAACCGCAAGGTATCGCCAATGCGCATCTCGCTTAAGGAGATCAAAATCGCCACATGGGAGCCGTCCTTGCGCCTTGCCTCCGCCTCGCGGGTTTGCCCGATCAGGTGCTTCACTCCAGTGGCGATGTATCGCTTGATGAACCCGTCATGGTCGGGCTGCAGCGATGCGGGCACAAGCAAACTGACATTCTGACCGATCATCTCGTCTGTGGTGTAGCCAAAAATCCTCTCCGCCGCCGGATTGAAACTTTCAATGACGCCCGCATCGCTCGCGGTGATGATCGCTTCACCGACGTTGTCGACAATCGCGCGATGGCGAATTTCACTCAAATGAATGACATGCTCCACGGACTTTTGCCGGGTGATGTCGCGCGCGATAGCAGACGCGCCGATGATCGCGCCGTGATCGTCGTGGATCGGGGACACTTTAATGGAAACGTCGATGATCCTCCCCGCTTTGCTGATTCGTTGCGTCTCGTAGTGTTCAACGCTGCGCCCCTCTCTGATCGCCGCAAAGATGGATGCCATCTCGCTTTGCATGGATACGGGCACAATGACGTTGATCGACTTGCCAAGCACCTCTTCAGCCGCATACTCGTACAGCGCCTCGGCTCCCTTGTTCCAGTACCAGATGATCCCCTCCAGCGACTTGCCGATGATCGCGTCTTCTGAAGAGTCGACAATGTACTCAAAAATGCGCAGTTCGTCAAATGGCGGAATTTTCTCCACTGGCGATCCTATCCTCTCCCACTTGGACTTGATTGCGACCATTCGCCTTCGCCCGATACAAGGCGCGATCTGCGCACTGGATCAGGTTTTCGACAACGAGAGCCGAGGTCGGAATCACGCTGTACGCGCCCAAACTGATCGTAACCACCGCTGCGCAACTGGATTTTGCGTGGGGAATCCGTAACGCTTCCACCGCGCTGCGGATCTGCTCGCCGATGGCAGTCGCGCCAACCACGTCAGTAAGCGGAAGGATCGCCGCAAACTCCTCTCCGCCATAGCGAGCCAACACATCGCACGGGCGCTTCAGTGCCCGCACACCGGCACTCGCCACAGAACGCAGACAGTCGTCACCTTGCAAGTGTCCGTAGTGATCGTTATAGCGCTTGAAGTCGTCAATATCGATCATCAGCAACGCCAAAGGTTGACGCTCGCGGGTGGCGCGTTCCCACTCCTGCGCCAACAGTTCATCAAAATGCCGCCGATTCGCAACCCCTGTTAGCCCGTCGCGCGACGTCTGCAATCGCAACGATTCATTGGCGGCTTCCAGTTGCCGCGTGACTTCGAGCAGTTCCTGCTCCCTCGCCTTGCGCCCGTCAATCTCGCGCTTCAAGCGCAGCGCAGAGCGAACCCTTGCCAACAGTTCCGTTTTGTTAATGGGTTTCGTGATGTAATCCATCGCGCCAGCGGCAAACGCTTTCTCCAGTTCTTCCTTTTCCGTTTTGGCCGTCACCATGATGATGGGGGTGTCAATCGCAGTTGCGAAGGTTTTCATTTTGCGGCAGGCTTCAATTCCATTTACATCCGGCATGACAATATCCAGCAAGATCAACTGAATGTTATTTTCATCCGCCTTAGACGAGAGAACGCGATACGCTTCTGTCGCTGATTGCGCCATGATCACCTCGTCATGCCCGTCCGACTTCAGGAACGCACGAATCAAACGCTGGCTGTCAATCGAGTCGTCAACAACCAAAATCGACATCAGTCACACCTCTCACTCAAGCCCCTGCTTTGGTAGCGCGCACCGCCCGATACTCTTCTTTCACTTTGTCCTCCAACCACTTCAACAGGCGCTTGAATTGCACAAAGTCAACGGTTCCGCCGTGAAGTTGGCGATACCACACCATCGCCTCGCTGTCCAACCACCCCTGTTCCATAAAAAAGCGGATCATCGGACTCTCCTCTTCTCGTAATTCATTGATCTGATTCACCCGCCCGTATCTCATCATGTAAGCGAGTGCCCCCAATCGCGTCAGAATGCGGTCGGGACGCAGCGCAAAAACAAACTCCTTCTTCCATTTTGCCACGTCGTCAATCGGCATGGGACGCGCCAAGTAATACCCTTGCCCATAACGCGCGCCGAGCATCGCCACCGCCTCTGCCATATCGAGCGTTTCCAACCCTTCCACAACCACTGACCAGCCGAAATCGTTCCCAATCTGGATCAGACTCCCCAACAGATTCAGCGTGGAAAGCGGGTGGTTTTCAAGCGTCCTCCATAAACCGCGATCAATTTTAACGATATCAAAAGAGCAAACGGTCATTCGCAAGAAATTGTTCTCTCCAGAGCCAAAGTCATCCATCGCCAGTTGAATCCCCATTTCAGACAATTGGGCAAGTGGATTCGCCAATGATTCCAAATCGAATCCTTGCGTTTCCAATAATTCCATAACAACGCGTTCAGGCGGTACCCCGTGACCCTTTAAGGTCGACTGTATCCAGTCGATCATCTCCCCGTTAAGCAGTGTCGTCGGCGGCAAGTTAATGGAGATTTGATTGGGTTCTTCCTCGTCCCCCCACAGCTTCAGCGCGGCGATGCCTTGCTCCAGTCCCAACTGGAACAAGCGGTTCATTTCCACTTCCCCAAGCAGCGGCAAAAAAGCGGCTGGTGCCAGTACTTTCCCGTCATTCTGGATCAACCGCGCTAGTCCTTCATACTTAGTCGTTGCTCCCGACTGCAAATCCACAATCGGTTGCATATACAGGGTTAATCCACCATTAAACAGCTGCGACCGATACTCTTTGGCCTGTTCGCTGGGAATACTCTCGCCTGTACCCGAATGATACAACCAGCGTTCATGGCCAAAAAACTGTAACCCTTTCGCGAACACCTTCATCCACGGCGACTCAAACTGTTTCGTAAATGCTCCGTAAAGCCCGATCACCGCCATTGGGTTGCGATCCTTGCCCAAGAGCGGAACCATGAGAACAGACCGAATACCAAATTGGCGAAAAATGTCGTGCCAGATCTGAAAACGCGGATCGTTGAGGTAAGCGGAAGAACTGCTGATTTTACCGCTAAACCACGCCTCGGCTAGCAAACTTTGGCCTTTTTCGCTCGTTGAATCAGGCACGGCCTTAATGTCCGGCAGCGTTAAACTTTTCGCCAGTTCTTTGCCGTAACAGCCGGCCGCATCCACCACGACAAACCCCTTCTGGGAATGCAACCCGATCCATAATACACCCTTAATCCCTGGGAGATTCCCTAATGCCTCCAATTCGTCGTGCCATTCGACGGGCGCTGACTCCGAATGAGGGGAAAGTGGACGATTAAAGATCATCAGGTACTGCATCATCGTATTTTCAATCGCCTGTAATTGCGTTTCTAAGTCGATCTGCAATCGGTTTTGTAACATCAGCATTAATTGACTTTTGTTCACAACAGGGTATTCACTCACGATCTTCGTGACCACTTGCACATAGATCGCGGTTGCCTGTGACATTAAATCACCGTTCACACCCACCAACGCATGGATTTCGCCGATTCTTTCGGAACGCCTGCGAATCTCCTCCAAATCAGTTCGTTGATTCAACAAAAAATCCAAGTGGTGAATCGCGCTATTTTTTAAGCGATTATACTCTTCCGGTTCCAGACGAGAAAAAATTTCTTTCGTTGCTGGATGATGATACACATACGAATAAAACTCTTCTACAATCTCATCGATCGGAAAGAGGATTTGCGGCATCTGATCCGCAGTTGACGCATCCTCACTTTTGCCAAGTTGCCACCAGGTGTCGCGCGTCCACTTTTTCATTTTAATCTCGTACATGGCTGCGTCCGCTTCTCGCAGCAATTGATTGCCGTCCTGTCCGTGTGTTGGAAACACGGCCAATCCCATGCTCATTCCCATCTCCACAGAAATTTCCGCATAGATGGTATAGGGCGTTTCCACGGCCTTGTGCATGAACGCAAGCAGCGCGGCCAATTCCCCAATGGAGGAGTCAGGATCGTGAAACTCCAACACGATCACGAACTCATCCCCGCCCCACCGCGACAGAAAATCACCCTTGCGCAGGCAGTTTTGCATCCGTTCGCAAAAGTTTTTCAGCAGACGATCCCCTGCCTCATGCCCGAAGCGGTCATTGACGTATTTGAAATTGTCCAAATCGATCATACCCACGTAAAATACGGTGTTTTCACGATGGGCGCGGTCAACAACGCGAATCAGATAGTCTTCCAAAGCCCGCCGATTGGGGAGCGACGTTAACGAGTCGTGCATCGCCGCATGAGCTAATTTTTTTTGTAATTCATACGTTTTTGTGACATCCTGGAACGTCCAGATGGCGGCATTTTCTGCATGTTCCGTATCTTGATCGCGAAACACACTAATCGCGATGTCCAACCATATTCTTTTGCCGGATTTGTTACTCAGTTCAATTCCTGACATAGCCACAATATCCTGGCTTTGCGAACTAGCTTCGTCGTCAACATGCAAATCAACGTCGGTGATTGACGAGTAAAAGTGTGACGTTGGCAACCCGATCAATTCTTTTGCGTCAGAATAGCCAAGCAACTCGGCTAACCGCTGATTGGCCATCACGATACGGTTGTCACGAATCATCGCAATGCCAATCGTGGTATGGTCGATAAAATACCGTTGCATCTCCAAGATGCTTTGATCCATCAGTGACCACCATTCATATTACGGCTTAAATCTTTGCGCATACTTATGGTGATCATTCTATTAGACCGCATTCCGATATGCAACTCTTGACAAACGAAGTCACAGCAGCGACCGCAGTGGTTCTTCATTCAACAAGTCGACAAACGATCCTAGCAAAGGACTTTCGGATGCACCGTTCATCCATGCGCAAATAAAGGATCGCTTGACGGCTCGACTGGCAATGGGGATAAACACAAGCTCGCCGGTTCGCGCTTCTTCTCTCGCCACCCACGTGGAGATAATCGAAATCCCGTACCCTTTAATCACGAGCGATTTAAGGGTTTGTGGATTATTGGATTCGAGAACCACATGAAAATCGCGCAAATGCATCCCTTCTTGTTCAAGTGCGGAGGCAAGCACCGTTCGCGTTCCGGAACCGGATTCGCGAATCATCAGTCGATCTTCGAGAAGCTCACGGAACTGGAGCGAGGAGCGACGGCTAAGCGAATGGTGAGGAGGCACAATCACGCCCAGTTCGTCTTCAAGAAACGGCATTTGGATCACCCGGGTATCGTATAACGGCGCCTCCACCAATCCGATCAGCAGTTGCCCGTCGGTGAGCATTCTGTTAATTTCTTCCGTGTTGCCCGTGTACAGTTGCACCGTGATGGAAGGGTGCTTGGCTCGAAACGCCGAGAGCAGTGAAGGTACAATGTATTCCGCAATCGTCATACTCGCGCCAATCTTTAACACACCGACAACCCCATTTGGCGCGGCCTTCACACTAGCGATTGAGTCTTCGAACAACCGCAACATTTGCTCAGCCGTCTGTGCGACGATCTTCCCCTGCACAGTGAGTTCAACCCCTCTTTGCTTGCGAATAAATAATGGAACTCGGTATACGTTTTCTAATTGCCTGATTTGTTGACTGACCGCAGACTGGGACACTCGCAACTGGCGTGCTGCCCGCGAAAAGTTCTCTTCCTTAGCGACGGCGAGAAATGTTCGCCAAATTCCCATCAGGTGTTCCAATCAGGCGCCCCCCAACACACAAGTGATTCGCCTTTGCCATAAGAAATTCTAATTGCCCACATTAGTCGGTTTGCACTTTATCCGATCTCTTTTTCATTATAGTAGCACTAGATGTTCGTGAATAGCAGTTGCGTCAGGAGGGATTACATGACTTCTCATATCGCCAAACAAGTGGGGACGAACTGGTTTACGGTGGTCATGGGGTTTGGCATTATGGCCTCGCTGTTTTATGCATCACCGGTTGATTTTGCACTGCACCAATCACTTGGGATCACTTTTTTTGCGATCGATCTGGCGATCTTCATTTCGGCATTGTTCTTTTGGATCTGGCGCTGGATTCGGCACACGCATGATGCCATGGGGGACTTTCACGACCCCGGTAAAGCGCTGTTTTACGGGGCGCTGGCAATGGCGATCAATGTGGTGGGCAATGACTTTTTCGTGATTGGCACCCACCTGTTTGACAGGGCACCCATGATCACGGTCAGTCAAGTGTTTTGGCTGGTGGGGGTGGGGGTCAGCCTGTTTTCCGTCATCATCGTACCCTATCTCATGTTCACCCATCATGAGATCAGTCCCGGCGACGCGCTGGCCAGTTGGCTAATTCCCGTGGTACCGACAGTCGTTGCCGCAGCGGACGGTGCCAATCTGTTGCCTTATTGGGGCAACACCGCCGTCAATTTAGGGATGACATATTTTGATCTGTCGATGTTCGGCATGACTTTCTTCTTGTTCATCATGGTCAGCGCGCTATTTTATTCGAGGCTCATGTATCATCGGAAGATTACGGGAGATTTGGCGCCAAGTGTGTGGATTGAGATCGGCCCCATCGGCATGTCGATGGCCACCCTTGCGACGATGCCCGTTGTCACCGCCAGTATGTTGCCGAAGTTCACAAGCGGGCTGCTTGGCATCGGCATGATTGGAGGGTCGGCACTGTGGGGGGTAGGCGTCTGGTGGTCGCTGATCGCCATCTTCTATTCGCTGTTGCATGTCAGCAAAAAGCAACAGGGTATCCCTTATTCTTTAGGATGGTGGAGTTACGTCTTTCCACTTGGCAGTTTTACAGGCGGCACGTACGCCATGTACCACTTGACGAATTCAGCTTTCTTCATGGTGGCAGGCGGGGTGCAGCTGCTGGTACTCACAGGATTCTTCGTCATGGTGAGCTACATGACGTTTCGCGGTGTCGTCAAAGGAACCCTGATCACATGGCAACCCACGAGACGACATCGCAGCATGCTGGTTGCGCACACCGCCTTACAGGAAGATTGAAAGCCCACCCGCCGCTGCCGTCGTTTGTGCTTCGCGCAGAAGCGTAATCGACGGCAGTTTGCTTCCTCGCGGCACATCCTCTTGTCCATCCTTTACCCTTTTATGAAGGCGTACTCCCTGTTTTTAACTTCGTCAAATCCACGAGCGGAATCGCAACGCCGTCGTGCAGCCAGACGGTCGCATTCAGCGCATGCTGAATCTCATTTTCCTCGATCCGCGCAATGTCCCGCGCTTCGGAAACTCGAAAGGCAATTTTGCCTTCGATCACAATGATCATGTCATCGTCGGTATAAACACCCTCAATTCCCATCAGCCAAGCGGTGTCAAGTACGGACACCAGGTGATGCCGAATCACGGCAACGCCAAGGCGATCACGCGGTTGCTGCGGGATCGGGGTGATCGGCAAAATGCGTTCAATCGACTCGACGTGTTCGATCGGCATCGCATACAGTTGTTCGCCCAAACGGTACAGCAGGTGTTCTTGCAAATACAAATCTGTCACTCCTCTGACGAGAGCCATCATCCCCATACCGTATGTTATTCAGGTGATGACTGTGACAGAAGTCACCGCGACAACATCCTGCGTCTTTTGCACGGATAGGCTCCCTTTCTCAGACGACTCGCTCTGACTTCTGAGGTTTCCCGAAGGACGAAGACACTAGCCCCCGACTCGCAAGTTGGTTGCGTGCCTGTTTCCATGCCGCGTAAGGATCAGTTTCGAACCCTGCCAATGTTAGCAAGTATCTGCCACATGAAGGCGATCTTTCTTCACAAATTTGCTCAAGAAGGCGCTGAACAAATCTCGTTGTATCACCACGCGGATCATGCGTCGAGTCCCCCGCCATTGCTCCTCTTACTCATTGAGTGTTACATTTTTGTAGGATGAAAGCGAGGGGAATCAGCATGAACATTATCAAGCAACCGTTTGACGAGTTTTTAGGATTCGAGTACGAAAGGGTTGGTCCGACCAAGATGCGGGTGACGCTGCCGGTGCGATCGCTGCACGTGAACAGCGCCGGGGTGATCCACGGCGGCATCATTTCCTCCTTGGTCGACGTCGCCATGTCCAACCTGCTCGAAGCGAGTGATCAGGGCGTGCAAAAAGCGGTAACCATCGACTTGCACACGACGTTCATTCAGGGGGCGAGGGGTGCCAAGCTCGTGGCCGAGGCCAACGTCGTCAAGGAAGGGCGCACGCTGCTGTACGCCGATTGCCGGGTAATGGACGAAGAGGGACAGATCGTGGCGAGGGCGACGGGGTCATTTTTTATCCGCCAATGAACTGCAAAGTGGGTGTGCAAAAGTTCATATTGACAAACGAACCGTCTCTGCGTATCCTAAGTGCAATGATTTTCGAATATACAAAAGCTGTGAAGGGGAGTAAGCGAAGAGGCTCTGCGTTCAGAGAGTGGGGATTGCTGCGATCCCACCGCACCCTTTTTGACGATGTCACCCTGGAGCCGTTCTTCTGAATCGGCTGGTTCGGTAAGAAGAACCGAATGCGCACGTTACGCGCGGAGTACTTGACTGTACTCGCCAAGATCGATTGCCGCGAGGTGATCGGTGAATTTGGGTGGTACCACGATCCTTTTCGTCCCAATGCGATTTTCGCTAAGGGGTCGAAGGGTTTTTTTGTGTTGCATAACCAATCGGGGAGGTTGAAACGGTATGAGCGCGTCAATAACGAATTCCTCGTCTGAGATTCTGCCAGAATCACGCGAGAAACTTACGGCACCGGATGTGATTCCCGGTTCGGAAATTTTGGTCAGATCCCTGCTGCTAGAAGGGGTCGAGTGCATTTTCGGCTACCCTGGCGGCAGTATCCTTAATTTTTACGATGCGATTTATCAGCACGGCGAATTGCGCCACTACCTCTCCCGCCACGAGCAAAGCGCCATTCACGCGGCGGACGGCTACGCGCGTTCCACCGGAAAAGTGGGTGTATGCGTCGTCACGTCGGGTCCCGGCGCCACCAACTTGATCACAGGGATCGCTACGGCGCACATCGACTCCGTGCCGGTCGTCATCATCACGGGCAACGTCCCGCTTTCCATGATCGGCACCGACGCGTTCCAGGAAGCGGACATCGTCGGCATGACCATGCCCGTCACCAAGCACAGCTTTTTTGTCCGCGACGTGAACGATATCGCCCGCACGGTGCGGGAGGCGTTCTACATCGCCAACACTGGCCGCAAAGGGCCAGTGCTGATCGACGTTCCGAAGGACATCGCCGCTGCGAAGGCCGCCTTCCACTGGCCGCAAACGGTCAACCTGCGCGGCTACCACCCGCAGCGGGAGGCGTTTAAGCGTGCGCAGATGGACGCGCTACTGGAAGCGATCGCCGCCTCGAAGCGCCCCGTCATCCTCGCTGGAGCGGGCGTGATGCATGCCGACGCCAGCGCCGAACTGATCCAATTTGCAGAGTGCGCCAATATCCCGGTCTTAACCACCTTCCTCGGATTGGGAGGCTTCCCGAGCCAGCACCCGCTGTGGGTTGGGATGCCCGGCATGCACGGTTCTTACGCCGCCAACATGGCAATTCAGGAGTCCGATCTGCTGATCTCGATCGGCGCTCGGTTTGACGACCGCGTGACCATGAACGTCGCTGGTTTTGCGCCGTGCGCCAAGGTCGCCCACATCGACGTCGACAAGGCCGAAATTGGAAAAACCATCGTGACGCAACTCCCCGTCGTCGGCGACATTAAGACCGTGCTGGCCTACGCTTTGCAAAGCGCCGTTCGGGTTCCAACGGAAGAGTGGCAAAGGACGATTGCCGATTGGAAGAAGACGAACCCCCTTCAGTACGACCAAACAGAAGAAGGGCTTAAACCACAGTGGGTGATCGAACTCATCCACCGCACGACCAAAGGCAACGCCATCATCACTACCGACGTCGGGCAACACCAGTTCTGGACCGCGCAGTACTACCCGTTCGAGCGCCCCCGCAGCCTCGTGTCATCGGGGGGCATGGGCACCATGGGATTCGGTCTCCCTTCGGCCATCGGCGCGAAAATCGGCAACCCCGACACCCTCGTCATTTCGATCAATGGCGACGGCGGCATCCAGATGAGTTCCCACGAACTCGCTGTCTGCGCCATCCACGACATCCCGTTGAAGATCGTCGTGATCAACAACCAGGTGCTGGGGATGGTCAGGCAGTTGCAGGAGTTTGCGTTTGACGAGCGCTACAGCCAGATTGATTTGAGTGGCAGTCCCGACTTTGTCAAACTAGCGGAGGCATACGGTGTCAAGGGTCTTCGCGCCAGCAATAAGGCGGAGGCAGAGCAGGCATGGCAAGAGGCGCTCGACACGGAAGGGCCTGTACTCGTTGAATTCGTCGTACCCAAACTCGAAAACGTGTACCCGATCGTTCCCGCCGGCAAGCCCTTAAACGAAATGATCTTAGGAGATGACGAATGATGACGCAACTCCACACTGTTTCCATGCTCGTCAACGACCACCCCGGCGTGCTGCAACGCGTCGCGACGCTCTTAAACCGACGCGGTTTTAACATCGACAGCATCACCGTCGGCGCATCGGAAGAACCGGGTTTGTCGCGGATGGTGATTGTCACACCCGGTGACGACCGCATCTTGCACCAGGTCGTCAATCAGGTCGAAAAACTCGTCGACGTGGTGAGCATTGAAATTTTAAGCGAAAAGCCGATGGTGGCGAGGGAACTCGCGCTGATCAAAGTGGAGGCGGAACCGATGCGGCGGTCGGAAATCATCGCGCTGGCGGAAACGTTTCGCGCCACCATCGCGGACGTTTCGAGCAACGCGCTGGTGGTGCAAATCGTCGGCGACACGGACAAAATCGTGGCGATGATCGAACTCTTGCAACCGTACGGCATTATTGAAACCTGCCGCACGGGCATCACGGCGATTGCCCGCGGCAAAAGCGTTGCCAAGGCTCCCTAAGCGTTGTCGTCAGAAACGCCCTAAAATCAAATCGCAAGGGTCTGCGCACATCGCGGCGACAGACCCTTTTTTTATAACTTGCGCAACTTGACACTTTCCACCGAATGGTTGCCACCCTTGCCCACGATCAGGTGGGCTCGCTCCATCGTTGGATAGATATTCTCCTTTAAGTTAACGGCATTGATGTCATCCCATATGTCATTCGCCACTTCCGCCGCTTGCTCTTCCGTCAACGCCCCGTAGCGATGAAAATAAGACTCCGGATTCTGAAAGGCCGTCCTTCGCAGCGTCTGGAAGCGATCAATGTACCACTGCCTGATGTTTCGCTCCTGCGCATGGACGTAGATGGAAAAGTTAAAAAAATCCGACACAAACAACTTGGACGCCTGCGTCGCTTTGTCGACGGTCGGCGTCTGCAACACGTTCAGTCCTTCCACAATCAGAATGTCCGGTTGGCGTATGATGTACCGCTTGGTCGGCACAACGTCGTATGTCAGGTGCGAGTACACTGGCACGGAAACCTCCGGTTGTCCCGCCTTGACATCCATCAAAAATTTCAGCAGACTGCGCACATCGTAACTTTCCGGAAACCCCTTGCGCTTCATTAATCCTTTTTTCTGAAGAATCCGATTCGGATAAAGAAAGCCGTCGGTCGTCACGAGATCCACTTTCGGGTGATTGGGCCACTTCGCCATCAGCGCCTGCATGATCCGCGACGTGGTACTCTTGCCGACAGCCACGCTGCCCGCGATGCCAATGATATAAGGGACGTGCGAAGTCAGCGTCCCCAAAAACGCTTGCGTCATTTCCTCGCGATACCGGTTCGCAGATACGTACAGATTCAACAACCTCGATAAAGGAAGGTACACGTCCGACACTTCGGCAATCGACACCTGCTCGTTAAGGCCTTGAAGCTGTTGCAGCTCCATTTCCGAGAGCAACAGCGGGGTAGACAGGCGAAGACTCGCCCACTCCTTGCGGCGAAACGTCAAATACTGCGAAAACGCTTCTTTCATATGTTATACTCTCCAAATCTATAAAATCGGCAAGGCAGTTTTGCCCGTGTCAAACCTTGCGATTGATCATCCACACCCCCACTAACATCAGCACCGCGCCGACCAGTTGCACCAAGGTCAATGACTCGCCCAGCACCAGCACCGACAAAACCAGCGCGGACACCGGCACTAGAAACATGAACGCAGAAGCCCTCGCAGGCCCGATGCGCTTGACGCCAAGGTAATAAAACCAGTTCGCCAGCACGCTTGGCAATACAGCCAAATACACCACATCAACCCAGAAGCGCCAACCCAAACTCAGCCAATGAACCTTGAGGAGTTCAGGCACCGCAATGATTCCGACGATGATCGAGCCAAACACCATGGCATACGTACTCGCAATGAGCGGATCGACCTTGCTGGTCACCCGCTTGCTGAACATGGTGCTCGACGCCCAGAACACCGCCGAGCCGAGGAACAGGGCATCCCCGATGGCACGATGGTGCGCGGCGACAGACCGCAAGAAAAAGATGACCGAAAAAAACAACAACGCTCCGAACAGAGTGATCGCGATCCCGAACACCTGCTGTTTCCGAAACCGCTCCTTCAGCAGCAAAACCGCCAACACCACGGTGAAAACGGGGCTAAGGGTGGGAATGATCATGCTCCCGTCGGACGCTTGCGAATAGAATAGTCCCAGAAAAAAAAATATATTATACACGGTCACGCCCATCACCCCGAGCGCCAGCGTGTCCAACCAGGCGCCACCAGGCGTCAGGCGGTAACGGCGATCGCGCAGGTGCAGCCCGAGGATCAACACAAGTCCGACAACCGCTCCCAACCCAAACCGCAAGAGCGCCGCCACCAACGGAGGAACGGAAGACTCGGCGACTTTAGAGAACACGAATGCGCTGCCCCAGAAGATCGACGTGCCCAGCAACAACAAGTACGTCGCGTAGGAATTCGTCGTTATCCTATTGTGTTGTTCACTCATATCGCACGCCACCTATTCCCACTCGATGGTGGCAGGCGGCTTCGAGGTGATATCATAGACGACACGGTTGACGCCGGGCACTTCGTTGCAAATGCGGCTCGACATGCGTTGCAGCACCTCGTACGGGAGGCGGGCAAAATCTGCCGTCATGCCGTCCCTTGAGGTGATCGCGCGGATCGCAACGGTGGAAAAATACGTCCGTTCGTCGCCCATCACGCCCACACTCTGCAAATCGGTCAACACGGCGAAGTACTGCCAGATCTCCTGTTCAAGCCCTGCGCTCGCCACCTCCTCGCGCACGATCGCGTCGGCCTTTTTGAGCAGGTTGAGGCGCTCTCTGGTCACCTCGCCGATAATGCGAATGGCAAGCCCCGGCCCTGGAAACGGCTGACGCCAGACAAAGTGGTGCGGTAGCCCGAGCGCTTCGCCCAGTCGCCGCGCCTCATCCTTGAACAAGGAGCGCAACGGTTCGATTAATTTGAACTTCATCTCACTCGGCAACCCGCCCACGTTATGGTGGGACTTGATCGTCGCCGCCGTCTTCGTTCCGCTCTCGATCACGTCCGTATACAGTGTTCCTTGACCGAGAAAGGCGAAATCGCCCAGCCTTGTCGACGTTTCCTCGAACACCCGGATGAACTCACGACCGATCCGTTTGCGCTTCTCCTCTGGATCAGTCACGCCAGACAGCAGCTTCAGGAACCGATCGCTCGCGTCAATGCGCCGAATGTCCATGTGAAACACACCCTCGAACATGGACATCACCTGTTCACTTTCTTCTTCTCGCAGCAACCCGTGATCGACGAACACACAGGTCAGCCGATCACCGATCGCTCGGTGCAAAAGCGCCGCCGTCACCGACGAATCCACACCGCCCGAAAGCGCCATCAGCACCCTTTGATCCCCGACCTTGTCGCGAATCTCCTGCACCGCGTCGTCAATCAGGTTGTCCATCCGCCAGTTCGGTTCGCACCCGCAGATCAAGAATAAGAAATTTTGCAGGATCTGCTCACCGTAATCGGTGTGTTGCACTTCCGGGTGAAACTGCACCCCGTACAGTCCCCGTTCACGATCACTCATCGCCGCGACTGGCGCACTCGGCGTGCTGGCATCAAGCGCAAATCCCGGCGGCGCGGCGCTGACCACGTCGCTGTGGCTCATCCACACCCGCTGCACATCCGGCGTGCCCTTGAACAGCGCCCCCTCTGTGCGCACCGTCATGTTCGCAAGCCCATACTCCCGATCCACTGCCAGATCCACCCGCGCGTCGAAGTCACGCGCCATCAGTTGCATGCCGTAGCAAATACCAAGGATGGGGACGCCCAGCTTGTACACCTCAGGATCGACGCTCGGCGCGTCTTCCCCGTAAACACTGCGCGGACCGCCAGAAAACACGATCCCCTTCAATCTCATCGCCCGCAATGTTTCCACTTTTGTATCGTGCGGCAAGAGTTCCGAATACACGTGCATATCCCGAATGCGCCGCGCGATCAGCTGATTGTACTGCCCGCCAAAATCCAGCACGACCACTTGATCAAAACCGTTATTCACTCCGTCTCCCTACTTCCCAACCACTCATGAAATCGATCATATCACGATCTCTAAATAGTGGCCAATCGTATCCCAAGTTTCAATCGTATCAAATTTTTTCTTATTGGAGTGAAAGTGAACCTGAATCTCAGCTTTCTTCAGTTCCGGTCGAGTTTGCAAAATGTTTCGTTCCGCATAGGCGATCGCCTCCAAGACTAACGGCATTTCCTTATGTAAAATTCCGTTCCGCCACTTTGCCGTTCCAAGGGCCTTGCCGCCACTCACGTGAACATCGACGCAGAGCGTATACCCTGTGTCAGTTCGCACCCACTCCCCCAACACCTCATCCCGCATCCACCTCGTGTACCACCCGCTGATTTGCTTGCGATCATAGTCGGGACCAACGGTTAAGAACAGGTCGCCCGTCCGGTCTGAGTGCGTAAGCGTATATTTGCGCGGCACGATTGGCCCAGCGGGAGTCGCCCCCTCCAAGTACCGCACATGAAGTTTGTTCGGTTTCAACCTCGACATGGATTTCCCTCCCATAACGCACATAGCCTCGCGTATTTCCCACCAGCCTATGCAAAATGGGCGCCACTCGTGCCATTGTTCCTCGCGCCACCCTCATGCGAAATCCATCAGCAGTTTTTTCTAAATTCAGCAGATCGTATCGTGGTGTCAACAGTTGACCGAAAACATAGACAAACATGATCAACTGCCATTCGACTGACCTTTTTCTCATCCTTGCGGATGGAGAGGAGTTAGGGTGTATCCTC
>JAJZCL010000126.1 GCA_021846165.1 Bacillota bacterium | reverse complement strand
GCCGGGAGCGTAGTAGGCGCTGCCAGTCTTCAGGTAGTTGACGATCTCCGCGCCGCCTTGACGGGTGCGTTGGACGATCTTGTCCAGCGTCTCCTTGCTGAGCAGGGTTTCGACGGGAATGCCCGCGACATACGTATACCGCACAAGCGGCACCATGTCGTCGCCATGACCGCCAAGCACGACGGCGGTGATGTCTTCGACGGACACACCGAGTTCCATCGCGATGAAGGTGCGGTAACGGGCAGTGTCGAGGACGCCGCCGAGGCCGATGATTCGCTCGGCGGGGAATCCGCTTACCTGATAGGCCACCTGCGCCATCACGTCAGCCGGGTTGGTGACGAGGACAAGCTTAGCGTTCGGCGAACGGGGCGCTACTTCATTGACAACCGCGCGGATCACCTTGACGTTGGTGTCGACCAGGTCATCGCGGCTCATGCCCGGCTTGCGGGCGATGCCTGCCGTGATGACGATGACGTCGGAATCGGCCGTTTCATCATAGGTGTTCGTGCCAAGGATGTTGCTGCTCACGCCGATCACAGGCGTCGCTTCCATCATGTCGAGTGCCTTGCCTTGCGGTACTCCTTCGACAATATCCGTCAAAACAATGTCCCCGAGTTCCTTCATTGCCGCATAAAGCGCGACGGAAGCGCCCACATTGCCAGCGCCGACAACGGTAATTTTTGCACGTTTCAAAACTTGTCCACTCCTTTTGAGTCTGTTGTGATTTGGCGATCTATTATCCCCTATAAGAGTAACGAACTTATGTGGGAAAACGCAACCTTATTTGGCGGTCAGTTGTTTCGATCTTGCGAAATTTAGCTACAAATGAGGCAGTGCGATAAATGTGTTATACTCGACGTATGTTGAACACTCGGGGTGATAATCACTTGGATAAAGGTAAGAAAATCGAGCGCAAAGACACGTTTGCCGTTTCCTCGAACATAGAGGTCAAGCGTGTGTATCATGCGGCGGACGCGGCAGGAGTATTACAGGATCGCCTCGGTGAACCGGGCTCATTTCCGTTCACTCGCGGCGTGCAACCGACCATGTACCGTGGCCGATTCTGGACGATGCGCCAGTATGCGGGATTTGGAAGCGCCAAACAGACCAATGAGCGTTTTCGTTACCTATTGCAGCAAGGACAGACAGGGCTGTCAACCGCTTTTGATCTACCCACTCAGATCGGTTACGACTCGGATCACCCGTTCTCCCTCGGCGAGGTGGGGAAGGTCGGCGTGTCGATCTCGTCCCTCGCGGATATGGAGGTGCTTTTCGACCAGATCCCGTTGGATCAGGTAAGCACGTCAATGACCATCAACGCGCCGGCGGCAATATTGCTCGCGATGTACATTGCCGTGGGGGAGAAGCAGGGGGTGGCGGCGGACAAACTGTCTGGCACGATCCAAAACGATATACTAAAGGAGTATGTGGCGCGCGGCACGTATATATTTCCCCCGAAACCTTCCATGCGACTGATTACCAATATCTTTGCATACTGTGCAAAAAATCTTCCCAAGTTCAATACGATCAGCATCAGCGGCTATCACATCCGCGAGGCGGGCAGCACAGCAGCGCAGGAAGTAGCGTTTACGCTCGCTAACGCACGGGCGTATGTCGAAGCCGCGCTCGGAGCGGGGCTGAACATTGACGACTTCGCGCCGCGGTTGTCGTTTTTCTTCAATGCGCACAACCTGTTTTTTGAGGAGGTCGCCAAGTACCGGGCAGCGCGGCGCATTTGGGCGCACCTGATGCAGGAGCAGTATGGTGCCAAGAATCCGAAGTCGTTGCAACTGCGTTTTCATACGCAGACGGGCGGTTCGACCCTCACCGCGCAACAGCCGGAGAACAACATCGTCCGCGTGACGTTGCAGGCGCTGGCGGCGGTGATGGGCGGCACGCAAAGCCTGCACACCAACTCGCGCGACGAGGCGCTGGCCTTGCCGACCGAGTCGTCGGCGCGGATTGCCCTGCGCACGCAGCAAATTATCGCGCACGAAAGCGGCGTGGCGGACACGGTCGATCCGCTTGGCGGTTCTTACTATGTAGAGGCTTTGACGGACGAACTGGAGCAACAGGTGCTGACATACCTGCACGCGATCGAGGACATGGGCGGCGCGGTGCGGGCGATTGAAAGCGGGTACATGCAACGGGAAATTCACCAGGCCGCATATGAGACGCAGCGCGCGATTGAACGCAAAGATGAGGTCGTAGTGGGCGTCAATGCGTTTACCGTTGAGAACGAGCCGACGCCGGAATTGCTGCGCGTCGACGAGAGTATTGAGCGCGAGGCGAAGGCGAATTTGCAGGCGCTCAAGGGGAAACGCGACGGACAGGCGGTGGCGGCGGCTTTGCATGCGCTGCGGACGGCCGCAAAAGGTGACGACAACCTGATGCCGTTCATTTTGGATGCGGTGCGGGTATACGCGACGCTGGGCGAAATCGCCAATGTCCTGCGGGATGAGTTCGGCGAGTATCGGCCTGTGTAACAGGATGGAGAGGGGATTAGGAGCAGTGAATCGTCCAATACGAGTTCTCATCGCCAAACCCGGTCTGGACGGCCATGATCGGGGAGCGCTCGTCGTCGCGCAAGGACTTCGCGACGAGGGGTTTGAGGTGATTTACACGGGTCTGCGCCAAACGGTCGAGCAAATCGTCACCACGGCCATTCAGGAGGACGTCGACTGCGTTGGCTTGTCGTCGCTCTCTGGCGCACACATGACGCTGTTTCCCTCCGTTGTCGAGGAATTACGCGCGCGCGGCGTGAACGATGTGCTGATCATCGGCGGCGGCGTGATTCCGCCAGAGGATGTGGTGGCACTGAAGCAAAAGGGGCTGGCGGCGGTGTTCACGCCTGGCAGTACGATCGGCGACATGGCGGCATTTATTCGCGACCATGTGGAGGAACGCCAGGGACTTGACTTGGTTGAGCCACCGTCCCAGGTGGATCACATCGGCATTGCCGTCGAAGACCTTGACGCGACGCTCGCATTTTACCGTGACCACCTTGGGTTTCAGGTGGTTCACGAGGAAGACATTGCCGACCAACACGTCCATGCGGTGTTTTTGCAAGCGGGCGAAATGCACATCGAGTTGCTGCAATCGACGGCGGAGGAAGGCCCGATTGGCAAGTTTATCATGGCCAAAGGTTCTGGCGTTCACCACATCGCCTATCGCGTCGACGATGTGGCAGAGTGGCTCGATCGCTCGCGTCAAGCCGGGCACCGCCTCATTGACGAGGCGCCGCGACCGGGGGGGCAAAACAAGCTGATCGGTTTTATACACCCCAAGAGCAGCTTCGGCGTGTTGACCGAATTCTGCCAAATCACCGATAAGGAGTAGGCCAGTGGATACAAAATTATACGAACTGGAAGACCGCAAACAAAAAATCGAACGAGGTGGCGGCGACAAGCGCATCCTCTCGCAGCACGAAAAAGGCAAGTTCACGGCTAGGGAACGCATCGAAATGCTGCTCGACCCCGGTACGTTCCGCGAGATCGGCGCGTT
>JAJZCL010000125.1 GCA_021846165.1 Bacillota bacterium | reverse complement strand
CGCCGCAATGTGGTAATGGATACGCCAAGAACTTTTGATGCTTCGCCTATCGTCGCTAATCTTTCCATATGAATAGTATAACATAGTTTTGGATAGATTCAAGCGAAACTGTTTAACCCACTTTTCGTCACCACTTATGACAGCGTTCACTCTAGTTTACCGCTTGATCTTCGAGATCACGACACCGTCATCGTCCACATACACATAGTCCCCCAAACGCCATTCCACATCGCCAAAGACAAGCGTTACTCCGCGTTCTCCGGCGCCGTTCTTCTTGCTTTTCTTAGGGTTCGAGCCAAGCGCCAGCACGCCCAGATCCGTCGTTCTGAGTTCACCGACATCCCGCACCCCGCCGTTCACAATCACGCCTTCAATGCCTCTGGATGCGGCGAGTGCCGCTAGTTGGTCGCCAAGCAGGGCGCACTTCAGCGACCCGCCCCCGTCGACGACAATCACGCTTCCCGATTCGACACTTTCGATCGCTTCCCGAACCTTGATATTGTCTTCAAACACCTTCACCGTCTGAATCGTCCCCATAAAGCGGCGTTTTCCGCCATAGTGTTGAAATGCGGTCGCGCAAATTTGCAGTTCATCGCCATACTCGTCGGACAAATCGGCAGTCTTGAATTCCAAGTGGCAATCCTCCAATGCTCTTTTTCCCAAGTATAAGCGAAACCGCTAGTCATGCAAGTCAAAAAAGTTTTTGAAAACTGGAAAACGACTTGATACGCATGTGCGAACTTTGTCATAATCATGAACCTTTTTTTAAATAAATCCGCAAGTGTTAAGCAGATTTGCTCGAAACCATCCAAAAAACCTTATTTTTCGGGATTTTTTTTCGAATCTTTCAATAGTAAAATTGCAAAATCAACGGCTAGAAACGATTTACAATTTACACAGATGTGTAGTATGTTGTGTTTATATTATTTTATCTATTAATAAAAGGAGTGGTGATAATGGATGATTTGCTTGGACGTAGAATTCGCATTCTCAGGAAGAGGAGGGAATTGACCCAGCAGGAGCTTTCTTATCGGACGGGAATCTCAGCCCCCCACATCAGTTCCATTGAACGCGGCATGCGTCACCCTTCGCTGGAGTACGCGGTCCGGATCGCGGAAGCACTTGGCGTGAACGTCGACTACTTTGCCAATCTGGGCGAAACGACTTCCTTGCCCGACGAGACAGGATACCGCAAACCGACCGACTTGCCGGCCTATTTGCAGAGTTTTATTCTCAACGAAACTTCTCAGCCATACATCGCCATGGCGCATCGAGTCAGTCGCCTGGATCAGTCCGACTATACCATGCTGTGTGCGCTGATCGACATGATGGCACAACGCAAACACCTGAAGAAGCTTTCGCTCGAAGACAATTGATGAGGATCCAGTGTTGACACCACTTAAAGTGCGTGTTCCATTCGGGTACGCACTTTAAGATGGTTTAAAGTATAAAGTTATAAACTCTCTTCATACTTGAAAATTGAGGAGGTTCCTTGATGGAAGGACTCACAACCGTAACGTCGGAATTCGAGGCGCTCGCGCAACAGTACGAGCATGCGGATCCCGCGTCGATTCTAAGAAAGGCTTACGAAATGTACGAACCGCTGACGTTTGCTTGCTCATTTGGCGCAGAGGACGTGGTGTTGCTCGACATCATCCACAGCGTCCATCCAGACGCGCAAATGTTTTACTTGGATACGGATCTGTTTTTCCCGGAAACGTACACCTTGCGCGACCAATTGATCGAGCGTTATCGATTGAACCGTTTGACGCAGGTGCGGCCTGCGCTGACCCTCCAAGAGCAAGCGCACCTGCATGGCGATCGACTTTGGGAATCTACCCCTGATGTATGCTGCAATCTGCGCAAGGTGAATCCGTTATCGTCGCACCTGGGGGCGTACCGGGGATGGATTACGGGGATTCGCAGGGAACAGGCGCCAACAAGGGCGAATGCGCAAGTGTTCGAATGGGATCACAAGTTTGCAATGGTCAAAGTCAACCCGCTTGTAAAGTGGACGTCCGATCAGGTCTGGGAATACATTCGCGATCGACAGATTCCCTATAATCCCCTTCACGACCAAGGGTATCCGAGCATCGGATGCGCACCTTGCACGCGGGCGGTTCAGGCTGGTGAAGACCCGCGCAGTGGGCGCTGGGCAAACCACGGAAAAACAGAATGTGGACTACATAAGTAGGCACAGGAGGTTACATCAGTGATTGAACCCTTATTATCCCCATACGCACCGCTCGTCAATCGCGTCGCGCAAGGCGCGATGCGGTCGCAATTGCTAGTCAAGGCGGAGCGGATGCCCAAAATTCAACTGTCAGCAAGGTCTTTGTCGGACCTGGAAATGATCGCGACGGGCGTGTTCTCTCCGCTGGAAGGGTTTGCGGGAAGCGCCGATTGGGAACGGATTTTGACCGATATGCACCTGACAAGCGGGCACCCTTGGTCGATCCCTGTCACCTTGCCTGTGAGCGACAACGATGCGGAGCGCCTGCAACCCGGTTCTCCCGCTGCGCTCACAGGGTCTGATGGGGCGATCTATGGTGTCATCGAAGTCACTGAGTTGTATCAGCCCGACAAGCTGCGGGAAGCGGAACTGGTCTACCGCACGCAGGATACCGCCCACCCAGGCGTACAAAAATTGCTGTCAAGCGGCTCCGTCTATGTGGCGGGTGCCGTATGGCTGCTGAACCGCAAGGGCGCGGGCGAATTCCCGCAGTACACGTTTGCTCCTAGCGAGGTCAGGGCGGAGTTTGAACGACGCGGTTGGAAAACGGTGGTCGGGTTTCAAACCCGCAATCCCATCCACCGCGCACACGAGTACATTCAAAAGTCCGCTCTCGAAATTGTGGACGGCCTGTTCCTCAACCCGCTTGTCGGCGAAACCAAGGCGGACGACGTACCCGCCACCGTGCGAATGAAGAGTTACGAAGTGTTGATTGAACACTACTACCCGACAAACCGAGTGTTGATGGGGGTTTATCCTGCCGCCATGCGCTACGCAGGACCCCGCGAAGCGATTTTGCACGCGCTGGTGCGAAAAAACTACGGCTGTACCCACTTCATCGTCGGCAGGGATCACGCGGGCGTGGGCAATTACTACGGTCCCTACGACGCCCAGGCGATCTTTGACCACTTTACCAAAGAAGAACTCGGCATTACGCCGCTGTTCTACGAAAACAGTTTTTATTGTGAAAGGTGCGACGGCATGGCCTCAAGTAAGACTTGTGCGCACGACGACCGCTACCGGTATATCCTGTCGGGCACCAAGGTGCGGGAGATTCTGCGTAGCGGCGAACGGCCTTCACCCAAGTTCACCCGCCCCGAGGTGGCCGACATTCTCGTAGAAGGCATGCGGGAACCCCGCTAAGTCAACAACACAGCGACAAAATGAGTCCGTTTGACTCTTTTGTCGCTGTTTTTTTTTCTTTAGATACGATCTTTCAAGACACTCCGTTACAGAAAACTTACCTAAAATTACACAGGCTCGTTTTCTACTTATTGTTCGCTCTCCGCTTTCGAAGTCACGGAACCTCTACGCTGGAGTCTGGCCGTTAACGGTGGCGAA
>JAJZCL010000025.1 GCA_021846165.1 Bacillota bacterium | reverse complement strand
CGTAATTTGACCAGATCGTATCTCCGATGACCACCTTGCGTAATTTCATCAGGCTGCAATCGTCCTTCTTTTTCCCAACGCCGCAATGTGGTAATGGATACACCAAGAACTTTTGACGCTTCCCCTATCGTTACCAATCTGTCCATATACACAGTATAACATAGTTTTGGATAGATTCATGCGAAACTGTCCAACCTCTAATCGTCATCGCGACGCCCATGAACGCAGATCCGGTGCGCCAACCGGCGCCTCGCGGTGTTCAGCCAGAACCCTGGCGATCTCGCCCGGCACTGGCTCAGACTTCTGAGCATTGTAATCATAACCGATCATGACGCCCTGTCCGCGTGCCACCCATTCGCCGCGCTCGTTTGCAATCGCGTGTTCGACGTCAAAGCTGGACTTACCCATGCGCCCGATCCAGGTGTACACCTTTAGTATTTCTGCGTACCCTACCTGATGTAGGTAATCGCAGCGAGTCGACACGATGATCAGATTCCACGTTTCCAAACGTAAGCTGGGATTGAAAAGTCGAAAAATGTCTTCCCTCGCCTCCTCCATGTACGTATAGTACTTGGCGTTATTTACGTGGCCCAGGCCATCGCACTCGCTAAAACGCACTTTTACCTCATGCACAAACACATCGACACCACCCTCATTAAATTCGACAATTTTCTTAATTAAATATAGCTCCATTTCTTGACCACCAGGCATTTTTTTTCCTTTAGATACAGTCACTTCCCACTTGGTAATCATTAAAAGCGCCTCTTCATCACTCAAATTTCTATAGATCGTATTTTTACGTAAACTCCTTGGTATTCCTATCTTGATATCGCCAATAGTGACTTCAATTTTATTTTTAGAAGGAAAAAATTGCACAGTTAATAAAACCACATCAGAACTCGCGCTGTGTATTTTAGGAGTAACCTTATATCCTTCTGAAACTGCGATTTACCCGGCTTCGTATCTGTCAAGCCTAGCTTACTTCATCATCAGCGTTTCCGTGAAACACAAAAAGCCGAGAACCCCTGCAAATCAGGGATTCTCGGGTCTCTCGTCTTACATCATATCCATGCCGCCCATGCCGCCTCCACCAGGGAGCGCAGGCTTATCCTTCTCCGGCTTGTCGGCGATGACCGCTTCCGTCGTCAAGAACATCGCCGCTACAGAGGCTGCGTTCTGGAGCGCAGAGCGCGTCACCTTCGCTGCATCGACAATGCCTTCGGCGAACATGTCGACCCACTCTTCGGAGGCGGCGTTAAAGCCAATGCCGACCTTCTCTTTCTTCAGGCGCTCGACAATAATCGCGCCCTCCAAACCCGCATTGTCCGCGATCTGGCGCACTGGCGCTTCAAGAGCGCGGCGCACGATGTTGACGCCCGTCGCTTCGTCGCCCGCGAGGCTCAAGCTGTCCAACGCGATCACGGCATTGACGAGCGCCGTGCCGCCGCCCGCGACAAGACCTTCCTCAACCGCCGCGCGCGTGGTGTTAAGCGCGTCCTCGATGCGCAGCTTCTTCTCCTTGAGTTCTGTCTCCGTTGCCGCGCCGACCTTGATCACCGCAACGCCGCCAGCAAGTTTCGCGAGGCGCTCTTGCAACTTCTCACGGTCAAAATCAGAGGTGGTTTCTTCGAGCTGCACCTTGATCTGATGAATGCGCGCATCAATGTCCGCCTTATCCCCGTAGCCGTCGACAATGATCGTGTTCTCTTTGGAAATGCGCGCTTGGCGTGCGCGACCCAGTTGATCGATGGTGGTACTCTTCAGGTCGAGTCCCAGTTCCTCACTGATCACTTGACCACCTGACAACACTGCAATGTCCTGCAGCATTGCCTTACGACGGTCGCCAAACCCAGGCGCCTTGACGCCGACAGCGGTGAACGTACCGCGCAGCTTGTTGACGACGAGCGTCGCGAGCGCTTCGCCTTCGATGTCCTCCGAAATGATCAAAAGCGGACGACCCGATTGCACAACGCGCTCCAGTACGGGTAGAATTTCCTGGATGTTGCCGACCTTCTTATCGGTAATCAAAATGAAAGGCTCGTCAAGTACGGCTTCCATTTTATCCGCATCGGTGACCATGTACGGTGAAATGTAGCCGCGGTCAAACTGCATGCCCTCGACAACCTCAAGCTCTGTGGTGAAGCCCTTCGACTCTTCCACAGTGATGACGCCGTCCTTGCCCACCTTATCCATCGCGTCGGCGATCAGAGTACCGATCACCGTGTCGCCTGCGGAAACTGAAGCGGCCTGCGCGATACCGCGACCTTCCACAGGCTTTGAAATGCGCGCGATTTCCGCGACCGCCACTTCCACTGCCTTCTCGATGCCTTTACGAAGCAGCATCGGGTTCGCGCCGGACGTCACGTTCTTGAGCCCTTCGCGGATCATCGCCTGCGCCAGCACCGTCGCTGTCGTCGTGCCGTCACCCGCTACATCGTTCGTCTTCGTGGCCACTTCTTTGACGAGTTGTGCGCCCATATTCTCGAACGCGTCTTCGAGTTCAATCTCCTTGGCAATTGTGACGCCGTCATTGGTAATCAGCGGAGAACCAAACTTCTTTTCCAGCACCACATTGCGTCCGCGCGGTCCAAGCGTCACCTTCACCGCATCGGCGAGCGCATCTACACCGCGCAACATGGCGCGACGCGCGTCTTCGCTGAATCGAATCTCCTTAGCCATCAATTCATACCCTCCTTGAATTTTCCATCATGTCGCATTGCGCAAACTACGCTTCCACCACGCCAAGAATGTCGGCTTCACGTACGATCAACAGCTCTTCGTCGTTGAACTTGACCTCTGTCCCAGAATACTTGGAGAAAATAACGCGATCCCCCACTTTGACGGCGACTTCAACAAGCTTGCCGTCTTCGAAATGCCCTGGCCCCACTGCCACGACCTCGGCTTCCTGGGGTTTTTCCTTCGCTGTGTCTGGGAGTACAATACCGCTGGTTGTCTTTTCTTCGCGCTTTGCGGCGCGCAAAACGACGCGGTCACCAAGTGGCCGAATCATGCGATTACCTCCTCAAAAAAGTAAATTGTTCGTTTGTTAGCACTCACTTCGACTGAGTGCTAACGACAATGAATATATTACCGATTCCTTTTTGATTTTGCAACTGGGTTTGGCAAAAAAAATTGATCTTTTTATTGATAAACAGTCGGTTTGACAGGGGCGCGGACGTATGGGAAGATATTTCACAACTTTGGATAAAGGATGAACCGCATGAAATCACGCGTTTTTTCAGGCATTCAACCGACCGGTCTGATTACGCTCGGCAATTACCTCGGCGCCCTGCGCCAGTTTGTCGACTTACAGGATCAATCGGACGCATTTTACTGCATCGTCGATATGCACGCCATCACACTCCCTCAAGACCCGCACCAGTTAAAGGAACGAATTCACGACCTCGCGAGTTTATACCTTGCGGTGGGACTCGACCCGCAGAAATCCACCCTGTTCGTGCAGTCGGACGTCAGCGCACATAGCGAACTTGGATGGATTTTGCAGTGCGTCGTACACATGGGCGAACTCTCGCGCATGACGCAGTTTAAGGAAAAAGGCGAAGGCAAGGAGGTCGTAACGGCGGGACTGTTCACCTACCCCGCCCTGATGGCGGCGGACATCCTGCTGTACCAGACGCACCTAGTGCCTGTCGGCGACGACCAGAAACAGCACCTGGAACTCACGCGCGATCTGGCGCTGCGCTTCAACGCAAGGTTTGGCGACACCTTTACCGTCCCAGACATCATGCTGATCAAACAAGGCGCCCGCATCATGTCCCTTGACGACCCGTCGAAGAAGATGAGCAAGAGCAATCCCAACCCTGGCAGTCGCATTGAAATGCTCGACCCACCGGACGTGATTCGCAAGAAGGTCAGCCGCGCGGTCACCGACTCGGATCGCCAGATTCGTTTTGATCCGCAGGAAAAACCTGCCGTATCCAACCTTTTGGCGATATTTAGCGTGATCTCAGGACAGTCGATTGACGAACTCGTCGCCGCTTATGATGGCAAGGGCTATGGCGACTTCAAAAAAGACCTCGGCGAGGCGCTCGTCGCCCACCTTTCCCCCATTCAAGCCCGCTACGAGGACATTCGCCAAAGCGGCGAAGTCGAACGCATTTTGCAGCAGGGCGCGGAAAAGGCCCGCCAAGTGGCGAATGACACTTTAGCAAACGTCAAGGAACGGGTCGGACTCGGAGGCTAACGTATAAAAACCCCCTGCCACGGCAAGTTAAAGAGTGGAGGGGGGTTTTGTCATGACCACGGCACAAAACATCGAGTCTGCCGCGACAATGGCGCAAAGCCTGCACGCCAGCCTAGCTGGTTTCGCGCTCGATACGCTGGAACCGACGCAAAAAACCGCTTATCAAGAGATGGCCAACGCCGTCGCGCTCATTCACCGCCGGCTACAAGCGCGACTGGGGCAGATGAATGACATGCTGGCGGAGCGACTCCCGAAAAAGTGATGCGACTTTATTCCCGTTCTTCCACGCGAATGCCTGGCCGCATGCGCCACACGGGGCGCTGCGTCATCAACACCTGCAACCTATCAGGCGCAACCGAAGGTTGTTCAGGTGACTCGCTCTCTATGGGTAGGACAGATGCTGACGACACCTCGACTGTGGCACTCCCAACACGACCGTCTGACGGTGTCGCAGTCGGCGGCGCTACTTCTGGCGCCGCCTCCGTTACCACCGACGCTGCCGTCACGCGCGCCACATCGCCCTCCACGTGCAGAACCGTCTGAGCCTCCGCTTGCGCCGCACTCGCAGCAGGCGTTGCCGTTTTGCTGCCTTTCTTGCTGTCCTTGCCTTCCCGCCACCACGCCTCGACCGCGAGCTTTCTTTTGTAAGCCACTTGCGATAGCCAAATGCTAACCTCGTAAATCAACACCATCGGCACGACCACGCTCAGGTGCGAGATCATCTCCGGCGGACTAATGAGGACGCCGATCAACACGAACAGCGCATACGCAAAACGCCGCATTTTGCGCAACCACTGTGGCGTGAGGACGCCGATCCGCGTCAGAAACACGATCAAAATCGGCATTTCAAATAAGAGCCCAAACGGAATCACGATGTCGAACATAAACGAGAAGTACTCTTTGGCCGTGAAACTGACGGAGAAGTGCTGCTCCGCCAACCTTCGCAAAAACGAAACGAGTTCCGGAAAAATAACAAAGTAGCCAAAACTGATGCCCAACAAAAACATCAAGGTCGTAGGCAAGATCAGGCGCTTGGCGTATTTTTTTTCGTGCGGGTACAATCCAGGACTCACAAACTTCCACAACTGCCACAGTAAAAAAGGGGTGGTTGCGGCGAACGCCACAACCCCCGCAATCATAAAATAGATCTGCACCACATCGCTCGGCCCTAGCACGAGCAGCTTCATGCCTGCGATCGGCCTAGAAAGGAACTGAAAGATTCTCCCCACAAACGCGAGCGAACCCACCATAATCAAGACAAAGAAAATCAATACAAAGATCAGGCGCTTTCTCAGTTCTTCAAGGTGTGCCACCAAACCAGCGTTGTTCTCAAGGCTACGACTCCCCCGAATGAGGAGGTTGATCCAATTCATCACTTTTCAGCATCTTTCCGCTCAGTTTGCTCAATCTGCTCAGGACGCGAATCACTCGTCACATCTTTCGTGGCGTCCTTAAACTCGCGCAGCCCTTTGCCGAACGCCCTGCCGATGTCCGGCAACTTGCTTGGTCCAAAAATCAGCAATACCGCTACCAAAATTAAAATAATACCAGGGATCCCAATGTTGCTCAGCACGTCAATCCCTCCCGTCCTGCGGAACGACTAGCGCCCCTTCAATTGTCTATCCTTATCTCCATGATGGAATCGGTCACTCACAACAAGCCCATTCAACTGCCTCTATGATACACTTGCCTGTTCGTATCGGCAACCTTTCACGTCGCGACCACGCGCGTTGGCGTGACGATGGCGTTGATCCTGCGATCCTCCGGTGCGCTCGGCAACTCCGAGAACACCTGCCAGTCATACCCTACCGCGAGCAAGAACACTCGCTCATCGCATGCCGCAAGAAAACGGTCATAATACCCACCGCCGTAGCCGATGCGCTCTCCGCGCAAAGAAAACGCGAGTCCCGGCATCACGACAAGGTCGATCTCCGCCGCCGCGCATACAGGCGCCGCGGACAGCGGTTCGCGAATGCCAAGCGCCCCCGTCACAAGCGCATCGCCTGTCTGAAAACGGTGCGCCCACATCTGCCGTGTTGCGTGTTCCACGCGCGGCAAGCACACGGCTTTGCCGTCCGAAAGCGCAATGGCGACAAGCGCGTCGAGGTTGATTTCCTGCGCCGTCGCCATGTACGGCATGACGGTTGTGGCCGCAATGTACCTTGGGTGCGCCAGCATCGACGCGACAATCCGCCGATCCCACAACGCCTTTTGACGCGCGTCCTGCGTCGCCCGACGCGCTTTGATCTGCTGGCGAATCGCTGTCTTAGCCGCCTTGATTTGTTCATCCATCGCATCATCGCCCCACTATCCATTGTACTTGATCAAGACTAACGGTGGCGAACCAGTTCGCAAACATATGTTACACTGGAGCGAGAATTTTTGACGAAGGGATACATGATGAACCGGTTACGCATTCAAAACCTGAACGTCTCATACGGCGCAACGGCAATCCTGACAGACGCCGAACTAGAACTTCAAAACAGCGAACGCGCGGCTCTGATCGGCGTCAACGGCGCTGGCAAGTCGACGCTGCTGCGCACCATTGCGGGACTTTTGCCGCCCGACCAAGGGAGCATCACGACCGCCAAAGACACGCGCATCGGTTACCTTGCACAAATGCCCCCGCTTGACGAGGAACGCACGGTCTGGCAGGAGGCGCGTGCAGTGTTTGCCCATGTGGACGCCTTAGAGAACAGAATGCAAACGGCTGCCCTTGCGCTCACGCAAGCGAACGCGCTGCAAACGGACACCCTGGCAGACAAATACGCGTACGCAGAGCAGGAATTCCTCGCGAGTGGCGGCTACGAGGTCGACAGTCGTGTGCGCAAGGTGCTGTCTGGCATGAAATTTGCCCCTTCTGCGTGGGAGCAACTCGTCGCGACCCTCAGTGGGGGACAAAAAACGCGCCTGCAGTTTGCGAAGCTCTTGCTGCAAGAACCGGATCTGCTGCTGCTCGACGAACCGACCAACCACCTTGATCTCGACACGGTAGAGTGGCTGGAAGACTACCTGCTTCGCTACAGCGGCGCCATTCTCGTCGTTTCGCACGACCGTTTTTTCCTCGACCGCATTGCGTCAATCACGTTTGATCTCGCACAGGGGCGCGTCACCCGCTACAGCGGTAATTACAGCGCCTACCTCGACGCCAAAGAGGCAGCAGAAGTGCAGGCGCAGGACGCATACGAACGCCAACAACAAGAAATCGCCCGCCTGCAGACGTTTATCGATCAGAACATCGCCCGCGCCACCACGACAAGCCGCGCCCAGAGCCGTCGGAAAGCACTCGCAAAACTGGAGCGCCTCACACCACCCGCCAAACGCAGACACGCGCACTTTGATTTTCCCTTCTGCGAAAAAAGCGGCAAGCTGGTGCTGGAGTTGGAGCAAGCCGCCATCATCCGCGGTAACGGCGCACTCTTCCCGCCCGTATCCCTGCAGGTCTGGCGCGGCGACAAAATCGCCCTGACGGGCGCCAACGGAGTCGGCAAGTCCTCGCTCCTGCGCGCCATCCTCGCGGCGCAGGCGGACGCAGGCGAGATTCGCGTAGGCAACAAGGTACAGATGGCGATGTTCGAGCAGGAGTTCGCGTTTGCCGACCCTGAACGCACAGTGATGGAAGAACTTTGGGCGGCGTATCCGCAAAAAACGGAAACAGACATCCGCACGCGCCTCGGGCACTTGCTGTTTTCCGGCGAAGACGTGTTCAAACCCGTCAAAAACCTGAGCGGTGGCGAACGCAACCGCCTACAACTGGCGATTCTATCTTGGTCGGAAGCTAATTTGCTGCTTTTTGACGAACCCACCAACCACCTCGACATCCCAGCCAAAGAAGTGCTGGAACGCGCCCTGCGCGAGTATGAAGGCACCTTGGTGTTCGTTTCCCACGATCGTTTTTTCATCGATCGGCTGGCCACGCGTTTTGTTCGCCTGGAACCCGACCGATTCCTTATTCTTGACGGCAATTACCGCACGTATCTGGAATGGAAAAGCGCTGAGCGCCAAAGCGCCGCACCCAACCGACCCAACACGGTCAGCACCGAAGCCATGCAGGCGCACGAAAGAAGACGACAGGAACGCAGCGAAGCGCGTAAGCTTCAAACCCGCATTGATCGCCTGGAGCGGGAAATTCAACACCTTGAACAGGACAAGACCCAATTGGAGGCAAGCCTTGCCGATCCCTCCCTGTATGAGAATCGGGAGAATGCCGCAGTGGTCGAGCGTCACTTTCATACGGTAACGAAAACACTTGAGGAACTATACGAGGAGTGGTTGGCAGTCACGGAAGATACACGATCCACCGAATAAACGCATGTTATCCACAGATTTTGTGGATATCCTTCGGAAAAACCGTGGATAACTCTGTGTGTATGGCTTCACCAGTCCTCCAAACGAAGATTGGCTTGCGCCGTCAACCGCAAATCAGACAGCCTGCCCTGCAAATAACGCGGGTAAGCGGCCGCGCCGATCATCGCCGCATTGTCGGTACACAGCCACAGCGGCGGTACGACCACGCGCACGCCAAGCTCCCCGCCCAGTTCCCCCACCCGTCTGCGCAGCAACGTATTAGCGGCGACCCCCCCTGCCAGTACCAGCGTTGTCATGCCAGTCGCCTTTAGCGCCTGCCGCGTTTTGTCAATCAAGGCTTCCATCACGGCCATTTGAAAGCTGGCAGCGACATCGGCCTGATCCACAGGCATGCCCGCCTTCGCGCGACGATCGAGGTACAACATGACGCTTGACTTCAACCCGCTGAAGCTGAAGTCAAAACTCCCTTCCGGGAGTTTTGCGCGGGGGAACTCAATCGCCTGCGGGTTGCCCGCTTCCGCCGCCTTTTGGATGGCAGGTCCGCCCGGATAACCGAGAGCAAGGGCACGGGCGATTTTATCAAACGCCTCTCCCGCCGCGTCGTCCCTGGTTTGCCCAAGGCGCGTCATCACGCCGCCTGTTTCCACTTTCAACAACTCCGTATGACCGCCGGAAACGACGAGCGCCAAAAACGGCGGATCCACGCCTTCGGAAAGATGCGCCGCAGCCATGTGCCCGGCGAGGTGGTGTACCCCGATCAGAGGAATCCCCAGCGCCTGAGCGTACGACTTGGCCGCCGTGACGCCGACAAATAACGCTCCGATCAACCCCGGCGCGTAGGTGACCGCGACTGCATGCAAGTCTGCTAGTGTCAGCTTGGCCTCTTGCAGCGCCTCTTCCACCACGCGGGTAATTGACTCTACATGCACCCGCGACGCCACTTCTGGCACCACGCCGCCAAACTGCTGGTGCGTGGCGATTTGCGATGCTATCACCGAACTCAGGATCACTCGACCGTTTTGAACGACAGCCGCCGCCGTTTCGTCGCAACTCGATTCAATCGCCAGGATGTTCACCGGCTGTCCTGTCTTTGTATCCCATTCGTATCTGAGCTTTGCCGCTTCGTTATAACGCATGATCATTTTCCTCTTGCTCCGGGATGTCCGCCCACATGATCTGGGCGTCCTCCCTGTTATCTGTGTAGTACCCCTTGCGAATGCCCGCCCCTAGAAACCCGAGCTTCTCGTATAATTTTTTTGCCGGATCATTGGACACGCGAACCTCAAGCGTCATCTTGCGCGCCCCCTCCGTATACGCCACCGCCATCATGAAGCGCATCAACCGTTCACCAAGTTGTTGGCCGCGAAACGGCGGATCCACAGCGATGTTGGTCACATGTGCCTCGTCGATGATGATCCACATCCCGCCATAACCGATGATTTCTTCGTTGTGAAGCATGACAATGTAACGGGCAAAGTGATTGTCCGAGAGTTCACCGACGAACGCATTGCGTGACCACGGCGCAGTAAAACACGCTTTCTCGATCGTCAGGATACGATCGAGGTCTTTGAGTGTCATGCGCCGAAATGTCACATCTTCAATCGCTACCACCGCTTCACTCTCCCTGTATTCGTGGCGAAAGACGTGCCTGTGCCTCCGCCGCTTGTGAATAATTGGGGACGATGCCGTGTACCTTGACGCCACGCACCCCATTCTGTTGCTGGCGCAGCGCATCTGAACCTAGCTTTAAGAGCATTTCCCCCGACATAAAATTCCGCGCATCGAACACCGTCACCCGCTCGCCACGTCCGGTTTTTGCGAGCGCATCGTAAAGCGCTTGCGCCGCATTGCCTAAGAGCAACACGCCGTCGCCGTGCGCAATGGCTGCGACCTCCTCGGCGAGTTGCGCGATCTCCCGGCGCCCGTCTGGCAACGCCCGCTCCCACAGCGCACGCGCCGGATCACAGTGAAACGCCGCGCTGTAAGCTGCAGACCTGCGCGCGTCCCAGGCGACGACGATGAACCCTTTGTGGGCGTGCGCCGCATACGCCGCTGCTTCGAGCGACGAAACGCTCAGCACCGGGATGCCAAGCGTATGCGCAAACGCCTTTGCGGCCGTCACCGCAATGCGCACCCCCGTGTAAGAACCAGGCCCCACACCGACAACGATGGCGTCAATATCGTCAAATCCGAGCTGGACGGTCGCCAGCAACTCGTCGAGCAGCGGATGAAATAAAGTGGCGTGCATTTTGGGCACTGCGCTTGTCCAAGCGGCGATCACTTCGCCGCCAACGCGCCCCAGCGCCAAACTCAACTGATCTGTTGCTGTGTCCATCGCTAAAATGACCAACGGTCGATCCAATTCCGCAACACACCCATCGCTAGATTTCCGTGCCCAATCGCTTTGATCAGACGAGTTTCCGGATCGTCCGTTTTGCGAATCGCAAATTCGATCCGATCATCAGGCAGCCAACCCTCAATCCAGGTCGCCCACTCGATGGCGCAGACACCGTCTCCGTACAGGTACTCATCCAGCAACTGGATTTCGCGTGGTGCCTCTTGTGCGAGTCGGTACAAGTCCATATGGTAAAGCGGCAAACGTCCGCCCGCATACTCGGCAATCAGCGTAAATGTGGGACTTTGCGTGATAGCCTGCAGCCCCAGTCCCACTGCGAGACCAGACACCAAGGTGGTCTTCCCCGCGCCAAGCGATCCGTCCAGACACAGAACCAGACCGCCACGCGCGACCTCGCCCCCGATGCGCCCGAATTGCCGCATCGCCTGTTCCCCTTGAACTACGATGGGTTGCGGATCAGTTCGCATGTCCATTTGGGTTCTCCCCACGTTCTGTTAAAAAATGGTCGAATCCTGTGCGCTCGATCGTGTCGCGAACGCCGCCACGAATCAGGTCAAGACCGGGATTGCCCACTTCGACGCGACCGATGATCGTCACGCGCACCCCTACCGCTTCGAGGCGCGTGAGCAATTCTCCTGCCCCGCGTGCATGAACCGTCCCGACAATTTGATAATCTTCGCCGCCAAACAGAGCGAAGTCAAGCGGATCGACACCCACGAGGCGCGCGTAGTGACGCAGCGCTGGCGGCGTAGGAATGCGCTCCGCCTCGACCACCATGCGCACGTCGCTTGCCTTGGCGATTTCATTCAACTCAGAAGCAAGCCCGTCGCTGATGTCGTCGGCAGATGAGCAGTCGGCGATGCCCGCCAGTACCTCTCCCGCCAACACCTGCGGAACCGGTCGGCGGTGCCGCGACGCGAGTTCCAGTTCCTCAAGCGGCGGCAACACGGCAATGTTCACCGCTTCTTTGTAGTGCAGGTAAGCCGCCGCACCGCCCAAGTCGCCCGTGACGAAAAGCAAGTCGCCAGGCGTGGCGCCGCTGCGCAGGAGCGGTCGATCACCGACCAGTTCGCCAAGCACCGTAACGCTGATCGCAAACGATGCTGGCGATCTGACAATGTCGCCCCCCACCACGCTGACGCCATACTCGTCACACGCCTCCCGCACCCCTTGATAGATCCGTTCACACTGCTCTACGGTCACCGTCGCAGGCAAAAAAAGGCTCACCAACGCATGATACGGCTTCGCACCCATGGCCGCCACATCACTGAGCGATGTGGCAATCGCCTTGTACCCAAGCGACACATCATCGATCAGATCTGCCCGAAAGTGAACATTTTCCACCAGCGCATCGGTCGTCGCCACCACGGGGTGCCGGTAGTCAAGCACCGCCGCATCGTCGCCAATTCCCACCCGCAAGCGTTCGTCACCGCGCGCCACGATCTTTTGCAGGCGCACAATCAGTTCAAATTCGCCCAGTTCGCCGACTAACAAAAAAAAAACCTCGCTCTCATTCACGATGGTAAAAAGATAACACCAACAACGGCAATCTGCAAAAGATTGCCGTCATTCATGATCTACAGCTTATAAATTTTAATTTATTGAAATTCAAATTCCAATTGCGGGGTTATTCAATCCCGCATCAGAGGACTTAACAATTCGTTACCACCGCTCGCATTGGCGGTGCGTGTATAATAATTTAATAATTCGGAGTTGTTGAGGCGATTCTCATTTTCGATCAATTGATTCGTAAGGTTTGCATTCTGATATTGAATCCATGTATTGACTAAGCTGCTTATCGTCAACAATTGCAACAGCGCGGCAAAACCCGTCAATATTTTCATGCGAATGTTCAGTCGATGCATGACAAACATAGTAACCCTCCGACATGATCGTATTTTGCTTGCACTTTCATTTTGATGTCGAAAGGTAAAGGAATCATCGAAACTCAATTAAGGTTGGTTAAATTTGCGATCAAATCTAGGCATGCCTATCAATGCTGAATTTTAAGCGTAATTTATGCCAGTCGGGAGTGAGACACTTTGGAAATTCGGCAGATTGAGTACTGTCTTTCCAATGAAGGACAAGCAGTGAACGAAGTCGTCGCTGCGCTGCGCGAGCTTTACCCTGACGCCAACGTGATGGAATGGGGTTGCCTCGGCTACTGCGATCAGTGCTTTCGCAAACCGTTTGTATTCCTGAACGATCAGGTGCTAGTCGAAGCCGACACCGCCTCCGCATTGATTGAGCGTATAAAAAAAACCGCCGCAGACTGAGGAAACCCCAATCCGCAGCGGCACTTGACTTGCTTACGTTAATGCGATGGGTGACGAATCCGACGTGTTATAGGTAGCCGAAACCTTCTTGACAATCCGGCCATTCGCCGTCACGAACACATTCGCCGCCACAATGGCGTCCATTGCCGAATTGACCGCTTGCGCGTCGACAGGCGTTTTCGGACTCGGAACCTGCATGCGCAGTGTTTTGTTGAATGAGGTCAAAAACGTCATGGCAATCGAATCTTTCACGTTAACCTCCCCCTTCTCCTCGCTTAAACAACGGTACTTGCAGTCGCGGTACTCGGTGTGATCACGATCGTATCCATGTACCCGATCATCTGAACAGGAGCCGCAAACAGTGATGAGATCGCATTGAGCGCCTGCGTCATTTGGGCTTCCGTCGCCGCAGCGTCGACATTTGCGTACAAGTGATTCTGCAACTTCGGTTGCCCGTTCGCGTTAACGCCGACTTGCAATTGCACCAGCAATTCCCGACTGGCAATACTTGTCGTCATGGTCGATTCCCCCTTTCATCCGGTGAAGCCGCTGCGCCCGAATCCTTGGCGTCGCTTCACTCACCAGATATAGTGCGGAAACCTTCCCGAAGGGGGACTGTCATTCATTCGAATTTTTCGCCGTATCGACAAATGTGGCAAACAGACGAAAATGCCGCTCTGATGATCGCCACAGATTTTCCGGATGCCACTGGACGCCTATGACAAACGCGCGCAGCGGGTCTTCCACCGCTTCAATCAAACCATCGCGGCTATGGGCGCTGGGCGCAAAGCCAGGCGCAATCTGCTTGACCGCCTGATGATGAAATGTATTGGTCGGGAGATCGTCAGCGCCAACGATTTGTTGTAATTTTGTTCCTTTTCCAATTTTCACGACATGAGCCGAGTGATCGCGGGGCGCGTTTTGAGAGTGCTGCAACGAACTTGGCCATTCCCTTGTTAAATCCTGAAATAAGGTTCCGCCCATCACTGCGTTCAACACCTGAATCCCCCGACAGATGGCAAAAACCGGCTTGTTTTTGTCGATCATACACACCAGCAGCCTAGCCTCAAAATGATCCCTGAGCGGCGACACGTCCCCCAACCCTTGCCGCGGTTCTTCGCCGTACAAGCTGGGCGCAATGTCTTCCCCACCCGTGAGGATAAGTCCGTCAAGCCGATCCGCCCACTCTTGGATCAGCTTCAAGTCTTTGGTGAATGGCAACGCCACAGGATGCCCGCCCGCCTCGTAAACGGCATCGGTATAGTCTTTGCCAAGGTAAACCCCCGATAGACCGCTTTTCATGGTTTCATAAACGGTGAGGCCGATTAGCGGCCTCATCTCAAGCGTGCCCCCAACTGTGCAGGTATGCCCTTTGCGACGCTGACAGGCTGTCAATGCCTACGCCAATCGCGACAAGACGCATACTCGCCACGCGCTCGTCCAGTTCTTGAGGCAGGTTATGCACGCCTGCCGGAAACTCTCCACTTGACACTAGGCGCAATGCCAGTGCCTGCAACCCGAAGGTCATGTCCATCACTTCGGCGGGATGACCGTCTCCAGCCGCCAAGTTGACAAGCCTTCCCTCCGCGAGCAGGTAGATCTTCCTGCCGTCCTTCATCTCAAATTCTTCCACATTCTTGCGCACGTTGCGCACAGCCACCGCGCGCTCGTATAAGTCGGGTTTGTTCACCTCGACATCAAAGTGACCTGCATTAGCAAGCACTGCGCCAGACTTCATCACATCGTAGTGAATCCCTGTCAGGCAGTCCTTATCGCCTGTCACCGTCACAAAAAAATCGCCTCGCCGCGCTGCCTCCAGCGCTGGCATCACCTCGAACCCGTCCATCACCGCTTCCACCGCTTTGATCGGATCGACCTCCGTCACAATCACCTTGGCACCGAGTCCACGCGCACGCATTGCCACTCCCTTGCCGCACCAACCGTACCCGATGACCACGACATGCGTTCCTGCCACGACCAAGTTGGTGGTGCGCATGATGCCGTCCCACACCGACTGCCCCGTTCCGTATCGATTGTCGAACAGGTACTTCGAGAATGCGTCATTGACCGCAATCATCGGAAACCTGAGCGCCCCTTGTGCCGCCATCGCACGCAAACGCAAAATCCCTGTCGTTGTTTCCTCACAACCCCCGATCACTTCCGCCGTCTGTTGCGCCCGCTGGCTGTGCATCGTCGCCACCAGGTCACCGCCGTCGTCGATGATCAGTTGCGGATGCGTATCAAGCGCCGCCTCGATATGACGCACGTATTCCTCATCGGTAGCGCCATACCAGGCGTGCGCCGCAATGCCGTCATGAACGAGTCCCGCCACGACATCATCCTGTGTCGAGAGCGGATTGGAGGCCACAACCGTCACATCAGCGCCACCCGCCTTCACCACTTTCGCCAAATACGCCGTCTTCGCCTCCAGGTGCAGGCAAATCACCACGCGCTTGCCGGCAAACGGTTGCTGCACCGCAAATTCCGCCTCCAACGCCCGCAAAATCGGCATGCGCGCCTTGACCCATTCAATTTTGAGCAAGCCTTGTTCATACAAACCCGCGTCGCGTATATGCGAACGCGCAAGCGCACTGACTACCGAATCTGTTATCATTTTCATTATTTTGCCGCCTCCCTGCCCAACTCCTATAAAAGAACCATACATCCTTTGCAATCAAAAACGGCCCAGCGTTCACGCTCGACCGGCGATATGGCCTCAAATGCTTTCAAAATTCAATCAAGCCGACACTGATTTGCAACGAATCGTTCACTTTTTGCATTAACTCATCGTTGAGGTGGGTGATTTTCTCTGTCAGACGCTGCTTATCGATCGTCCGAATCTGTTCGAGCAACACCACGGAGTCTCTTTCCAGTCCATACTCGGTCGCGGCAACCTCCACATGCGTCGGTAGCTTCGCCTTCTGGATCTGCGCCGTAATCGCCGCGACGATCACAGTCGGGCTGAACCGATTGCCAATGTTGTTCTGAATAATGAGGACGGGCCTGAAGCCCCCCTGCTCCGACCCGACAACGGGAGAGAGGTCAGCGAAAAAAACATCGCCGCGTTTGATGTTCATTCTCACACCCCGCTGACTAGTCGATCGGCGAACCTTTCCGCGTCTCTTTCCGCATCGAACGCCTCTGAAGCGATCCCCAAATTGATGCCGGCCATTTCCTGATACCCCTGCTGCAGCAGTTCACGAATGCGCTGCTTCTTGCGTTCGTGTACGTACATGGCCGTTGCCTGCCTAATCAAATGACTGCGCGTTTCCTGCTCTTCTGCCACGATCCCATCCACCTCGTTCAATAAGTGAAGCGGCATATTCACGACGATTCGCCTCGACTTCGACAACGTCAGATCCCCCCACACCAGCCGATCCCTTTGTATTATAACGCATCATGGAGTCCCACATCCAGTTTTGGATGGCATTCACGTGGAACTCTTCCACCTATTCCGCACAAAAGTTCATAGGGAATCGTCCCCATCACTTCTGCGTGTCGCGCGAGCGATGCCTTGCTCGCAAGATCCGCACTGTAAACGACCACTTCATCGCCTACCCTCGCTTCCATGTCAGTCACGTTCACCATAAGTTGATCCATACAGACCTTCCCCACCATCGGCGCGGGCACCCCG
Organism: Bacillota bacterium; assembly: GCA_021846165.1. GTDB lineage: Bacteria > Bacillota > Bacilli > Alicyclobacillales > SLC66 > JAJZCL01. Next base: position 4,298 of record JAJZCL010000025.1, on the reverse strand, counting down.
TTCACTTCCACATACCCTTTGTTGGCGAGGGCACGCGGGACGCCGTCCGCATACCCCAACGCGACGGTCGCAATCCGTTCGCTGGCGTCTGTCCGATACAATCGACCGTAACTGATCGCCTCCCCACGAGACATACTGGCAATTCTCGTGATCACAGAACGCAGTTCCAATACGGGCAACAATTCCACTGGCGTATCCCAATCTGGAGCCGGGTGATATCCGTACAGCGCAATTCCGGGACGCACCATGTCAAAGTGGAACGAAGCATCCCAAAGCAATCCTGCGCTGTTCGCCAGATGCGCAATCGGTACATGAAACCCCGCGCGGCGAGCCGTTGCAAGCGCTGCCAGAAAACGGTCGCGTTGCATCCGCGTATAGGAAAAACCCGCCTCCGTTTGCATTTCATCCGCCGACGAAAGGTGGGTAAACATTCCCTCCAGTTGAACGTAGGAAGAGTCCTCAATAGCAGTCAAAACCGCCAGCATTTCAGCTTCGTCGCGGACACCGAGCCTACCCATTCCCGTATCCACCTTCACGTGTACACGGGCGGGTTTGTCGTTGATCCTGCCGACTTGATCAAGCAGACGAACGTCGTCCACAGAGGCGACGGTCGCCGTGATTCCCTGTTCTACGATCGCGTTCGCCGCACGCGGCGGCAGTGCGCCAAAAATCATGATCGGTGCAGCGATCCCAAATTGGCGCAGCGCCATCGCCTCTTCCGCCATCGCCACCCCGAGCTGATCCGCACCGGCGGCGAGCGCCGCCAGACTGACTTCGTGCGCACCGTGACCATATGCGTTCGCCTTAACAGTGGCCATCAAACGAACGTCAGGCGCAAGCAAAGACTTTAAAATTTTCACATTATGTTGCAATCGATCCAAATGAACGATCGCGCGCGTCCCTCTCCACACCGCTCTTCACCATCAAAAGCATATCACAATTTTTCATATGTTAAAGAAGAATCTGCGGTCAACGACTCCCACTTTCACTTCGCTTAGAAGTGGGGGACTCCTGACACAAAGACGTTGAATTATTTCCCACCGTTATCCACGGTTGACGCTGCCACATGTAGAAAATCGGGCAAATTCATTTTCGACGTCATGGTGTATTCGACATTTTGATTTGTCCAATACAGTTGATGGGCGAAGCCAGACCCGACCCATACCGCGGGCAGTCCGTTCAGAGACATGAGTTGCCCTCGACCTAGATCCACCGCGCCGCTTTGAGGTCGGTTTTCGATCAAAGTAAATGGCGACGAACCGCTATAGCGGATCAACACCACACCGTTTTTGTCCACTTCATCCTGGAGCGTGTCACGCGCCGGAATCCAGGCGGGTTCAATCACCCCAAACCCTTGCTGGGAGGCGCTGACGGGCAACTCTAGCGCCTTGAGCGTGGTGGTCTGATCTGGCGAAAAAGCGTTTTGCCTAAAGGTGACTCCCTTTTTAAAAGAAGTGTAGCGAACACTTAAGACAGGTTTTTGCTGTTGATCTAAAAACGTCAAGCTGAGCGGGTCGTAAGTCTGCCGATTCAACCTCACCTCTTCCGTGGCGGCAAACGGACTCGCGACAACCGGTTTGAGGAAAAAGGTCATCGTGGTCTTATCTTGGCGATATCGCAGGGGGTCGCTGTTAACAATGTCGTTCAGCAGTACCTGATAAAGGTACAACTGCCCCTGACGCTCAGCCCAGTCGCCTTGAAAACGCATCACGCGTTTTGCGCTCGGCGTGATCAGATACGCGCCTTTGTCATTATGCAAAATAATTTGCGAAATCTCTTTACTGTCGTTGCCAAGCGCAATGCGGTAGCGATCAGGCGCCGCATACCAAGTTTCCACATCATACTGTTGGGAACCGCCCGCTTCATTGAATGTAATCTGCGCCGTACTCTGATAGGATTGCAAGTTCTGTGAGTAACTCTGCAATTGCTTGACCACTCGCGCTCCCCCGAAAGGGCCGCACCCTGTGAGGGCAATTCCCAGCAACAGTGTCAATCCCGTGCTAAAATACACTCTTTTTTGCACATGAACACCCCTCGACAGAACCGCAGGTTCTGATAATGACCGGTTAGGGATGAGGTGTGAACACGCGACCGAGCCAATAGAACAAGTCCCCCGCCAACAGCGACTCTGCACTTTGTCCGGCAGCCAGCGCCAAATCTGCCGCTTTCCCGTGCATATAAACGCCGAGCGGCGCTGCACGCTCCGCAGAATACCCTGCGGCAAGCAGCCCCCCGATCACCCCGGCGAGGACATCGCCGGTTCCGCCAGTGGCCAGCCCGTGATGACCCGAGGTGTTGATCACCACGTGCCCATCAGGAAACGCAGTCACCGTTCCCGCCCCCTTCAGCGTCACCACAACCTGGTTAGCCATGGCGTATGCGCGTGCGAGCGTCACTCGATTCGACTGCACGGTCACGGTGTCGCCACCGAGCAAGCGCGCCAATTCTTTGGGGTGAGGGGTAATGACAGTCGGGTGCGTTCGCTTGGCCCACCACGACTTCCCGCGATCAGGTAGCAGAGCAAGGGCGTTTAAGAAGTCAGCATCGAGTACGAGCGGCACTGGTATTGCGGCAAACCGATTCATGCCAGCGGAATTTTCCCGCGCGAGCGCCAGTATTCCCGCGCCCATTCCGGGCCCAAGCACGACGGATTGAAGACTCGCCGCCCACTGCGATAACGCAATCAGGGTCGCCTCGTCCCAGGCTCCGTGCTGACCGTCATGCATGTGTACCAGCGCCTCAACGGGCAGCGCTGCAAGCAATGCCGCAGGGTAATCGGCCCCGCAAAAATACTCGACAAGTCCCGCGCCTGCTCGATAGGCGGCCAGCAGCGCCAGTCGCGCCGCCCCATACATGCCAGGGCTGCCCGCCACGACCCCCACTTTGCCAAAGCTTCCCTTATGCCCATTCGCGTCCCTTGGCAACCGCCACTCTTCCCATTCGGCGTCCGAATGCACTGCCGCGAATGCCTCCATTTTTGGCGCCAGTTTTGCTGGCATCGACAGTGATTCTAGCGTCAGTTGCCCCACCAATTCCCTGCCGGGAAACTGAAACATCCCTACTTTTGCGAACCCCATCGTCACAGTGACGACCGCGGCGATCGCATCTTTGTCCGCTCCGCCAGTATCCGCGTCAAGCCCGGACGGGATATCAACAGCGATCACCGGTCGTCCGCTGCGGTTGATCGCTTTGACATACGGGCGCAGAGAATCAGCCAGCGGCAAACGGCTCCCTGTACCGAGCAGCGCGTCCACAATGATGTCAGCCTGCGTCAAAGAGTCCTTGCTTCCCGCCAATTCGCCACCCAGTACTTTGTACGCTTGCACCTGCTCGGTCATCGCCGCCGACCAGTGTTTGGGCGCACTGCTCAACCAGACGCGCACCCTGTGTCCCTGCGCCATCAAGTGCCGCGCCGCCACCACCCCATCAGCCCCGTTATGGCCTTTGCCAGCCACAACGTGTACGCATAGGCGGTCGTTCATGCCGCACGACCTCGCATACTTCACACAAGCGCGAGCAACCGCCGCGCCCGCTTGCTCCATCAGCGCGAGCCCAACCACCCCCGCTTGTCCGATCATGTACTGATCGATGTTGCGCATTTGCGCGCGATCCACGAGCCACACATTTTTCCCTCCGGTTTGTACCACTATATTCGGACATGCGCACCCTTAGTACATAGCGCTTACCCGTGTACCACCACCGCACGCACGCTCGAACTGCCAGGCGCCACCACGCTGTTGCCGGTGCCAAGGTACCGTCCCACTTGCCAACCCCAAGCGGGAAGGCCACTCGGGTAGGCAATCTGCACAGGATAGGCACCGCCCGTCGTTCCCCGCCACTTGACCTGAAACCCTGCCGACTGCAGACGATTCGCGTACACCTGAGAACCGTACACCTGCACCGTTACCGTTTCCGGATTTGGCAACGTCGGCAATCCCGTACTCGATCCCTTTGATCCATAAGGCTTGAGCGTCTGGTATACATCGTTCGTACTGATGATATCGTAGTAAGCGCCAGTTATGTAGTTTTCTTTGTTGACGCCAGGCAGAGGCGCAGAGGTCAGTTGCATGGAATCGCTAATCTTTCCGATCGTGATGTGCTTGACCTTGACATCCGCAAGCTCGTTGGCAAGCTGCAACAGTTCACCCGTCGTCAGGTCGGTGACCACGTCTTTTTTCCAGGTGCTGATAAGCGCAGGCAAGTGCGTAAGGTCACTACCTGGATTCAGTAATTTTTGTTTCAGCGCCTGAATGACTTGCGCCTCGGCATCCATTCGTTGAAAGTCATTGACGCGAATC
>JAJZCL010000124.1 GCA_021846165.1 Bacillota bacterium | reverse complement strand
GATTGCGTTCCCGAAGACGGCGAGCGGCACGGATCTGATGACGAAAGCCCCCGACTTTGTGGCGCCGGAGCAGTGGCGGACACTGCATTTGCAACCGCTGCAACGGGGTAAGGAGCCGCTCGCGTGATCGACGCGGTGGCGGGTAGGTGAACGGTGATGGGTGTTGACGACGTGCCGCTGCCGGAACGGATGCGACCGACTGGGTTGGATGAGTTTGTCGGGCAGTCACACCTGCTTGGCGCGGACAAACTATTGCGCAAACTGTATGACGCGCAGCGGCTAGTGTCTTGTGTTCTCTGGGGACCGCCAGGCACTGGCAAGACGACGCTTGCACGCTTGTTTGCCAACCGCGCAAAAGCGCACTTTGTCGAACTGTCGGCAGTGGCGTCGGGGGCGAAAGAGCTGCGTGAGGTGTTTCAAACCGCCGCCGAAGAAAGGCGGCTGTACGGGCTTGCGACGGTGTTGTTTGTGGATGAGATCCACCGCTACTCGAAGGCGCAGCAGGATCTGCTCCTGCCTGCGGTCGAGCGGGGCGTCGTGTACCTGGTCGGCAGTACGACGGAGAACCCGCGCATTAGCCTGACGCGGGCGCTGTTGAGTCGCTTGCAGGTGTGGGAGCTGTACCGTCTGACGGAGGCGGACATCGACCACGCGCTTGCACGGGCGCTGCGCGATGCGGCGCGGGGACTGGGCAAGTCGGAAACGACGTTTGCGGACGGGGCCTGGTCGGCGCTCGTGAAAGGCGCGGGCGGGGACTTGCGGAGGGCGCTAAACGCGCTGGAATGGGCAGTTTTGCATGCGGATCGCGGTGCGATGCCGATCGTCGTCGAGCAGCAGCACGTGGGGGAGGCGCTGCTCGGCGCCCTCGGTCAGTTTGACGAGTCGGTGTTTTACGATCAATTGAGCGCGTTTTGCAAGTCGCTGCGCGGCTCGGACAGCGATGCGGCGCTGTACTGGTTCATGCGCATGGTCGGCGCGGGCGTCGACCCGCGCATTCCGGTGCGCCGACTGATGGTTCACGCGGGTGAGGACGTGGGGCTGGCGAGTCCGCAGGCGCTGGTGCAGGCGGTGAACGCGATGCAGGCGCTGGAGTTTTTAGGGATGCCGGAAGCGCGTATTCCGATTGCGCAGGCGATCATCTTTGTCGCAGAGTCGCCAAAGTCGAATGCGGTGGTGCAGGCGCTTGGTCGTGTCGAGGAGGCGCTGCGTGCGCACCCGCATGCGGCGGTGCCTCCTCACCTGGACGACCGCCATTTTTTCAAAGACGAACACCAAGGCGCCGACTACCTGTACCCGCACGACTTTCCGGAGCATTATGTGGAACAGCGGTATTTGCCGTGGGAATTGGGAGATATCGCTTTTTACGAGCCAACAGAACAGGGCACAGAGCAGCGAATTCACCCGAAACGCCCTGGTCGTCACAACTCATTCAAAAAATAAGCCAAAATTCGTCATGATATATTCATTTTTATCTGTGTTATAGTGAATCATAAGATGCAAGTCAGAATGTGAGTACTAGGAAGGCGAATTCGCCCATGCCGGATCGAATTTACTTGGATAACGCCGCGACGACGCCGCTTCGCACCGAGGTGGCGGCGGCGATGGCGCCGTATTTGCGCGATTTGTACGGGAATCCGTCCAGTGTTCACCAGACGGGACAAGTGGCACGGCAGGCGGTTGAACAGGCTCGGCAGACGGTTGCCGACTATTTGCATGCCAGCCCCGCCGAGGTGGTGTTTACCGCTGGCGGTACGGAAGCTGATTTTCTGGCGCTGACTGGGGTGTTGCTGGGATCCCGCAAGCGCCATGTGGTTACGACGCGAATCGAACACCACGCGGTATTGCATACATGTGAAATGTTGGAGGAGTTGGGTTACGGGGTTGCCTATGTGCCTGCACAAGCGGACGGTGTGGTTGATGTCGCCTCTGTGCTTGATGCGGTGCGACCGGATACGGGACTTGTCAGCGTGATGTGGATCAATAACGAGACGGGGGCGGTGCAACCGATTCCGGAGTTGGCGGCAGCGCTTGCCCGCATTGGCGTTCCGTTGCATGTGGACGCGGTGCAGGCGCTCGGTATTTTGCCTATTGACGTACAAGAAACTCCTGTGTCACTATTATCATTTAGTGGACACAAAATTTACGGCTGCAAAGGCTCGGGGGCGCTGTACATACGGAAAGGCACACCCTATCGCTCTATACTGCGGGGCGGCGCACAGGAGCGCAATCGCCGCGCGGGGACAGAGAATGTCGCGGGTATTGTCGGATTCGCAAAAGCGGTCGAGTTGCTTGGGCAGGAACGCGAGGCGCGGAACCGCCATGTGAGCGAGTTGCGCCGAAGGTTTTGGGACGAACTGCAACGAGGACTCGCGGGAGTTGAACTGAACTCGCCTGCGAATGGGGTTCCACATGTGTTGAACCTGTACGTTCCGGGCATACACGCCGAAACGCTGTTGATGCGCCTTGATTTGGCAGGTGTCGCCGCATCGGGTGGCTCCGCTTGTACAGCCGGATCGACCGAACCCTCGCATGTGCTGATCGCGATGGGGTTGGCGGAGGAGCGGGTAAGGTCGTCGCTCCGCTTCAGCTTTTCGTCGCAAAACAGCGTGGACGAGGTGGTGGCGGCGGCGCGCATGGTGGCGGAGATTGTGCAGAATATTCGGAATCGGATGCGTACGCTGCGCTGATGTGGTTTGACTAAATTCCTTTTTTGTGGGACAAGCTGGACGACACAGGATGATATTGGTAGGGGGCGGTGTGAATGGATCGTTGTCCGCAATGCAATTGCAGGGATATCGGTAAGATCGGCAACAACCAGTTTTACTGCTGGAACTGTTATTTGGAGTTTGCGCTCGTGGGCGAAGAAATAAAAATTTACCACGTAGACGAAGACGGAAGCCTGGTTTCCGTGGCGACAGAAGCGGTTCGGCAAGATGCGGCGCCTGTGCCATAGTGTTGAGTTGACCCAGACTCGTTAACTATGGTATATTCTCTCATGTTCGCTTGATCGCAAAGGTCAAGCTTTGGGCCTATAGCTCAGTTGGTTAGAGCGCACGACTGATAATCGTGAGGTCAGTGGTTCGAGTCCACTTAGGCCCACCACCTTATGCAATTCCGCGACTTGATCGCGGTTTTTTTGTGAAGCCAAGGATGGTGGTCAGGTTGTTTAACAAGCAGCTAGCCAAATGGCTGACGGGAGTGGCGTTGTTGCTGGTTGTCATCCTGCTCGGCATTGTGAGCGTACATCATATGAAGGACGGCACAACGCAAAATCATTCACAGTTGTTTCAACAGTCGGAATTGGCGGCGTTTCAAACGATGAAACGGGAATTTAGGCAGCAAACAGGTACGGGAGCCCATCTCGTGTACTATAGCGGCATGGTGACTGCGCGTTTGATCGGAGCGGAAACCGTCCAGATTCTTGGCGACAACCACAAGGTGTACAACGTCACGGTCAATCGAAGCGGTCATATTCTCGTCATCCGTTGCGCAACAAGCTGATCGCACCATCTCATTTGTACTGCTCACTCCGATTGACCATGGCTGCGTTGGGGGTTTGCAGAGGCACCAACGCTTCTATAAACGCTTGCGCAGGTACCGCCTGACTGAAGCGATAGCCTTGGAATGCGTCGTAACCCATCGACCTTAGTTGGTCGAGTTGTTGATTTGACTCCACCCCTTTTGCCACCACGTT
>JAJZCL010000024.1 GCA_021846165.1 Bacillota bacterium | reverse complement strand
GTCGTCGGTCTTTTGGAAGCGGAAAAACTTCCGCCTGCCAAGTTGATTATCAATCGAATTCGACCCCATTTGGTCAAAAACGGTGATATGCTGGATATTGACGAAATTATCTCTGTGCTGTCCATTGATCTTCTTGGGATTGTGCCTGACGATGAACGGGTGATCAAGAACTCCAACACAGGCGAACCGACGGTACTCAAAACCGATTCCAAGGCTTCGCTCGCGTACCGTAACATTGCTCGCCGAATCATTGGCGAACCGGTTCCTCTTATGAACATTCAGGAACAAGATGGGTTGTTTCGGCGCATGAAGAAAATGATCGGTCTTGGTTGATTGACAGGCATTCATACTTCCCCCTTTTGCCGCATAGGTTGGTTGGGACGAGTTGTTTCGTCGCAGCGCAAAGGGGGTTTTAGTATGAAAAAACGTAACGTGGATCAATCAGTGACGATGGAGGTGCGTCCTGAGTATTCTTTGACGCCCGATGACGATTTGTACGGTTCGCCGCGTTCTTGGACGGGGTTTCGCACGCCTGTCGGGGAGCCGGATAAAGCCCCCCCTCGAAGCGGTCGATTTTTTTTAAAGCTACGCAAAAAACGCCCTTATCAGGGTGGGTTCAAGAGTGTTTCTCAAGAGAAGGACACACATCCGAAAGGACAGCGTTCTTTTGCGCAGGCGATTGGCGCCCTTGCGTTGTTTTTTGCTGTCTGGATGCTATTTCAAAGTGATCGGCCAGTCGCTACGGCCATTCAGGGCGATATCCGATCACTCATGACCACTGACGACTCCGCGATCGTTTTGCCGCCTGCGCTTGCGCGGGACTTTGGCGTTATTCCTTCCTCCGCCCTCACCACATTGTCTGCTCATCCTGCAGAATTGACACTGCTACAACCGCTTACGGGCACCGTCACGCGTGCCTTTTCGGTCGTCACCCCCGACGTGGTGATCAAGGGGAGACCCGGTTCGCGCGTCGATGCGGCGACGGAAGGACTTGTGGTGCGGGTCGGTGAGAGTCAAGCGAACGGCCACTACGTGCTGATCGACCACGGCAGTGCCGGACAGACATTTTATGCGCAGCTTGGCAGTGTCTATGTGCGACCGCAGGAGTATGTCGTCGCGGGGCAAATGATCGGCGCGTTGCCAGGCGACAAAACGGAACTTACGTTCGGGTATACGGTCAACGGTTCGTATCGCAATCCGCAACCGTTTTTTTCTAAGGTAAAGTAATGTGAAAAAATGGTCGTTTCGTTGGCCGCTCCTCGTTCGTCTGCACCCGTTGTTTCTTGTTCTTCTAGCGGTGTCGATATACGGACATTTTTTTCGCCCGCTCGCGCTGCTGTTTGCCGTTGTCCTGCTGCATGAATGGGGGCACGCGCTGGTGGCGATCCGACTTGGCTACACGGTTGCGTCGATCGAACTGTATCCGTTTGGCGGAGTGGCACAACTGGTGGGGAAGAACGTCGGCTGGAAGCCGCAGCACGAGGTGGCGATCGCGGTGGCGGGGCCGCTCGTGAACTTGTTCCTGGCGCTGTTTGCGACGCTGTTGCTGGTGACGGGGGCGGTTTCGGAGGCGCTGGCGAGGCCGTTTATCAGCTTGAACTTCACGCTCATGTTCTTTAACTTGCTCCCTGCCTTGCCGCTCGACGGTGGGCGCATTGCGCGGGCGAGCCTTGCGGCGTCGCGTGGATTTGAAACCGCGACGAAGGTGGTGACGCGCATGTCGTTGGTAATTTCTGCGGGGCTTGTCCTGCTTGGGGGCGTCGCGCTCTGGCTTGGGTATCCGGATGCCGGGATGCTGATTCTCGGCGTGTTTCTGCTCGTTTCGGCGCTCGGGTTGCGGCGCCAGAACCGCTACGAAACGCTGCGGTTTTTGGATCATAAGCGGCGGGAAATACCGCCGACGCAGCCGCTGCGCACGCTTGTCGTCGCTGAGGATGTGGGGATCGGTAATGTCGCCGCGCAGTTGGTGCCGGGGGCGTATCACTTGATTTACCTGCAAAATCAGACCCTTTTGCCAGAGGAAACGCTGACGCTGAGCCAACCGATTGAGGAACGGGAGCTGTTGCGAGCGATTTTTGAAGATGGCCTGTGGCTAGAACCGATTGGAATCTTGTTGCGAACCAGTGGTCATTTGTGATAAAGTGTTCGAGTGGTGTGTCACCGCGTGTCAGCAGGCTTTGAAACGGGCAACGCCTGTGCCTGCGCAGCGAGTCTAGAGTTGGAGGTGCGCGTATTGTACGCGATTGTGGAAACGGGCGGTAAGCAGTATAAGGTAGTGGAAGGCGCCACGTTGACGATTGAGAAGCTCGATGTGGAAGCGGGCGGCGAAGTGGCGTTTGACAAGGTGCTGCTGATCGAGAAGGATGGCAGGGTTCAGGTCGGTGCGCCGCATGTGGCGGGCGCGACGGTGGTGGGAACGGTGGTCGAACACGGTAAGGGCAAGAAGATCATCGTCTACAAGTACAAGTCGAAGAAGAACTACCGCCGCAAGCAAGGGCACAGGCAGCCTTTCACCAAGGTCAAGGTGACGGAGATTCGCGCGTAGGTGATGATTCGGGCACAGGTTTTCGAAATCGTTGCGCCGGACGCGACGACTCGTATTGCGCGGTTTTTGATCGAAGGCCACGCCGGATCGGGCGAGTACGGCAGGGATGTCGTGTGTGCGGCAGTGTCGGCGCTCGCGATCAACTTTGTGAACAGCGTGGAGGCGCTTTGCGGCCACGAGTTATGGCACGAGGCGAGGAACGGGTACCTCGACGTCCGCGTGACGGAGGACGAGCCGACGCAGTGGTTGGCGAAGAGCCTGCGCGTGGGGCTTGTCGGAATGGCGAAAGAGCATGCCAGGTATCTGCGTGTGCAAGAGAACACAGTGACTATGTAATGGAGGTTATGACGATGTTGCGTTATGATTTGCAACTTTTTGCGCATAAGAAAGGCGTGTCGTCGACCCGCAATGGTCGCGACAGCCACGCCCAGCGGCTGGGCGTCAAGCGCGGCGACGGTCAGCTTGTGACGGGTGGGAGCATTCTCGTGCGGCAGCGCGGTACGCGCATTTACCCGGGCACCAATGTGGGTCGGGGCAGCGACGACACGTTGTTTGCGAAGGTGGACGGGGTCGTGCGGTTTGAACGCTTTGGGCGCGATCGCAAGCGCGTGAGCGTGTATCCGGTCGTGGTGACGGAAGCGGTAGAGACAGCGCTGTAAGATTGTAGAAGAGTCACAACCCAGTTGCCGAGCGCGACTGGGTTTTGCTTTTTAGTAGGAAAGGAGTGGTTATGGTGTTTGTCGATATGGCAAAGGTTGAGGTGAAAGCTGGCGACGGGGGCAACGGCATGGTCGCGTACCGGCGCGAGAAGTATGTGCCGCTCGGCGGCCCTGCAGGCGGAGACGGAGGGCGCGGTGGCGATATCGTGTTCGTGGTGGACGAAGGACTGCGAACGCTGATGGATTTTCGCTATCAGCGTCATTTTAAGGCGAAAAACGGCGAAAACGGGCGCCCCAAGAATCAGTACGGCGCGAATGCTGAGGACTTGCTGGTGAAGGTTCCGCCGGGAACGGTGGTGCGCGATGGGGTGACGGGCGAACTGCTCGCCGATCTCACGCAGGACGGGGAACGTGCCGTGATCGTTAAGGGCGGGCGCGGCGGACGCGGCAACGTCCATTTTGCGAACGCGAAGAACAAGGCGCCGGACATGGCGGAAAAGGGTGAGCCGGGCGAGGCGCGGACGGTGGTGCTGGAACTGAAGCTGCTCGCGGATGTGGGGCTGGTCGGGTTCCCGAGCGTCGGCAAGTCGACGCTGCTGTCGGTGGTGAGCGCCGCGCGTCCGAAAATCGCCTCGTACCACTTCACGACGTTGTCGCCGCACCTTGGCGTGGTGTCGCTTGGCGAGGGGCGGTCGTTCGTGCTGGCGGATCTGCCGGGACTGATTGAAGGCGCGCATGAAGGACTGGGGCTTGGGCACGAATTTTTGCGTCATGTGGAGCGCACGCGTCTGCTGATTCACGTGATTGACATGGCGGCGTCGGAGGAGCGCGATCCGCTTGAGGACTATAGGGTGATCCAAAACGAACTGGAATCGTACAATCAGCGTCTGACTCGGCGTCCGCAAATCGTCGTTGCGAACAAGATGGACGTGCCGGGCGCGGAAGAGCGTCTGTGCGCGTTTGTCAAGGTACACCCAGAGCTAGAGGTGGTGCCGATATCCGCCGCCACGCGCGAGGGGGTTGACGCGCTCATGGAACGCATTGCGAAGCGGCTGAACGAACTGCCACCGGAAGAATTGCCAGCGGCGGAAGCACAGTCGGAGGAAGTGGTGTATACGGCGCGTGAGCAAAAGATCCATTTTAAGGTTGAAATGGATCAGGAGGTCTACGTGGTCGTCAGCGAACACCTTGACAAGCTAGTGCAGATGACGAATTTTGATCAGTATGACGCGGTGAAACGCTTCCAGCGTATTCTCAAGCGCACGGGCGTGGACGACGCGCTGCGTGCGCGGGGAGCGACCAGCGGCGATGTGATCCGCGTGGGCGACGTGGAGTTTGATTTTGTCGATTAAGTAAACTGATTCCTCTTACGGCCTTGTTGGACGAATGTGTCCACAGGGCTTTTTGTCTTTCCTCGTTTTCTCAAAAAAATTCGCGCAATTCTCCAAACTTACATCAGATTTTTCAAAAGTAAAAAGGGATTGAGCCTTGGTGTCAGAACAGTCTCTGGAAAACGACTGGGGTGATGGTATGGACGTGGAACAGGGTGAACTGGTGGATCGGGTGATTTTGATGGCGATCCGGTTGGGGGCATCGGACTTGCACTTCAATCCGCGTGAGAACGGACTGGATGTGCAGGTGCGTGTACACGGCAAGCTGTTACCGCTCGTTAGGGTGGCGGACTTTCCGGAAGGGGTCGATCAGACGGCGCTGGCTCGGTTGAAGGTGCTGGCGCGGTTGTCGCTCGCGGAGCGAAGGCGACCGCAGGACGGGCGGTTTCGGTTTGAGCGGGATGGGCTTTCGTGTGATATCCGGTTGGCGACAATGCCGACGGTACACGGGGAACGGGCGGTGGTTCGCCTGTTGCCGCAGAAGACGCCATGGCAGTCCCTCGCCGCGCTGTGTTTGCCGCATGAGTTAGAGGCGCGGGTGTGGGAGTTTTTTGCGGGTGCGGGTGGGATGCTGGTGGTTTCGGGTAAGGTCGGATCGGGCAAAAGCACCACTCTCTACGCGCTGATGCGGGAGCGCTGTCGACTCGGGGAATCGGTACTCACGATTGAAGACCCGGTGGAGCGGCGGCTCGAATCGTTTGCGCAGGTGGAGGTGGACGAGAAGGTCGGCCTCACGTTCGCGGAAGGACTTCGCAATGCGTTGCGGCAAGACCCGGATCTGCTCATGGTGGGGGAGATTCGTGACGAGCTCACCGCGCAGATTGCCGTTCGCGCTGGCTTGACCGGACATCACCTGCTGAGTACGGTGCATGCGGACGCGCCCGAACAGGTGTTGACGCGTTTGCTCGAATTCGGGGTGGAGCGGTCGTATTTGGCGCAGTCGCTGAAACTCGTCGTCTGGCAACGGCTCGTGCCCGAGTGGTGCGAGCGCTGCCGGGGCGACGGGTGCGAGGCTTGTCAGGGGGTGGGTGTGACGGGGCGGCATGCGGAGTTTCGGACGCTGTTTACGGACGACATCGAACGCTTGCTGGATGCGTTACGTCCGCTGTCAGCGCGGCAACGGGCGTCGGCAAGGCGGCGTGAATCGACCACCGTGCGCCCCTATGCCCGTCAGGAGGTGGATTTGGTTGTGGCGGAGAGGCAAGACGCTGCACGCAAAAGCACTTGAATTTTTTGTCGCTGACCTTGGCGATATGCTCGCGGCGGGGATTGACCTAGATATGGCACTCGCGGTACTCGCGGGTGCGTCCAAGCTGTATCGCGAGATAGCGCTGTCGCTTCAGGCGCAAGTAAGGCGCGGTGTGGAACTGGGGGAGGTGTTTCGTAATGCGTCGTTTTCCGAGGTGGTGGTCGCGTTTGTGCGCATTGGACTAGTCACTGGGAATCTGTCGCTTGCGCTTGCAAAGTTGTCGTCGCACTTTGCGGAGCGCCGCAAACGAAGGGAAAAGTTGGCCAAGCTGGTCGCGTATCCGTTGTTTTTGTCGGCACTCTCGACGTTGTCGCTGTACCTTGCGGCGTGGCTGTTGGCGCCTCAGTTCCTCCGTTTTTACGGGGCGATGAATCTGTCGATTCCGGGGTCAGTGGCATGGCTGCTGCAGGCGCTGGAGGGGGTGGCGACGGGATTGCCTTACGCACTCGCGACGTGTGTCATTATCGCGCTGCTGCTGTGGAGAACAAGGGGGCGCTGGTTGCGCGTCGCAGAGCGCAAAATCGTTCAGCAAAGGTGGGGAGGGTTTTTGCGGGCGATTAAAGCGATGCAGAACTTTACGGTTCTCGCCTTGCTGCTGGACGCAGGGATTGACCTGCTGGCGGCTTTGCAGGTGTTGATCGTGACCGATACCGCGCGCATGTGTGAGGAGTGGCAAACGATGGTGGCTGCTATCGAACGGGGACAGCCGCTGTCCCAGGCGCTGAAAGGTTCGCCGTACATGCCGGAGCTGGTCGTCGAGATGCTTGCGATTGCGGAGCAAACTGGTGATCTGGAGGGTGGGGCGGCGCGCCTGAAAGGGTATTACGAACGGTTGATCGTGCGCGGTGTGGAACGGTTTTTCGCCGCTTTCGAACCGGTGAGTCTGATGGTACTTGGCGTATTGGTGGGCGGTATCACGATGGTGTTGATGTTGCCGATGACCGACTTGGTCAAACAACTTTCTTAACAAATGGGGGATGGCGATGAAACGAGCAGTCCAGTTTTGGGGAGGTCGTAACGGTGAGCGGGGCTTTACGTTGATGGAGATGGTGATCGCGCTGTTTGTCGTGTCTGTGGTGATGGCCATCGCGCTGCCTAACTTGCAAAAGGCGGGTGTCAACGCTGCGGATACTGGCTGTGAAGGCAACCAGAAGCTGATTCGCGCCGCGCTTGAGGAGTATTATGTGGCCAACCGCGCGTATCCGCAGGATGCGACCACGGCGTTGATTCTTAACGATCTGAAAACGAACGGGTATATCGAATCGATTCCCACCTGTCCGAGCAATGGCGACTATGTGATTCAGTACTCGCCGGACGGTACGCAGGCGACGGTGTCGTGTACGGTTCACGGGCAGTTGGGGGCGTGACGTCGTGCGCGATGACAAGGGGTTTACGGTGCTGGAATCGCTCATCGCTTTAATGATCGTGGGGATTGGACTGGCGATTATCGTCCCTGGTTTTGTGGTTGCTCGCGATCATGCGTTGCTTGATGTGTCGATCTGGCAAATCGTGTCTGATCTTCGCACGCAGCAGATGACGGCGGAGAAAAAGCAGTATTATCAGGAGATCCGTTTTCCGCTCATTGGCAATGTTTACTATTTGTACGACAGTACGACTCACAGTTACGCGGGGCGTTTGATCGAACCACCGATTGCGTATTTCGAGGGAATCCTGCACCTGCCGCAAACCACGGTTCGGTTTGCGCCAAGCGGTAACGTGAACGAGAGTGGTCAGGTGATCATGAAGGATCCTGAGGGACTGATTCGCAATGCGGTGCTGTACATGCAGTACGGCGACATCAGAGTGGCAACGTATCCGATTGTGAACTGAGGGGGCGTCGCGGTGAACCTGTTGGAGGCAATGGTGGCGTTGTTTGTGTTGGCTGTGTTGATTGAATTTGGCTGGAATGGGGAAGCGGCTTTGTGGAAAGCGGGCGATCGTGCGCGTGTTTTGCAGGAGGCGGCGCTCCTCGCGCAAGGGGCGCTCGATGCAAGTCTGGCGAGTTTGACGGCGGGCGGTTCTTTGCCAGCAAAGACTACGGTGGCGGGGCAAGCGGATGGGTTGTCGGTGCGCGTGGATAGTGAACAGGTGGCGATGGGGTTGTGGGAGGTGACGGCGAGTGTGTTCGATCAGGGCGCACAGCAACCGCTGGTGGCGCTGCAAACGTTGCAGGCGGTGCGCACGTGACGGCGCGGGGTTTACACTAATCGAAGTGCTGATTGCGCTGAACGTCACCAGCATCATTGTGGCGGCGGGCGTTTCACTCTGGCTGTCGAGTTGGTTGTGCTTTTTGCAAACGACTGACCAAATGCAATCGCTGGATGATGGCTGGTTGTTTTATCACGCCGTGCTACAAGACGTAACGTGTGCGCGTAGTCTGATGACGAACGGCAGCACGCTTACGGTGGTTATGAGTAGCGGCGGGTTGGCTTCGTATCGATTGTCGCCTGCCTCGCACCTGTTGTTGCGGACTCTGAACGGCTATGGTGAGATTGTGGTATCGACGGGCGTGGACGACTTGCATTTTCAAACCAGCTCGAATGGCGTCGTAGCGGATGTGAAGTATGTCGGGGAAAGGAACGATGATGAGGAATATTTCTCGTGGTCTACGCAAGCGGACGCTTTGTGACGAGGGCGGATATGCGTTGCCGCTGACGCTGATCATTTTGAACATCACGGCAATCTTCGTTTTTGCTGGACTCTGGGTAAGCAATGCGTTGTGGCAGCGGGTGGATATGCGCATGGATGCGCTGCGCGCGCGCAACCTTGCTCATGCGGGGGTTGCACTTGAAATATCGGAATTGCTAAGCGGCAATGGTCCCTCTGCGGTCAACTATCAAAACAACGATGGCTCGTGCCAGGTGACGTGTGTGAAAACCAGTTCGTCCACCTATACCCTCAACGCAAGCGCCGTCACAGTGACGGGAGCGCACTCGACCGCTACGGTGGTTGTCGATCTCGGTACGAACAAGGTGACGAATTGGAACCAAAGTCCTTGAACCCGCATGCCGGGTGGATCAAGAAGTGGTAAGATAAGAGGGATGCAGCGAGATGCTGCCGATTCCTGTCGTTTTGTTGAGATGGCATGTGGAGAAAAGGATGAAAGAATTTGTGTGGAATTGTTGGTTATCTGGATTTGTGTGGAAATCCGTGTGATCGCGCTCTGCTTTCCGCAATGAATGATCAGATGATCCATCGCGGTCCGGATGATGAAGGGTACTACTTTTCTGATGAGGTGGGTTTCGGGTTTCGCAGACTTTCGATTATTGACGTGGGCGGGGGGCACCAGCCGCTTGCTAATGAGGATGCAACTGTCTGGTTGCTATTTAACGGGGAGATCTACAACTATAAGGAACTGCGCGGTGAGTTGGTCGACAGGGGGCACACGTTCAAGACCGAAACGGATTCGGAAGTCATCGTTCACTTGTACGAAGAATATGGCATGGATTTCTTGACCAAGCTGCGCGGCATGTTCGCAATTGCGATTTGGGACGAAGTGCGGCGCATGCTGGTACTCGCGCGTGATTTGTTTGGCATTAAGCCGCTTTACTACACGGCAGGAAGTGGGTTTTTGGCGTTTGCGTCAGAAATCAAAAGCCTGTTATCCATTCCTGAGGTGTCGCGGGATATCGATCGCGAGTCGTTTTGGAACTACCTGACGTTTCAATACGTTCCAGAGCCGGGTACGATGTTTCAGGACGTCAAAAAACTTCCTCCCGCTCACTTCTTGGTTTGCCAAGATGGCAGGTGGGAAGTGAAGCGGTACGATCAACTGGCGTTTGCGCCTCTGGATATGCCGGTCAACTACTTCGTTCAAGGCACGCTTGACGTATTGCGCACCTCTGTGCGTGCGCACATGAACAGCGATGTGCCAAGGGGAGCGTTTCTGTCGTCCGGCGTGGATTCGAGCGCGATCGTCGCGCTATTGCGCGAATTGGAAGAGGTACAGACGTTTACCGTCGGGTTTGAAGGGGCGGGCGGCCAGAGTGAACTGGAGTTTGCGAAAGAGACGGCGCGCGTTCTTGGTACCCAGCATCGAGATACGGTGGTCAGCGCGAAGACGTACTGGGACGCGTTGCCGCGCCTTGTCTATCATCAGGATGAGCCAGTCGCAGACCCTTCCGCGATTGCGCTGTACTTTGTGGCAGAACTGGCAAGCCAGTACGTGACGGTGGTGTTGTCGGGCGAGGGAGCGGACGAAATTTTCGGCGGCTATACGATCTACCGGGAACCGCTCTCGCTGCGCGTGTTCGATTACATCCCGCTTGGCGTTCGCAGAACCCTTGGCGGGTTTGCGGAGCTGTTGCCGTACGGGATGAAAGGGCGGGGGTTTTTGCTGCGCGGATCGACGCCGCTTGAGGAACGCTTTTTTGGCAATGCGAATTTGTTTAGCGAACGCGACAAGCAGGAGTTTGTTCGCATTCACCCTGAGGTGGAGCGTTTGCGGCGCTCGACCGACATCACCAAGGTGTATTACGACCGCGCCGCGAACTACGACCCGGTCACGAAGATGCAGTTTCTCGATCTGCACACCTGGTTGCCGGGCGACATCCTGATGAAGGCGGACAAGATGACGATGGCGAACAGTTTAGAGCTGCGCGTGCCGTTTCTGGACAAAGAGGTGTTTCGGTTTGCGGCGCAGATCCCGTTTGACTACCGACTGAGCAACGGCACCACCAAAAACGTCCTGCGCGAGGCGGTGCGGTCAATTTTGCCGAGCGAGGTGGCGGAACGCAAAAAACTCGGGTTCCCCGTTCCGCTCCGCAAGTGGCTGCGTGAGGAGTTTTATAAGCCAGTGCGCGAACTGATCGGCGGCTGCCCACTGGACGACTTGTTCGATAAAGAGTACGTGTTGCAGATGCTGGAGGAACACAAGTCGGGGGTGCGCGACCACGCGCGCAAGGTGTGGGCGATCGTGGTTTTTGTTCTTTGGTACGAGGCGTTCGTGGGAAATACTCGTGTGTTTGTTCCGCAGGCGCCGGAGAGCGTCAAGATTCGCAGGGAACGCATGTACGACGCAGTGGGGGAGAGTCATGGGATTTGATCGCATTGGTGGCATGTTGCCGAGCGTGAACAGGCGGGTGAAGACCTACAGTGCCGCCGACTTGCGCAGGCTTTACCCGCCTGTCAACGAACTGTCGATTGAGGATGACGACATCCTGCGCGCCGAGTCACTGATTCTGGAGATGCGTGAACAGGCCATGCTTTGCGAGCGCTGTGAAGGGTATCGTCGTTGCGGCAAAAAAGGCGACGCAAAAGGGATGACCTATCACTTGTCGGCGTATCAGGGCAGTCTGATCATGGAAACGTCGTACTGCAAGCCGTTCATGGATCACCTTTTGATCGCTCGCGCCGCAAAATTTCAGTCGTTCTCTGAGCGCAGCGCGTATGACCGCAGGCTTACGTTTGCCAGTTTTCCCGCCGAACAACGGCGCAGGAGGCCGAAGCTGTTTGCGGCGGCGGAGGAATTCGCCGAAACGTACCAGACTGGGGTTGAGATGAAGGGGTTGTATATTTTTGGTCCGGCTGGCGTCGGCAAGACCCACCTCTTGCACGCCATGGTCAATCGCCTTGAAGAGCGCCGTATCGCCAGTATCATCATCTGTGCGGACGCGTTTTTTGACCGTTTGCGGAGCATGATCGGAGAAAGCAAAGACATTGATCCAGTTCTTGAAACGTTCGCCAGTGTGCCTGTGCTGGCGATTGACGAAATCGGTCAGGAGCGCCCCAATCACTTTACCCTGGAAAAGCTGTTCCGGGTGGTGAACCAGCGGTTTACGAGGCGCCTGCCCACTTTGTATGCCAGCAATTACGCGCCGCCGGACTTGTACACGAGGATGTCGGACGAATTTCTGCCCTTCACCGACCCGCTCAAAAGCCGCATTATCGGCATGAGCCGCGTCGGCTACCTGGACGGGGACGATTACCGCATCACGCATATGGAGATTCTCGACGACGAAGGCGATGTTATTCTATAGCTTGACGGACGTTCGCGCTATGGCTCTGTCCGGTATAAAATGGCGACTTGCACAGGTTCGACTTCGACGCGGGGCGCAATGCGCCAGGTCAACTCCTCGACGCGGAGTTGTTTTTCCGCTTCATTGCGCAAATCGTCGTCGAGCGAAGCGTAGTACCGATCCATTTCGGACAGTTCGTGTTGCAGGCGATGCGCAGCGTCTTTCGCCCAGCGGTGGTCGCGGTGTGCCAGTTCGTGTTCAACGCGCGCGAGGATGCGCGTAAACGCCTCGTCAAAGTCGATCGGCAACGGGACGAGCCTAGTCGTGCGCGGGCGTTCGTCGAGTAGGGAGATGGCTGACCAATGCGCCATGTCGACGGACTTTACGGTGCTGTGCTTTACGGAATACAGGAGCGAGTGCAACTCGTCTTTTTGCCTGTCCGACACCAGTGACACCTTCACGTTCATGAGGACGCTCGGCCACAGTGTCGCCGGTGCGTCTGTCCGTTCGTACGCGACGGCGAACGATCCGCGCAGTTTCGCGCTTTGCTGAATTTTTTGCAGCCGGTAACTGCCGGGTAGGACGTGTTCGGGCTTTTGCCGTTCCGGCAGGAGCGCGGTGAAGGCGGGCGAGGGTGGGGCGCCGTCGAATAGCAGGTACAGATACGACGGGGGTGGCGTTTCCCGCAACGTTTCGAGCCACATCCAGTAAAACGGTCGATCCGTCAGTTCCTTGTCCACGTCCCGCGGCAGTTCAACGGCGAGCGCGAAGTCGTCGGCGGGATGAAAGGTGGCGCCAACGAGGCTGAAGTAGGTACGGCAATACGTGTACAACTGATCGTTGCGCATGTTGGCTATCGCTCCTTGGCGGTGGTCGCGGGCGTGCGTCTGACGCGCTTGGAAAGCACGTTCAAGCGGGCGCTGACTTCCCGCTCGTTGCCGCTTTCGACAAAGGTTTGCAGGAGTTCTTGCTCGAACGCCTGTGCGCCCAGAATCACGTCCAGTTCCCCGATCACCGCTTCAAACATGTTAATTTTTTCCTGTAATAAATGAACGATGTGTTCTTCGATCGTGTCTTTGGTCGCCAGGTTATAGATGTACACGGGTCTTGTCTGACCGAGCCGGTGTACGCGGCCAATCCGCTGCTCCACGCGCATCGGATTCCAGGGCAGGTCAAAATTAACGACCTGATTGCAAAACTGTAGGTTGATCCCCTCGCCGCCTGCTTCGGTGGCGATCAGCACCTGCGCCCGGTGTTCAAACAGATCCTTCATCCAGTCTTTTTTGCCGCGCTTGAACCCGCCGCGAAACGGCACGGCCTTGACGCCGGATTGCTGGAACATGTACAGCAGAAAGTCCTGGGTGGCGCGGTACTCGGTAAACACGATCAGCTTGTCGTCGATTTGCCGCGCCAGTTCGATCGTGCGCACGACCTTGGTATAGCTTGGCACTTGTTCCGCCAGTTCGGAAATCTCCCGCAGGCGTTTTTGCGCAGTGCCGGTCAGGTGGGGGTCTTTCTGTAGTTTGGAAAGCGTTGGCAAAGCAGCGTAGGAACTGCTGCAAATCTCTCGCTGTAGGGTGATCAAAGGCAACACACTGCGGCGCGTCGAGGTTCTCGTCTGGTACTCGGTTTTGATAAAATCACTAATCGCCTTGTAGAGCGTCATCTCTTCCTTAGAGAGATCGAGCAGGATCGCTTCCACGTGACGGTCGGTAAAATTCAACTGGTTTTCTTTGCGGCGGTTGCGCACCATCAGCGTTTGCAGTGCGCTTTGCAGCGCCTCTGGGTTTTTCGGGGTGCGTTTGCCGATGATGTGTTGGCTTGCGAACTCGTTGGCGTTGCCGAGTTGCCCTGGCCGCAATAGTTGGATCAGGTTGTACACCTCTTTCAGGTCGTTTTGCACGGGAGTGGCCGTGACGAGCAACAGGTACTTCTTGCGCAATCGATTGATCAGTTGCCAGTTGCTGGTGCGGTTGTTTTTCAGCTTGTGCGCCTCATCGACAATGACTAGGTCGTACTCTTGACCGAGAACGATCGATCGGTGTGGATCGCGCTTGGTCGTGTCTAGCGAGGCGACGAGTACGTCGTAACTGGTCCACGACCACTCATTGCGCTGCGCAAAGGCGTTGACTGCGAATTTTTCGTTCAGTTCTCGCGTCCACTGCAAGACTAAGGAGGCGGGAACGAGAATCAGCGTTTTTTTGACGAGTCCTCGAACCATGTACTCTTTTAAAATCAAACCGGCTTCGATGGTTTTGCCAAGTCCCACCTCATCGGCGAGCAGCGCCCGCCCGCGCAGTTCGTTGATCACACGCTTGGCGGTGTCCACTTGATGGGGAAAAGGGAGGATGTTTGGCAGCCACTTCAGGCAGGCCAGCTCGTCAAAACTCTGGGTGATCGATTCCGCATGCGCCTCGTAGGCGAGCAGAAACATCCCCCATTTGCCATTAATGGCGTCCCCTCGCTCACTCAGGCGCTTGCGCAGTTGGTCGTGAACCAAGTAGGTATACACATTCTTGCTCCTTCGTGTCATCTGCCTATTATTCCCGAATTACTGGTTGGCATTCCACTCTGAGTCCAGTTATACTTGTCGAGATGAGACTGTGGTGAGGAGTCGATCGGAATGGACGGTTTGAAGCGCACGCCACTATACCCGCTCTATGAAAAGTACGGTGGACATGTTGTCGATTTTGCGGGATATGAAATGCCCGTCAACTATACGGCGGGGATTATGGCGGAACACAAGCTCGTACGCGAAAAAGCGGGACTTTTTGACGTGTCGCACATGGGGGAAATTGAGGTCGCGGGGCGTGACGCGGGGGCGTTCATCCAGGGGCTGATCACCAACGACCTCGCGAAAATCGCGCCGGGTCGAGCCATGTATAGCCCGCTTGCGAACGAGGCGGGCGGCACGGTGGATGATCTGCTCGTGTACTGCCTTGACGACGCGCGTTACTGGATCGTGGTGAACGCCGCGAATCGGGAGAAAGATCTGGCGTGGTTTTTAGATCATAGGAAAGCAGACGCACAGGTTGATATTCGCGATGTGTCTGACGAGGTGGCGCTACTCGCTTTGCAGGGACCTGCGGCGGCAACGATTCTGAGCCACTTAACGCCAACCGACCTTTCTGCGATCGCGTACTACACGTTTGCAGACCGCGTTGAGGTCGCCGGTGTGCCAAGCCTTGTGTCAAGGACCGGGTATACGGGCGAAGACGGCTTTGAAATCTACATAGACGCGGGTCGCGCGGTGGAAGTGTTTGCGGCGATCATGGAAAAAGGGACACCCCACGGACTGGCGCCTGCCGGATTGGGCGCACGGGACACGCTGCGTTTGGAGGCGCGTTTGCCGTTGTATGGCCACGAACTGCGCGACGATATTTCCCCCCTCGAAGCGGGGCTAGGCATGTTCGTCAAACTGGCTAAGTCGGATTTTGTCGGTAAAGCGGCGCTCGCTCTGCAAAAGGAAGCGGGACTTGTGCGCAGGATTGTTGGATTTGAACTGACGGAGCGCGGAATCGCCCGCGAGGGGTACAAGGTGTTCGCGGGTGACGGTGAGATCGGCTTTGTCACCAGCGGCAGCCACAGTCCGACGCTTGGCAAGAGCATTGGCCTCGCGATGGTCGATGTGGCGCACGTGGATTTGGGCAGCGAGTTGCAGATCGACATCCGCGGCAAAAAGGTCGCGGCGGCGGTGGTCAAAACCCCGTTTTATAAGCGGACAAAGGTATAAAGAAGGAGGTTCAAACGATGGGGGAATGGAGTTACCTGCCGAATACAGAGAAGGACAGAACGCAGATGCTCGACGCGTTGGGGGTGGCGACGGTCGCCGACTTGTTCGCCGACATACCTGATCACTTGCGTATGCAGCGTCCGTACCGACTCGACCAGCCAGCCTCGGAATCGGAACTGATGAGGGAGTTCAGGACGCTCGGAGACGCCAACGTGGACTTGGATCGTGCGGTGTCGTTTCTCGGCGCGGGCGTGTACGACCACTTCATCCCGAGCGTGGTGCCAGCGATGGTGTCGCGCTCAGAGTTTTATACGGCCTATACACCCTATCAACCGGAGATCAGTCAGGGCGTGTTGCAGGCGATTTTTGAGTACCAAACGATGACGGCGGAACTGTTCGGTCTTGATGTGGCGAACGCCTCCGTGTACGATGGTCCTTCGGCGCTCGGCGAGGGGGCGTTGATGGCGTGTACGCACACGAAGCGGAACAAGGTACTCGTCAGTCGCAGCGTCAATCCCGAGTACCGGCAGGTGCTTGCAACGTATGCCGCTGGGCAGCGAATGCAGGTGGCAGAGGTTCCGTTGCGTGACGGTGTGACGGATTTGGCGGCGTTGGAGCAGGCGATCACTGACGAGGTGGGGGTGGTCACCGTTGCCTATCCCAACTTTTTCGGACAGATCGAAGACGTGGCGGTGATTGCGAAGCTGGCGCACAACAAGGGCGCACTGCTGCTGGTCGCCACGTACCCGGTTGCGCTTGGCATGCTGGCGGCGCCCGGTAGCCTTGGAGCCGATATCGTGGTAGCGGACGGACAGTCGCTGGGCAATCCGCCTGCGTTTGGTGGGCCGCACCTTGGCATGATGGCGACGAGCAAGGCGCTGATGCGCAGGCTGCCCGGACGGATCGCGGGGGAAACCAAAGATCGCGGCGGCAGGCGCGGGTTTGTTCTCACCTTGCAGGCGCGCGAACAACACATTCGTAGGGAAAAAGCCTCGTCGAACATTTGTTCGAATCAGGCGTTGAACGCGCTTGCTGCGACCGTGTACCTAGCGAGCATTGGCCCTGTCGGTTTAGCCGAACTCGCGCGGCACAATTACGCAAAGGCGCACTATGCCGCGAAACGGTTTGCGCAAGCGGGCGCGAAGCGCGTGTTCGCGGCACCGTTTTTTAATGAGTTTGTCGTCACCTTGGGCGACCAGACGGAGCGAGTGCGGCGAGAACTGCAAGAGGAAGGCGTGTTCTTCGGATTGCCCTTGCGGGCTGATTACCCTGAACTGGCCGACGGGCTTCTCGTCGCGGTGACGGAAGTGTTGGACAAAGCGACGATTGATCGCGTGGCCGCTCGATTGGAGGAACTGTTATGAGACGTCAGGAAGGCGATTATCCATTGATTTTTGAGCGTAGTCACAGTGGCCGCCGGACGTATACGCTGCCGGATCTCGACGTGCCAGACGTCGATCCTGCTTCCGCGATCCCCGCTCACTTACTGCGCGCAAAGCCGCCGCTTTTGCCTGAGGTGAGCGAGGTGGAACTCGTCCGTCACTATACGGGGTTATCGAGGCGCAACTATGGCGTTGATCTGGGTTTTTACCCGCTTGGCTCCTGCACGATGAAGTACAATCCGAAGCGCAATGAAGAGGTGGCGGGGATGGCGGGATTTGCCCGTTTGCACCCGTTGCAACCAGAAGCGACGGTGCAGGGTGCGCTGAAGCTGATGTACCGCTTGCAAGAGGATCTCGCGGAGATCACTGGTATGGACGCGGTGAGTTTACAGCCTGCGGCGGGCGCGGCAGGTGAGTGGACAGGGCTGATGATGATTCGCGCTTATCACGAGCATCGCGGCGATGTGCGAACGAAGGTGCTGGTGCCGGATACGGCACACGGGACGAATCCAGCCAGCGCTTCGTTTGCCGGGTTTCGCACGGTGACGATTCCTTCGAATGAGCAGGGAGGTGTCGATCTTGACGCCCTGCGTGCGGCAGTCGATGCGGATACGGCGGCACTGATGCTGACGAATCCGAGTACACTTGGCTTGTTTGAAGAGAACATTGAAGAGATTGCGAACATCGTTCACGACGCAGGTGGGCTGCTCTACTATGACGGCGCCAACGCCAACGCGCTACTCGGCTATGCACGCCCTGGCGACATGGGGTTTGACGTCGTTCACCTCAATTTGCACAAGACGTTTTCAACGCCGCACGGTGGGGGCGGGCCTGGTGCGGGGCCGGTCGGCGTGAAGCGCGACCTGATTCCATTTTTACCAAAACCGATGGTGGTGCGAACTGCGGCGGGTGAGTACGCATTCGATCATGATCGGCCTCTCAGCATCGGGAAGGTCAAGGGTTTTTACGGCAACTTTGGCGTGCTGGTGCGCGCCTACGCCTACATTCGTACGATGGGGGCGGAGGGGGTGAAAAAAGTCGGTGAGGACGCGGTTTTGAACGCGAATTACCTGATGCGCAAACTGGCACGGGATTACGAGGTACCGTTTCCGCGCACTTGCAAGCACGAGTTCGTCCTTTCGGGCAAACCGTTCAAGGCGAGCGGTGTGCGCACGCTTGACATCGCAAAGCGCATTCTTGACTTTGGCTATCACCCACCCACCGTGTATTTTCCGCTCAACGTGGAAGAGGCGATGATGATCGAGCCGACGGAAACGGAATCGAAGCAGACGCTGGACGAGTTTGCCGCGGTTCTCTTGCAAATTGCGAAAGAGGCGCGGGAAACGCCGGAGGTGGTGCAAAACGCCCCGCACACGACGGTGATCGACCGCCTCGACGAAACCATGGCGGCACGCAATCCGATCCTGCGTTACACGCCTAAACGGGCGGAATAAGTGCGGATACTCGCATCAAAACTTGCGCCTCGGGCGGCGAGTGTGTTACAAAAAAGAGTATGTGTGCAGCGAAATTTTGCAATTTGAAGCAGGGGGATGGCTACACCGATGATATCCAGCAATGACTTTCGGACGGGTGTGACAATCGAGTACGACGGCCAGATCTGGCGCGTAATCGAATTCATGCACGTCAAACCCGGTAAGGGCGCAGCGTTTGTGCGCACCAAGCTGAAGAACATCCGCACAGGCGCGGTCAAGGAGACCACGTTTCGCGCAGGGGAGAAGGTGCCGCGTGCTAGAATTGAGAACCGCGGCATGCAGTACCTGTATAACGACGGCGACAACTATACGTTCATGGATACGGAAACGTACGAACAGACCAACATCGGTCGCGGTCAGTTGGAGTATGAGCTGAATTTTCTTAAGGAAAACATGAACTGTACTGTCGTCCTTTATGAAGGCCAGCCGATCGGCGTGGAACTTCCGAACACCGTGGAACTGGCGGTGGCGCAGACGGAACCGGGGATTCGCGGCGACACGGCGACAGGAGGCAGCAAGCCTGCCACGATGGAAACGGGGTACACGGTACAGGTGCCGTTTTTCGTCAACATTGGTGATGTGCTGATCATCGATACGCGCAGCGGGTTGTACGTGTCTCGCGCGTAATATTTTTTAGGGTTCCTGCGCTCCGCTTTTTATTGTCTATTGTGACAAGAAGGCGGGGGGCAGGATTTTAATTAAATGTATATTCAACGTCTTTGTGGCGGGAGTCCCCCACTTCTAAGCGAAGTGAAAGCGGGAGTCGTTGACTTGAAAGTAGTGTCGCTCGCTTTTTTAAAATCAAATGTGAAAGTGTGATGTTTGAATATGGAGGTCAAAAACCTGATTGTTGGAATTCCAACTCATGATGGCCGAGCCATGATCTACAGTATTGCAGAGTTAACATTGTTGGCCGGATATATTCATAGACCAATCAAATTTTTGCTTGGAGAGGCTGGAAATATTCCCCGTGCAAGGAATATTGTAATGAATCAAGTGAGATCGTTACTGCAAAAAGAAAAAGGCAACGCATGGGTACTGTGGTTGGATTCTGACATAATACTACAATTTGAGTCGTATCTGAAAATCGCTGAAGCTATGCGTTGGGCGGAAAAAAAGAATAAATCATGGACGGCGAATTATCGTATGGCGAATGGTACAAGTGTTTTAATGAAGCAGCGTACTTTATACAATGCTGAACATTACACTGACGAGGAGGTTGAACAACTAAAGCCGTATGCTGAGATTGCTATGACGGGATTTGGATTCGCTTATATAAACATGGATTTGGAATATCGTTTTCGCGCGGATGAAGCTGGAGAGGATGTTAATTTTTTCTTAGATAATCCTGATTTTAATATATATTTAGCAAAAGATATTAGCATTGGGCATAGTAAATCAGTAGTATTTTGGTGAAAAAGTATTAGAAGGTATTGATCGATCCGGTGATTTCTAGGCCGTGGTAAGTTGGCGTAAAATGGTTTGATTGCGATTGATTATTTTGAAAAATAGAGAATACCAAGGTTGATGGATCCCCCTTCGCATATTTTACGGAAACCATTGTTTTCTAATAAATTAGAGCATTCTTCCTTAAGCTCGTTGGTGTGATATTCCATTATTATTTTTATTGTAATTTTTAAAGTGTTTTTAGCTCCTCGTAAAATGTTTAATTCAGAACCTTCTACATCGATTTTTATTAAATCAATCTTAGAAATACTGTGTTGTTGAATGTAGTTATCAAGTGTAATGCATTTTGCCTTGAAGCTCGTTTTTTCGTTCACTCCTTTAACAAACTGCTCATTTATTGTCGATTGGGTATTGTTAAAGATTTTGAAAAGGTCTATTTCACCATTGAAATCCCCGCAAGCTACTCTGTTTATCGTGATGTGGTTGATTTGATTGAGTAATAAATGCATCTTCAACTGTTCGAATGATTCGGGTAAGGGTTCGAAGGAATGAACGAATGCTTGGTTGTTAGTCATCCTACCTACAATCAATGAATACATACCTGTGTTGGCGCCAATATCAAAAACAACGTTACCTGGATTAGGATGGAATTCGGGTTTCCAAAAATAATCGTAAAGTACTTGATGAAGAATTTCTGTGCTGTTCGATGATATCACCAAATAAGGATCATTAATTAATTTTATGTAATTATCATAATTCATAATACTCTTATTTTCAACGGGGTTAAAACGCAATATTTTAAATACTGAATTCAACAACATGATATTTATATCTTTTTTCCAGTTTAATAACGAAAGTAGTGAAAATTTATTCTTTAAATGATCAAACATCATCAATCATTTCACCTTTCGGAAACGATATAGAAGACGACGATAAAAATTCGACATGATCTACAATTGTATACACAGTCGGTCTACCGTCTTGGCAGGCGTTTTGTTAATTTCCGTTATGAACGCTTGGACTGCGTCCCGAATTTCTTAGACTGACTTGTAAAATACGTTGTAGAACACTGACCGCTTCAACCAGTCTTTTCGTTATATATATAGTTTTTACTGATAAATTCATTATACCAAATTGAATAGTCGGTAATAACGTCAAGCAGAGTTGTTCTAGAATCGTTTCGGCTGACACTTAGCGTCTGTCCAATCAGGAGGAGTTAATCCGAATCGCTTGTTGAATGTATTCGAGAACTGGTAGTCTCTGCTTCTTCAACGTGGAGATGTAGCCTCGGATTCGGCAGAAGATGTTCGCCCCCTCTGTGCTTCGGAACGCACCGGACACTTTTTGATGTACCTTGATCATTCGTACATCCTGCTCCGCTTGGTTATTCGTGTACGGCACCCTGTGGTCGTGAAGGAACAAGAGAACAGCCTCGCGATTTTGATCGAGTCGTTCCAACAGATTGCGGGTCTTGCTCTTTTTTATTTTTCCACGTTTCTTGGTGTTCGATGGAGGCGGTAAGGGGTTCTGCTCCAAACCAGCCTTCATGATCTCGTCATATTTGGATACAAATTCGGCAATCTGCTGCGGATTCAATTGGTTTTGGTTCGGGGTGATCGCTAACGCCTTGGTATTTTGTGAGAATGCCTGCATCATTCATCGCTTCCCGTCCCCGTTTTGGGTGGACAGTGTAGAAAGTGAACTCATG
>JAJZCL010000023.1 GCA_021846165.1 Bacillota bacterium | reverse complement strand
AAAAACCGCTCAAACGCATCGCCAAGGTGAATCAACGCCATTTGCGGTGCATTTTTGGTGACTTTTAGCATCCAAGGGAACTGTTCGCGCTTGATCGCGTTCAGTTGCCGACGAAGTGAAGCTTGCGTTGATTTTTCACCCGCCTCGTATTGGCGCTTCCATTCTGCTAGACCCCAGTTGTAGGCAAACCGCGCCACACCACAGGCTTTAGCAAAATAGGTGGCTTGCTGATGGTTTGGATCAAGCGCAATCTTATGGCTTCTGTGCATCGTCAACCACCTTCTTCATGTCTTCCATCAATTTCTTGTTTTTGCGTGATCGGGAACCATAGAGTCGCGCAGAAAATACCCCTTCTGATCACCTATACGCATTGTAGCACAGAGCGCCTGGAAGCAGACCTTTCCCCTTGCTGGGCACAACGTAGAGCTTTCACAGTCAATGACTCCATATTTAGTATAAAATCCTCCAATATCAGCATTTCGGAGAGGATTTTCTCTGAACCTATGGATACAGCAGAGCTTAAGTTACGCTTTGATGCATGGTTTTATGAGGTGACGATTCGTGGTTCCTTAATTTATGAATATCAGCCAGACATTCTGATTAATATTTCCAAATCTGCTGAACAACTCGGGTTGTCCAGAACCAAAAAATCGAATCCATTAATAGACAGATTGACGAATTTGAAATGCAGTATAAAGGAACCTTCTATCATTTGTTTGGACATCTGAGTGAAAAAGCAATTAAACGGGTGAGTTCATGATCAACTCGACGAAATATACTGATCTCAATTACTGATGCGCAGCTCACTGTTAATCCCGACGACGAACAGGCAGTCATCTCGTTTGTTTGTAGCCCACAAATTTTTTTTGATGGCATCGATTTGCTTTCTGTCCCGAATTGATTGAACAAACTAACGAAAATGTGCGTAGTAGGATTTTTCAAGCATGAAAAAAAACGCCAGCCGGGATCAATAGATCCTGACAGGCGTTTTGCATTATTTAAACAAAAATTGTAGCCACGTCAATCGTTAAATCTGGAAATATTGTCGGGCTGAGCTTTTCCCCTGGTTTATACTCCGTTTCAGTCCAACGAAGGATTGAACCATCATGTAAATATACGTTGATGTTTTTTTCGTCGGGATCTACAATCCAGTATTCCTTTACACCCGCTTTTTGGTACATGTTTAATTTTCGAAGAAAGTCATGTTTGGCAGTAGACGGTGAAAGGATTTCGATGACGAGTACCGGCACCCCGATAATCCGCTTATCACTGGCATATTCACCGCACATGACAAACAAATCCGGTTGAACAACCTTATTTGTTCGCTTATTCTCCTCAAACGTGAGATCCATCGGGGCTATGAATGCCCGACATTCCTTTCCACGTAAGTACATCGCAAACTCTGCTCCAAGTTGAATTGCGACTTGTTGATGTTCTGGCACTGGGCTTGCCATCAAATACGGCACGCCGTCAATTAATTCCCATCGTTCAGGGCCATCCCAGGTAAGATAATCCTCGTAGGTGTAAGTTTCTGATCGATCCAGTTTGGGTTTCGGCATACCATTCATCCTTCCGTCTCCCATCTTATAATGATTAGTATACCATTCAGTCCGCTTATGCAGACGATTTTTCATTCTTATTACAAAGTCGCTTCCTCTTGACTTCTCCCCTCTTTTAATGGCGGGGGGTCAATTAGCTGAAAAGGCTCAATGAATGTTCAATCGCTCTTTAATAGCATGTTGCAGAAGTTGAGAGAAGTTAAATTGCCTTTCTTCCGCCGCGTCTTTCAACCACTTGGGAAGCGTGACATTGGTACGAACGACTTTATTTTTCATTTCATCGCGGACTAAACCCATCCAAGCATCAACGGGCACAACGAATGCGCCCGGTTCCATTTTGATGTTTTCGGGAAAACTGGGTGCCGGAATAAGATCGTTGTCTTGCTCCATGAAGTACAGAAAACCTTCAAGTGCCTCCTGTGCATTGGCGCGAGCCAGTTCCAAGTTATCACCCTCAGTCAAACACCCCGGCAAGTCTGGATATTTGACCGTATACCCGCCTCGCTCTTTATCAGGCGTGAAGATCGCCGGGAAAATATAATGCTCCATGTACATCAAGACTCCTTTCAGGGTAATAAGCCCGCCTGTTTTAAAATCTGTCGTACATTTTCTACGCGAAGGTCTTTCAAAGGATGTTGAACTGTTAGCTTACCTTTCTTCGCGTGGTGCTTGAAGTAATAATGATCGCCTCGTACACCTACAAGATACCAGCCATCCTGTTCAAGCATCTTGATAATTTCTCGCGAAGAATAGCTTTTCACACTTACTTACCTCACTAACCTTATTGTAATGCGTATATTTAATGCGCGTCAAGTTTTCAGACAGTTTGCCTAAGTACCTACTCCTTCGCAATGAACAGGTCATATAAAAAACGTTGATTTTACGCGGTTTATAAACGCCATTGTGCGAGCATTGTGCGAAATATTTTATTGAGTTGTAATGGAATCAATCAAGTTGAATCTAATTTGAAAGCGAGTGGGGAGAATGGCGCGAAGCGAGGGCACAGTCAAATTGCTAGGAAAGACCCCCGAAGGAAAAGAACGATGGCTCGTTAGGTTGTATGTCAAGACGGATGGAAACGGCAAACGGATTTATACGTCAAAAGTTGAAATAGGCGAGCGCAAAGCAAAACAGACTTTGCGCCAAATGCTTTCAGAGCGTGACGCGGGTACTATTCAAGTCAACCAAAAGGAAACGCTGAACATGTACCTAGACAGGTGGATGACCACGCATAAAGCGAATGTTAGGCAGCGCACCTATGACAATGACAACGACATGCTACGCTTGTATATCCGACCACTGTTAGGCGAGTACAAACTATCCAAGTTGCGTCCGCTCGATATTCAAGAAGCGTATAACACACTAATTGAGCGAGTGAGTGCCGCCACGATCCGACGCGCCCACGCCGTTCTACACAATGCGTTAGAGGATGCCGTGAAATGGGAAATGATCGTTAAGAATCCGTCCGATTATGCGAGTGTGCCGAAATCGAAAACGCCAAAGCAAGAGCGACAAGCACTGAACGCAGATCAGGCCAAGCGTTTTATAGAGGTGTGCCACATGGACAAATTGGGCGCGTTCTATGTTCTCCTACTGACCACAGGATTACGGCCAAGCGAGGCACTAGGGTTGACGTGGTCCGATATTGATTGGGAGAACCGTAAAGCAACCGTTAAGCGCACCATGCACATCAACCGCAAGGGCGGAGGTTATCGAATCGAGGAAGCGACAAAAACGAAGCTCAGCAGCCGCACGGTCGTTATACCAGAACCGACAATGGAGCTATTGCGGATATGGCGGAAGGATCAGGCAACGCGGGCGCTTAGCGCTGGCGACCAATATGAACGCAACGAACTTGTATTCACAAGCGAAGTGGGCACACCGTTAAGGCCGGACAATATAAACAAGCGCCACTTCAAGCAGATCGTAGAGGACGCTCACTTGCCTTCTACTTTCACCGTTTACGGATTGCGTCACAGTTACGCAACGCTGGCGCTAATGGCCGGAGTGCCGATCAAAGTAGTAAGCGAGAATCTAGGTCATGCGTCCATTGAACTAACGCTCAAAACCTACGCTTACGTTTTCAGCGAGCAAAAGGAGGAGGCAGCGAAAAAACTTGAAAATTTCTTATTTGCTTAATCCGCACAATCTCGCACAATGGGCTAACCAAACCGCCATGAAGGGATACAAAAAGATCGTAGTCACACCCCCCATACTGGCACAATTCGCACATCATAAAAGCACTCGCACAATTTTCGCACAATGGACAGTAAAAAACGGAGGCTCCTTTTAGTAGGAACCCCCGTTTTTCCTTGATATGACGCGGTTTTTCGTGAAGCCACTTACCCGACTCGAACGGGTGACCTGTTCATTACGAGTGAACCGCTCTACCTGCTGAGCTAAAGTGGCACGAATGGTAGCGGAGGAGGGATTTGAACCCCCGACACTACGGGTATGAACCGTATGCTCTGACCACCTGAGCTACTCCGCCGCAACGCGAGTGGCGGAGAGAGTGGGATTCGAACCCACGAGACGCTATCAACGCCTACACGATTTCCAATCGTGCTCCTTCGACCACTCGGACATCTCTCCGTGCGAACGCAATAGATAAGATACCATGAATCCAATCAATAATCAACACGATGCTCATACAATTTCACTCTTTTTTAGGCGGCGGCGCAATCGTCTTCGCCTGCATCTTAAACACGCGCACCGCCCCCAACGCATCGTGGAACCACGGGCCGCCATACGCGACCAACACGCCCGCAAACGCATAGTCGAACAGACTCGCCGCCCAGGAAGGCTGCAAAGAACCCCAAATCGGCTGCATTTTCAACATCTGCAACGGATGCACCTGCGCAAGACCGGCCAGTACCGCGCCATTGACCCCAGCCAGGAACTGAATGTTGACCCGCCGCAGCGCCTCTTCGTACACCTCATCCCACTTCGAATCGTTCGGTTTCGCCTTTGCGCTCAGATGCAAAATGGCAATGCGCTTTTTCATCTGCTGCGTGACCGCCTGCGCGCCTGCTGACAACGCCGCCATCACCGCGAGAAACTGCAGGAGTTCATCCATGCCGATTCCCCCTCGAATTTGGTCACTATCAACCTACGCGCACGCATTTGTCCACTAGTACCTAACCACACTACTGATCTTGAAAAATCGCCCTGAGCGCCCCCAGCTTGTGGTCGCACTCGTCCCACTCGCGCTCTGGCACCGAGTCCGCGACAATTCCCGCACCCGCCTGAATGTACGCGACACCTTCTTTGTACACGACAGTGCGAATCACAATCGCCGAATCGAGGTTGCCGAGGTGATCGAACATTCCGATAATGCCGCCATACGGCCCCCGCTGCACGCTTTCCGTTTCCGCAAGGATCTGAATCGCCCGAATTTTCGGCGCCCCCGAGAGGGTTCCCGCCGGAAACGTGGCAAACACCGCCGCAAACGGATTCGCGCCTTCCTCAAGTTCCGCCGACACGTGCGACACCAGGTGAAACACATGCGAGTACTCCTCCACCTGCAACAGCTTCTCCACCTTTACCGTGCCCGGCTTCGCCATCCGCCCCAAGTCGTTGCGGCACAGGTCAACCAGCATCACGTGTTCTGCGCGTTCTTTCGGATCCTCAAACAACTCCTTGATCAAGCGGTCGTTCTCTTCCTTCGTCTTGCCCTTGCCCTTCGACGTGCCCGCAATCGGCTTCATCAGCGCCCGTCCATTCACCAGTCGCAACTGCATCTCCGGACTCGCGCCAAACAGCACGAACTCTCCGTAATCCACATAAAACATATACGGAGACGGGTTAATTTTGCGCAGTTTCGCATACGCCGTCAAAGGATCGGCCAAGCCGTGAACCCGCACGCGCTTGGATGGGACGCATTGGAAAATATCGCCCGCCCGGATGTGCGCCTTAATCGTTTCCACCCGCTCGACAAACGCCTCACGACTGACTTCCTCGACAAACTCCACCTTGGCCAGTGCCTTCGCTTCTGCAGGCCGCGCGTCTTGCGCCCGCAGCACCAGCCGCCAAAAGTCTTCCGCCGAAAACGGCGCGACTCCATCGCCAAGATCATGAAAAAATACCGTCGTCACGTCAGGGTTCACATGGATCATGATCCGGTGCATCTGCAACAAAACGTCTGGCAGATGGCGATCGTCCTGTGCCGGAAAATCGATCGACTCCATGTACTTCATCGCTTCAAACCCAAAATACCCCATAAAGCCGAAGGCAAATGGCGGCAACTCCGCATCCGCCTGAAACTGCCGCAACAGCGCCTGCAACCGCTCATCAAGCGCTATCTTGACAGGCTCCTGCGCAGGCAGCAAGCGCAACAGCGAATCATCGCCAGAAAGCGCAAGGTCGCCGTCTTTCACCTTGACCGTCAACGCGGGAAACAAACCGATCATCGCCTGATTGTAAACCGTGTCCTCCTGCACATGCGCGTCAAGCAGCGCCACGTTTTGGCTGCCATACTCCTCATGCAAAACGGAAAAAAACGCAAACGCCAACGCGGTGGTAGGCACTCGGATGGCGCGCGTTTTCACCGCAAGTGGAAGTGCCGTCGTCATCACACCGCCCCCCCTTGCACCGACAGCGAACCGGATCGCTCCCGCTTCGTCAGGCGCACAAAATTACGCAAAAGCTCCATCCCGTACTCGCTGAGGACGCTCTCGGGATGAAACTGCACCCCATACACGGGCAAACGCCTGTGTTCGAGCGCCATGATCGTCCCGTCAGCGATCGTCGCGGTCACCCGCAAATCTGCCGGGAAGGAATCAGCATCCACCACCAGGGAATGATAACGAATGGCTTCAAACCGCGCAGGCAGACCAGCAAAGAGCGGCGAATCCCCGCTTTGCGCCACCGTCGAAGCCTTGCCGTGCATCATTTCCCTGGCGAGAACCACCTGCCCCCCGAACGCCTGCCCAATCGCCTGATGGCCAAGGCAAACGCCGAGTATCGGAGTTTGTTGGGAAAAATGACGGATCGCGTCTAGTGACAGACCCGCATCGTCCGGCCTGCCGGGACCCGGGGAAATCACGATGCCATCGGGTCTTATCGCCGCGATCTGGTCGAGCGTGACCTTGTCGTTGCGAAACACCGTCACCTCTTCGCCGATCACATACAGGTACTGCACTAGGTTATACGTAAACGAGTCGTAATTGTCCATCACGACGATCATACCGAACACCCTCTCGCTGGAAATAAAAAAAACTCAGCGTCAGTGTCGTCGTGCCGAGTTCGCGAACAATATGAACGTTGTTCTATCTCAGCTCAACTCAACCAACCTCACCCGGCGCTTCGCTCTGTGAGCGCCGCAGTGTCTACCTTTAACAGAAGGATAGCGACAAATCACGCAAACGTCAACCATAGACACTATCGATACCCTATACGCTATTTTGTGAAAAGCCGAAAAGTGTGGTAGACCTATAAGTGTTAGAAACTATCACATAGAAGGTGGATCAATATGCAACAAACGAACACTTCGACAGCCGTTCAGGATCACTACCCTGACGATTTTTCCCATTGTTACGGCTGCGGCAGGCTGAACGAACACGGTCTGCAGATCAAAACTCACTGGGACGGCGACGAAACGGTCACGGAGTACACTCCGCGTCCCGAACACCTTGCCATTCCAGGATTTGTCTACGGCGGCCTCATTGCTTCATTAATTGACTGCCACAGCACAGGCTCCGCTTCGCTCGCTCTCTACCGTCGCGACGGCCACGAACTGGGCGACCATGAAATTGGCGACGAGGCTGGCGTACCGCGCTGCGTCACCGCCTCTCTGAAGGTGGATTACCTCAAACCGACCCCGCACGGGCAACCGATCGAGATCCGCGGCAGGATTGTCGAAGTAGGCAGGAAAAAAGCGGTGATTCACAGCGAGCTGTCCGTGGCAGGCGTCGTCTGCGCGCGCGGCGAAGCCGTTCTCGTCATCGCCCCTGCCGCCATGCTGAACGCAGCCAAACACTAATCATCAAGTCACTCTTTCGCTTGGGCGGTCGCAGCGACAAACCCCTCGACCGCCCGCCACAGGCGTTCATTTTGTCCGCGCGTTTGGATCGCCACCCGCAAAAAAGTGTCGTCGAGCAGTTCAAACCCCGCCATGCCGCGCAGGTACACCCGCTGCTGTTCCAGGTGCCGCAGCAGCTTTCGCGCCAGTCCTCCTTGCTTGATTTGCACGAGAAAAAAATTAGCGTGCGGCGGTTGCAGTTCGATCAGCGAGTGTCGCCCCCAAGTGGTGTACAGCCAGCTTGTTTCTTCCTTTAACCACGTCCAAGTCTGTTCGTCAAACCCCACACCCTGATAGGCGGCGACCGCCGCGACCTGCGCCAACTGATTGACGCTCCAACCGTCCCTGACCCGCTCGATTTGCGCCGCGAGATCAGCGGCGCAGACCGCAAACCCAAACCGCAATCCGGGTATCGCGTACATTTTCGTCGCCGAACGCAGGACGGACAGCGACGCGATCTTGCGCGTCAACGGCAGCACGCTCCAGCGCTCCTGATCGGGTAGAAAGTCCATGAATGACTCGTCGACGATCAGGTGTACCCCGCGCTCCTGCAGCACCTCAGCCAGTTCCGCCAGTTCCCGCGCTGTAAATGCGTACCCAGTCGGGTTGTGCGGGTTGTTGACGATCACAGCGTCCCCACATTGCAGGCTCTGCACCAGCGTCAACTGGGAAAACGCGACGCCACCATCCTGCCAGAGCGGAACCTTCAACACAGGGATGTGCAAATGCCGCGCGGTGGCCTCGTACCCTTGAAATGCGGGCGTCAGTACCATCAGGCGCTGCGGACGCAGCGCTTCGAGCAGCAACGCAAGCGCCTCCGTCGCCCCATTGCCGCACACGATCCGCTCTGGCTCCACGCCAAAACGCTGCGACAACACGCGCTTGACCGCTTGGTGACGCGCGTCTGGATAATGACGGATTTGCCCCAGCGACCCCGTCACCGCCCGCAAAACCGCAGGCGGCGGACCAAGTGGGTTGATGTTGGCGCTAAAATCCGCAATCTCCGACCATGCCGCGTCGTGCGCTTCCGCATACTCGTACACCCTGCCGCCGTGAACCCTCATCATTTCATCGCCCCCCATGTAAAAAACACCCACTCCAGTCCCTCATTGAACGCGCCGTACAGATCCCCGGTCATGCCCCCGAAGCGGCGGTTCATCCAGCGCTGATACCCTGCGATCGCAAGCGTCAGAATGACAATGGCACCAAGCGTGCGCGGCCACGGCAGCAGCAGTCCGACCGCCGCAAGCGAGTACAGCGAGGCGACCACAACCACTGGCACAGGAAGCTGGCGCGCGTACACGACGGCGAGGCTGCTTTCTGGGTGCGCAGACGGCGCGAGCGCCATCAGCCACACCATCCCCAGTCGGGACAAGAGCGGCGGCAATACGAACAGGCTGATGTGCGCTGGATCCAGCGCCACCAGCGCCGCGTACTTTCCAAGCAGCAGCAGCCCCCCTGCGCTCGCGCCAAACGCCCCGACACGGCTGTCCTTCATAATCGTCAGCGCCTGCTCCTTCGGCTTGCGACTACCAAGCGCATCCGCCACGTCCATCCAGCCGTCCAGGTGCAATAACCCCGTCACGAGCGTGAGCGCCGAAAGCGCCAAAAACGCCGCGACTTGGGGTGGGAAGGCGAACTCTGCCGTCCATTTGACCAGCCAGACAAGCGCGCCCAGACACATCCCCAGCGCCGGAAAGAAGACGACGCTTGCACGCAGGTCGCGCACACTCACTTCGCGAATCCGCACCGGCACCACCGTTAGGAACTGCAGCGCGAGCAGCGGCCACTTCCACACGCTCATCACACGCTCACCACCCGCTTCTCGCCACCGCGAGCATGCCTAGCACTAGCATGACGAGCGCCATCATGACAAACGCCAGCACGGACACGGCGTCGACAATGCGGATCGTGTGCCAAATGTCGTTGGCACCAAGCGGGCGCGTTTCATCTCCCATGTACGCCCGCAATGAGGTGACGCCGTGGTACGAGTTGTACCCGCCAAGGCGCACGCCAAGACCGCCCGCCACGATTGACTCAGGGATGCCACCATTGGGACTCGGGTGCTTGCCCGCATCGCGCAGCAGCGTACGGAACCCCGCCCCGACCCTCATTTTCAGCAAAAAAAGCGCCACCAGCATCAGCCCCCCCGTCAACCTTGCGGGCAACCAGTTCGCCACATCGTCCAACCGCGCAGAAAAAAATCCAAACTCGCGATAGCGTTCATTCTTGTAGCCCACCATGGAATCGAGCGTATTGACCGCTCGATACGCCAGCGCCAGCGGCGCCAGTCCGATGAGTCCGTACAAAACAGGCGCAATGATCCCGTCCACGGTGTTTTCGGCTAGCGTTTCCACCGTCGCCCGCACCACCTCCCGCTCACTGAGGTTGTCCGTGTCCCGACCCACGACCTTCCCCACCTCCACCCGCGCCGCCGCGATCCCGTCCCGCACGAGTGCCTCTGCCACCTGGCGACCGGCACCGCGAAGCCCCTTCCAGGCGATGGTCGTCGACACCAGCCAGACGTTGCCAAGCACCGCGAGTATCGGCGACACCCGCGCCAAAAGCACCAGCACCAACCACGCGCTAAGCGCCGCCACCAGCACCACCAGACACGCCATCAGTCCGCCCAACACGCGCCGTCGCGCCGGTGCATACGACACCCGGTTCCAGACCGATTCCAGTCGCGCGATCACCCAGCCGATCACCACCACCGGGTGCGGGAGCGCCCCCGGATCGCCGACGAGCCGATCCAGCAGCAGCGCTGCGGCAACCACACCTGCATGAGCAAAGATCAAACCTCGGCCTGCCATGCTTTCACATCAAGCGGAATCCCCGCCACCGTCAAATAGACCCGCTCCGCCTCCGCCGCGATGTCCTGGTGCAGGCGCCCGAGCGCGTCACGGTAGCGCCTGCTGAACGGATCGCCAGGCACGATCCCCATCCCCACTTCATTGCTGACGACAATCCAGGACTGTAACGTCGCCTGCAAGGCATACAGCAGTTCCCGCGCCCTTGCCACTTCGTCCATGCCCTTCCCCAGCCAGTTGGACATCAACAGCGACAGACAATCAACCAGCACCACCTGGGGACGGGATGGCGCAAGCAGCCATGCCGCCACCTCAAGCGGCTCCTCCACCGTCTGGAAGTTCGGGTCGCGGCTTTGCCGGTGACGCGCAATCCGCTCCCGCATCTCGTCGTCAAGCGCCTCCGCCGTCGCCACATACACCAGCGGCAACCCCTCACGAGCTGCCGTTTTCAGTGCCAAATCCTCCGCAACACGACTCTTGCCGCTGCGTGCGCCCCCTATGACCAGCGCCCTCATGTCCGATACTCCTCCCATTCATAGCTGAGCCTCAGCGTCTGGTTGAACGGATCCTGATACCGTTTCACCGGAATGCGAAACACCTCTTGCAACACCGTTTCGTTCATCACGTCCGCCGTCGCGCCGAACCCACGCACCCGGTGTTCGTGAAGCAGCAGACAGGTCGGACAGTACTGCATCGCAAGCTCCAGGTGATGGATCGCGATCACGACGAGCGCGCCACGTTTTGCCAATTCTTGCAAAGTAACGAGAACTTCCAATTGGTAAAATAAATCCAAATTCGCAATCGGTTCGTCAAGCAGCACCACCTCGCTGCCCTGATACAGGCAACGCGCCAGAATCGCCCGCTGCCGCTCGCCGCCCGACAGTCGCATCAAAGGCTGATCCGCATACTCACCAAGTCCGAGTTGCGTCAGCAACTCAGAGAGCGGCACCGACTGACGACTGGCGTTGTGAGCGTAGCCACCCATGCGCACAAACTCGGTCACCGTAAAGGGAATCGAATCCAGCCATTGCTGCGGGATGTACGCGATCTGCCGCGCCCGCTCTTTTGCGGGCATTCGGTGAATGTCCCGCTCGCCAATCCACACCCTGCCGCTCGTCGGTCGCCAAAGTCCCGCCAAAATCTTGAGCAGGGTAGACTTGCCCGCGCCGTTCGGTCCCACCACCGCCACCATTTGCCCGACGCGCATTTGCAGGTGAACGTCCGCCAGCACCGGCTCAAAATAGAGGTGGTCAATTTTAAGTTCGTTCGTGCGAACCCCTCCTGCCCCCGGAATGGCTTCCCTGCTGACGATTCAGAAGGTAGAGAAAAAACGGTGCGCCCAGCGCTGACGTGACGATGCCCACGTTCAGTTCGATCGGCAAAAACGCCATCCGCGCCACCAGATCGGCGCACAGCAGCAGAGTCGCGCCGCCGAGCGCGGACGCGGGCAACAGCTTGCGGTGCGAGGGTCCGATCAACATCCGCAACACGTGCGGCACCATCAACCCGACAAACCCGATCACGCCGGTATAACTGACACAAACCCCGACCAACAGCGCCGACAGTAGCAACACCGCGCGTTTGCTGCGCTGCAAATGCACCCCGACCCCGTGCGCCTGCTCCTCACCGATCGAGAGCAGGTCGAGTTCCTTTCTATAAGCGCCAATCAACAGCGAACACAACATTACCACTGCACCGATCACCCAGCCATGCAACCAGGTGCTGCCGTCAAGACCCCCCATCAGCCAAAACAGCATCTGCTGCATCGTCTGTAGCGGCGACAACGTCAAAATCAGGCTGATCAACGCGCTGCAAAAGGCGTTGATGGCCACCCCAGCGAGCAGTAGCGAATACACGGAGGTTTGCCGGTTCCGCGTCGCGAGCCGGTACGTCAGTTCCACCGCCGCGATCCCACTGACAAACGCAGCGAGCGGCGTCACCCACGGCAAGCGACTGGTTACGCTCCACCCCATCGCGACAACGGCGCCCAGCGCCCCACCGCTTGAAACCCCAATCACCGCCGGATCTGCCAGTGGATTGCGGAAAATAGCTTGCAGCGCCGTCCCCGTGACGGCGAGACCCGCACCAACCAAGGCGGCGACGATCAGTCGCGGCAAGCGAATATCGCCAAGCACCACATCATTGATCCCGCGACCGCCGTGCAGGTACCGCCATATCCCGCCGGGAATCTGGGCAAACGGAATGCGCATTGGCCCAAGCGATAGTTCCAGCAGACAGGCGGCAACGAAGAGCAGGCTCAGCGCCAAGAACCACCACCCGTCCCGTGTCATCGGTGGGAAGGGTAAAGCATCGCCGCCAGATCGCGAGCGCCCTGCACCGCGTACTGGGACACGGAGGTCATGTCGGCGCTGTTGATCGCGTACAAACGGTGGTGTTGAATCGCGCTCACCGTCTGCAGCGCCGGGTTGCTGGCCAATTGTTTCAGAAACGGCGCATCATCGGACGCATCAATGATCACAGACGGGTTCATTTTCACGATCTCTTCATCCGTGATTTT
Organism: Bacillota bacterium; assembly: GCA_021846165.1. Lineage (GTDB taxonomy): Bacteria > Bacillota > Bacilli > Alicyclobacillales > SLC66 > JAJZCL01. Next base: position 8,756 of record JAJZCL010000023.1, on the reverse strand, counting down.
TTGCCACCCGTTCAGTTGATTCGCCGCGTTCACGCCACCTGCCGCGACAATCACGCTATTGACCGTCGTATTCCTGCCAGCCGCAAACCCGTAAGAACTGTCATCGAGAATCGTCGGGTGCAGGCGATTCTTTGTCATTTTTTTTAGCGCGGCAAGTTCCTGTCGCATATGCGCCACCAGCACCTCTGCTTTCGCAGTGGTGCCCGTCAACCTTCCGGTGATCAGGATGTTTTTCTCAATATTGGCGAAAGAATTGAAGTCTGCGAACTCATAGACGGGAACGCCAGTCTGTTCGATTTGCCCGACCACACCAGGCGTGTCGTACGAAGCCATCAATACCAGGTCAGGACGCACAGCGAGAATTTGCTCCGCATTCGCGTTGCCAATCTTGGGGATGCCTTTGACAAAGTTCACGATGTTTGAGTAACTGGGGTTAGAGGCAAACGCCGTCACCAGCACGATGTCCTTTTTGGGCACCAGCGCGGACAAAATCTCGTCCTCCCCTTCCGTGGTCGAGGCAATCCGGGTTGGTTTTGCTTTAATAAACACCTTGTGATTCGCCTGATCGGTGACGCGCAATGGAAACTCAGGCTTTTTGAAGGTTTGTGCGGCCTGTCCCTTATGGGCGGCAAAACTCACCCCAAATATTGACAGCGTCAAAACGACACCGAGCATAAGCGATACGGTTGCTTTCATCTTCATCGGCGCCGTCGCCTCCGAACTCTTTCGACGAAGGACAAGCACCTTCACTCCTTTTCTACTGCGAAGTTTTCTTCACAAACACGTCCGAACTGCGCCTGTACGAGATTTCGCCGACTGCCATGCGTTGATTGACCAAGAGCGCCGCCACAAACAGCAAGTCTGACGCGCGGTTGACGAGTTGCAGCACCGCGTCCGACACCGTCTCCGTCTGCATCAGTTGGACGATCCTTCGCTCGGCTCTGCGCAACACCGTACACGCCACGTGCAGCGTTGCCGCCGCCTGCGTACCGCCGCGCAGCACAAACCTTGTCTGTGGAGGAAGCTCCGACTGGAATCGGTCGATCGCCGCCTCCACAAAGGCAACAGCCTCTTCTGGCACACGTCCCGCTTCCGCGCCCGCATCGACCCGCGCCAGGTCTGCCCCCGCATCCCATAGGAACTGCTGAAGTTCCTGCAGGGTTTCGCGCATGTCCGCCTCCGCGTCTGACATAAGCAGCGACACCGCCATACCGATGAACGCCCCCGCTTCGTCCAGCGACCCGTACGCCTCCACCCGCACGTCGTGCTTCCACCTGCGCGTTCCGCTCGCCAGCGCCGTCTTGCCGCGGTCACCGCCCCGCGTATAAATGCGCACTCGCCAGCGCCCCCTTAAACTCCACAATTTTAACGTTTTCCACCAGATGAATCGGTTCTTCAAACCAACGGCCAAGAGAATAGATCACACTTCCGTGCGTCACCACCAGCACACGATCCCTCTGGTGCCGAATCCGCAAGCGCTCTAACCCTTCTTCAAGCCGCACGCGCAAGACTGTGAGCGGTTCGACGCCAAACTCACCGCCCTCCAGCGTTTCCGGATGCCGCCCCTGCGTCAGCTTCGCCCATTCCTCTTTGCAAAGCCCCTCAATGTCGCCGAATCCCCGTTCTGTAAAGGCGGAATCAAGTCGAAGCGGGATGTGAAACACATTCGCAATCCGCTTCGCGGAAGAGAAGGCACGTTGCAAGGGGCTGGAAACCACCACGTCCCAGTTGCATACGGCACCTTCACCCCCCAGCCAATCCTCGATCTGCTTGCTCCCCTCAGCGCAAAGCGGCACGTCCTGTCGCCCCTGTATTCTTTGTTGCCGATTCCACGCCGTCATGCCGTGGCGCATAAACTGCACGCTCACGCTTCCACCGCCTTACCGAGTCCAGAGAGCGCAAACAGCCGCTCAATATCCATATTGTCCGCCACCACCTGCGCAAAGTGCGCAATCGCGTCTTCTTCCACCCGATCAAATGACGTGGTCGCCGTTGCCATATCCATCCCTTTCGCGCTACGGATCAGGTTCAGCCAGCGCAGGCGCCATTCATCATTGTGAAATAAATGATGCAGGTAGGTGCCCACCAACCGACCGTCTTTTGCCACCGCTCCGTCTGACGTCACCTCTCCCGACGCCAGCGTCAGGCGCGCGAACGGCTGCACCGCTTCCGTCAACACTCGCGTCGTTCCCATGTGCATTTCGTACCCTTTCATCTTCTCTCCCGCGAAAGAACCAATCGGCTCGGCGACCACCCACCTCGTCGCCTTGGTGCGCGTCATCACCGTCTCCATCGCAAGCAAACCCAGCCCTTCCGTCCTCATAACAGACGACTCGACCTGATCAGGATCTTCCAGTCGCTCACCCAGCATTTGAAACCCACCGCAGATCCCAAGGACAAAACCGCCCCGGTCGTAGTGTTTGCGCAACGCCACATCCAGACCGCACGTCCGCATCCAGACCATGTCGGACAGAGTGCTTTTGCTGCCAGGCACAATCACTGCGTCGAGTCCTTCCATCTCGAAAGGAGTCGTCACCCACACAAGGTGGATGCCCACTTCATAGAGCAATGGATCAAAGTCGGTAAAATTCGCTACATGCGGCAAACGCACGACGCCGATTCGCAGCGTCGCTTCCGCATCCTCAGCGCCGTGACGGGGGGCAAGTCCGAGCGAGTCTTCTTCAGAGATCGCCAGATCGGAAACGTGTGGAATCACCCCCAACACAGGCACACCCGTACGCTCCGCAAGCCATTTTTTACCTTCTTCAAACAGTTGAGGATCACCGCGAAACTTGTTAATCACAATCCCCTTGACGCGCGCCCTCTCCGCTTCGTCGAGCAGTTGCAGCGTGCCCACCACTGAGGCAAAGACGCCACCGCGCTCAATGTCGGCCACCAGAATCACGCACGCGTCCGCCATCTCTGCCACTCTCATATTGGCCAGATCATTGGGCTTCAAGTTCATTTCAACAGGGCTGCCCGCCCCTTCGATCACGATCACGTCAAAACGGCTTGCCAGTTCCTCGTACGAGCCGACGATGGCCTCCCAAAGCGCCTGTTTGCCGCCGCGAAAGTACTCACGCACCTCCATGTTGCCCACCGCCACACCGCGCAGCACCACCTGGGACTGGTGACGACTTGTCGGCTTGAGCAGCACCGGATTCATGTGCGGACTCGGATCAATCCCGGCAGCGCGCGCCTGCACCGCCTGAGCGCGGCCAATTTCAAAGCCATCCGGAGTCACCGCCGCATTCAGCGACATGTTTTGCGACTTGAACGGCGCCACCTTCCAACCCGCTTCCCACACGATCCGGCAAAGCGCGGTCGCAAGCAGGCTTTTCCCGACGTGCGAGGAAGTGCCCACGACCATAATGGCCTTTGTCATTCCGAATGCGCCTCCAAGCGGAAACGAAAATGCCCCAACACATAATACAGTCCACCCGCCACAACGAGGGCGAACACCACGCCAAGGTTGCTTTCGGCAAAAATTCCCTTAGCATAGGGACCGGTCAAAAGCGGTGTAGAGGTAAACATCAACCCGATGACCGTCGCCACTGCAAAGGCGCCGAACGCATCCAGTCGAACCGCCCCTGGCACCTTGATCTCGCTTGCCTTCACCCGCCACTCGTACATCAAGAACACGCCCGTCCACGCCGCGAGCGCCACGCCCATCAGACTCAGAAACCCTTCCAGCGCTCCTAGAAAATCAGTGGGATGACTGAGACCGAACAGCAGCGCCGCGAACGATACGAAAAAATCAATCCAAGCGGTGCGCGGTCGCGGAATGCGCACTCCCATCGCGAGCAAATTGAATCCAGATGAGTAAAAACCAAGCACGGCCTCTGCCAAGAGTCCGCCGATCACAACGATCAGGTAAGGAATCTGCATCCACAGCGGCAGAAATGCGCTCAGCGCCTGAATCGGATTGGCTGCGGTCAGTAACGACGACGACCGTTCTCCGAGCAGGATGCCTGTCAATAGAAGCACAAAGAGCGGAATGCCACCGCCAAGCGTCACCGCCAAAACGATGGAACGCGACCGCACGCGGCGGGACAGGTAGCGACTGTAATCGGACGACGCCATCGTCCAACTGATGCTGGTGCCCGCCAAAATGAGCGTGAATGCGGCGACGCCCCCTTGCCAGTCGCCACCCGCTGCGGCAGCCACTGGCGCCCCAGAGGTGCCATGCGCCCAGAACGCGATCAGAATCACCAGCGTCAGCACCCCAAACACGTACGCCACCCATTTTTGTAGCCTGACAACAATGGGGTACCCGTACAACGCCAGTACGAGAAAGACCACTAGGAACAGTCCACCGCACACATCCATGAGCCAGTGGCAGCGCACGAGCACAAGCGGCGACAATGCCGCCTGAATCGCATAGGTGCCCGTCAACACAGCGACGGCCTCCCAACCGAGCAAATTCACCCAGTTCAAGAGCGCCATAAGCATGTTGCCGCGGTTCCCGAACACCCTCGCGGAGAGCGCCATCATCGGCTGTCCCGCATCCCGGCCCGCCACACTGAGCAGACCGATTAGCGCGAACGACAGCGATCCGAGCGCGGCAATCGCGACCGAACCCCAAAACCCTTCGTGAAAACTGACAATCATGGCGCCAAACACCACGCCCAAAATTCCCAAGTTCGCGGCAAACCAGATCCAGAACAGATCCAGTGCGGTTCTGTTTTTTTCCCCGTCCGAAACGGGCTGCAAGCCCACCCTCTCGATCACTTCTAAACCCCCATCTCTATTAATTCACCAATGACGCTGACGGGGCTTTGTAGACCGACTCGCAAGCGCGACACGCTGCCAGCGTCGCAAGCGACCAGTACCGCCGTGTGCGGACCGCCCGAATCGTCCACATCGTTCGTGCCCATCCACACCGCATCAAGCACCAGTTCCGTATGCGAACTGGCCGCAAGATCCTGCGCCTCCAGCCTCGCCCCGCGCGAGCCGACTGGCACCATGTCGTGGACGCCTTGTTGCTCGCGTAACCACAAAACCTCCTGCACCGACACGATGTCCGAATCACCGATGCGCACCTCATGCGTCGGCGCGCTCTTAGGCACCCCCACGAGCAACACCGCATCACCCGGTCGCGAAACGCACAGCGGCAAATCGCCCTGTGCCATCCCCGCCACTGTGACACCCACACCCGTTTGCTTCGGTGATACGTTTTTTTCCATGCTGCCATTAAAATGCGCGTCAGCCACGAGTCCCGCCTCAGCGGCCAGGCGTTTGATGCCTGCGAGAATGGCCAGTCCGTACTCACCCACCTCCACGCTCAGCGTGTCCATCACCAAAAACGGCTTGGCGCCTGCGCACAGCACCTCTAACAGCGGCACGCGCAGACTGAAGTGACCGACCGTTTCTGCCGACGCCCGCACGAGGTCAAGCGGTTTCATACCAATACCGCCAAGCGCGTCGCAGGCAAACACCATGCTCACCTGCGGCGCCACGCGCAGCACCGTCAAATCCCGAATTTTCACAAGCCATTCCGAACCAGATGCGCCTCGCGCAAGCGCCTCCATCAAGTCCTTCGACACGCAGATCACTCCGATTTCAATAAAAAAAAAGGCACCTGAGTGTGTGCCTGTTCATTCGCGCCATACCGCGAAAATGACCAAACACCTCCCTATCAACCGTAGGAACTAGCGGTGTGTTCGACAAGGCGGGTCTCCTGACTTCGGTTCGTCGCCCGCGACGCCTTCCCATGCACGAGGCACAGTGGCAGATGTCGCAGACTCCCCATCACAGTGGCGGGACCGTGCCGGATTCTCACCGGCTTCCCTCATTCGTTCACGCGCGTGAACACCTTGTCGTCAATATGAAGTTGAACGATTGCACGCAACCTTACGTCCATGATAACAGGTTTCGCGCCATTCTACCATGACCTCGTTGGTTGTCCTCCCACACCCTTCGTGCTATACTAGACGCGAACCTGCACGGGCGCCGCCGCTAGTCGCGAACTGGCTGTGGCGTTTGTTTTATTGAGTCGATCAAGGGGCGAATGTGGTGAAAAAAGGAATCTGGGCAGTGGTTGCTCTGTTTTTTTTGGCGGGAGCGCTGATGTACCACACTGCGCATAAGACAAAGATGACGCACGCCAAGGTGAAACCATCAATAGAACACTTGAGGGTAATGGGCATTGGCGGATCCATTGCGGAAGGCGATGGGGCGACGAACAAGTACGGGTATTTGCAAATGACGTTCGATCACTTTCACGACACGTATTTCAACAAGGCCATCTATGGCGCTAACGGCACACAACTGGGCACCATGTACAAAGCGGACTATCCATCGTGGTTGCGGCAAATCAACCCACAAGTGGTCGTGATTTCCTGGGGGTTATTAAACGATGTGGTACCTGACGTTTCCATATCGCAGTTCAACTCGTACATTCAATCGGAAATCCAACAAGCACTCGCCAAAAAGGCGATCGTGATGATCGTCACTCCCCCGGTCACAGAGTTTGCATACGGCTCCTACGGCACAAAGGAGAACGAGTACGACCTCGAAGAAGTCCATTATGTCGAAAGCCTGGAAGATACGAATGTGTATGTGTTTGATCTATTTACCCAGATGAAAGCCTATATACAACACCACAATCTCAATATCAAGGCTTTGTCATACGACGAACACCACCCCAACAATCAAGGCTATCAGGTCGCGTCGAACCTGCTTGTCAACGACATAAGCAAAGTATTCCGCTAATTTAAAAAGGAAGCGAGGGATCGGTGCGTTCATCGCGATCCTCGCTTCCTGCTTTATACCGAGATTGCTTCCTCATTGACGGTTTCCTGTACGGCCAAGTACAGCGCACACTCCAACCGTTTGCGGATCAGTTCACAAGAAAGTGGGTCTGGCTCCAGCAGATTGTGATTCAGCATAAAGTGGTTGGCGTGACACCCTCCACCGCAGTGGTAACGGGCAAAACAAGTCTGGCACGCTGCTTTTCCGCCCTGATTCGCCGCAATGAATTGCTCCCTGATCGCAGAACTCAACGCCCCTTCCGACGCGACACTGCCCATGCGATAGACAGAATCCCCCACAAACTGATGACATGGGTAAACGTCGCCTTCAGGAGACACGGCGAGATAACTGACCCCGGCGCCGCAGCCGCTGGCGCGTTTTCCGAGGCAGGCACCGCCTTCCAAATCGAGTTCAAAGTGATGAAAATACAAAGGATCGCCGCTTCTGCGTGACGCCAGCACCAGTTCGACCATGCGGTCGTATTGGCGCTGTAGTTCTTCCACGTGTTCGGCGGTCAACGCCCACGGCTTTGACGGTTCGCTGACCACAGGCTCCATCGCGATGTGGCGAAACCCATTGCGATACAATTCCGCTACATCCTCTGCAAAGTCGACATTATGTCGGGAAAACGTTCCGCGCACATACGTGTACACGCCGTGCCCATAGGAGTTCGTCTGCGCCGGGTAACGAGAATCGAACAGGTTGGCGGCATTGCCTTGGATCGCTTGGTATGTACCCTTGCCCTGGCGACTCGGGCGCATGGCGTCATGAACCTCTGCGCGACCGTCCATGCTCACGATCACATTGACCTGGTGGACATTAAAATAATCCACCATATCCGCGCTCAGCTCCAACCCGTTGGTGGTCATACTCCACGTGACCGTTCGCCCCGTCGTTGCAGCCAATTGGTTACCATATTGGATCGCTTCCTGCACCACCGGCATGTTCAACGTCGGTTCTCCGCCGAAAAAGTCAACGTACACATGGGCGTAGGAGCCTGCATTCGCAAACAAGTAATCCAGCGCCGAGCGCGCCGTCGCTTCCGTCATCATGGCCGGTTTGCCGCCATATAACCCCGACCCGGCAAAACAATAGGCGCACCGCATGTTGCAATCATGCGCCACATGCAGGCAAATCCCGCTTAATTGCAAATTCGGCGCAGGCAAATCCCCGCCAGTAGCAAACAAACGGCGTTCATCACAAAACAGCACCCCCTCCTTAACTAGGGACGCGATCTCATCATACGCCGCATAAATACCCGCTTCGTCGAACTGAGCATGTAATTCTTGCACGATTCCCAGCAAATCTGCTTGCGCGTAGCGCTTAACGACTTCATAGCCCACATCGTCCACGGTGATGAGCGTTTTGGAGAGTCCGTCATACACGATGTGAACACCGCGATAAGAGAACGCATGCACCGCGTGTTGGATCATGCCCGTCTTGTCGACACCGCTCTGCGCGTCTTGTTCTCGCCCGAGCCGCGATTCTGGCAAACAGAACTCCCAACCGTTGCCGATGTTTTACATGCCGATTGGCACGACACTGCGCACGATACGCACTCCGCCCATTCGATGGGATCGACCCGGTGTTTAGAAATCACCCGGATATGCTTCATGAACTGACTCCTCCCTCACTGTCTAGTACTCATCGTTTCACATCGTAATGTTACGTTATGTAGGAAGGAAGCGCAACTTACAGATCGCCGCAGTGAGCAGATCGGACTAGTTGTTCCACAAATAGCGCAAGCGCTTAGAGCGACGCAACAGATAGTAGCCTACCAACCACGAAGCCAACACGATCAGTATCGACAACGATAGACACAGCATCGCGAAGCGGTAGGAAAGGCCGGACAACCACATCGGGAGCAGCACGTTGGTCAAGATCGTAATCACAGTGGAAGACACCGTTCGCCGCTTTTTTGGCTGATTCGCCGCAAATAATAAACGAGTCATTTCATAAAATACTTGATTTTCTTGATCCCGTTTTTGACATTGGGATACCGG
>JAJZCL010000022.1 GCA_021846165.1 Bacillota bacterium | reverse complement strand
TGGTGGAACAACGCATGCGGGCGCGTATCCTGCGCCGGCACATGCAAAACGGTGTGACTGTGATCGATCCCGCCAACACGTATGTGGGTGCGGGTGTTGAAATTGGCGAGGATTCGGTACTGTATCCAGGGACGATTCTTGAAGGGACGACGCGCATCGGCGCCGAGTGTATCCTTGGCCCCAACGCTCGTGTCATCGATGCCACACTGGCCGATCGAGTGAGTGTTCAATCATCGGTGATCGTGGAAAGTGTTGTCGAAAATGAGGCGGCGATCGGACCGTTCGCTTATGTCAGGCCGCAGAGCCACATCGGTGCCCGAACAAAAATCGGCGATTTTGTCGAAATTAAGAAGTCAACGGTCGGCGACGATACGAAAATCAGCCATCTCAGTTATGTGGGCGACAGCGAAGTGGGCGCTCGCGTGAACATCGGTTGTGGCGTGGTGACCGTTAATTACGACGGGTTCGTAAAACACAAGACAGAGATCGGCGATGACAGTTTTGTCGGATCCAACGTGAACCTGGTGGCGCCCATCAGAATCGGCAAGGGCGGGTATGTCGCAACCGGTTCAACGGTAACAGACGAGGTTCCCGCAGGTGCGTTTGCGATCGCTAGGTCTAGGCAAACGACCAAATTGGGGTATGTGCATGGCTTGAAAGAACGTTTACGCAATAAGTTGGATCGCGCGGTTAACAATCGAAATGAAGTGGAGTGAAACCCTTGGGATACCGTGATCCAAAACTGAAAATATTGACGGGGAACGCGAACATCGAGTTGTCCAAAGAGATCGCAACCGAAATCGGCGTTGATCTTGGGCGCATGCAGTCGACTCGGTTTAAGGACGGGGAGATTCAGATCAAACTGGGCGAGAGCGTGCGCGGCTCTAATGTTTTTTTGATTCAACCGACCTCGGCGCCTGTCAATGAACACCTGATGGAGCTTCTGATTACCGTCGATGCGCTCAAACGGGCTTCCGCCAAGTCGATCAACGTAGTTATCCCTTATTATGGTTATGCCCGTCAAGATCGCAAATCCCGCGCCCGCGATCCCATCACCGCGAAACTGGTGGCGGATCTGATTCAAACAGCAGGGGCGAACCGGGTGATTTGTATGGATCTTCATGCCGGTCAAATCCAAGGCTTCTTCAACATACCGCTCGACCACCTGGTAGGGATGCCGATTTTGACCGATTACTTTCTCGCTAAAAAACTCAGCGATGTGGTGGTGGTGTCCCCCGATTTGGGAGGTGTCACAAGAGCTAGACAGATGGCCGAACGGCTGCAGTCGAATATCGCCATTATCGACAAGCGCCGCCCTGAACCGAACATTTCCGAGGTCATGAACATCATTGGCGACATCGAAGGGAAAACGGCGATTTTGATTGACGACATGATTGACACGGCGGGAACGATCACGCTTGCGGCCAGTGCGCTCCTCGAAAAAGGTGCGCGAGAGGTGTACGCTTGCTGCACGCACCCTGTTTTGTCCCCTCCGGCTGCCGAACGTTTGCAGGCATCGCCGATCAAGGAAGTCGTGGTGACCAACACCATTGAGCTTCGCGATGATCAAAAAATCGACAAAATCGTCGTGTTGTCGGTCGCCCAAATTATCGCGGAGGCGATCATGCGGGTACATGAGATGAGATCCATCAGCGAGCTGTTTGATTGACAAAGAAAGTGGGCTAACCATGAAACTGATCGTTGGGCTAGGGAACCCGGGGAAGGAATACGAAAAGACCAAGCACAATGCGGGGTTCATGTGTGTGGACACACTTTTGTCGAAACTCGACGCCCATCGACCATATAAAAAATGGCAGGCGATCGTAACGGAGGCGAGGGTCGGTACGGAATTGATTTATCTGGTTCGCCCGCAAACGTACATGAACCTGAGCGGACAGGCTGTCAAAGAGGCCGTTCATGCGCTCGGGATCGATGTGACGCAGGACTTGATCCTAGTGTACGACGACCTCGATTTGCCGATTGGCAGTGTTCGGTTGCGTCAAAAAGGCAGTGCGGGCGGCCATAACGGCGTTAAGTCCGTCGTGCAGCAAGTGGGGAGCGGCTTGTTCCCGCGCATTCGCATCGGCATTGGGCGGCCACCGTTTGACATCACCGTCATCGATTACGTATTGACTCCATTTCCCAAAAAAGACCGGGAGCTTGTCGCCAAGTCGGTGGAGTTGGCGGCAGAGGCTGCGCACGCCGCCTGCGAATCGCCGTTTCAGATGGTGATGAACAAGTTTAATTCGCGTGCCTCGACCACATAATAGAGAAAGACAAGTGGTGGTGGATGGGGGGCGCGACAGTTGCATATTGTATATTATTGCAGGCACTGCAAGACCTACCTCGGATCGATCGATTCGGCGCGGGTATCGTATGATGACTTGGGGTTTACGAATTTGTCGGATCAGGAGTATGAGGAGATACTGGAATACCATGCGGAAGATCAGACCACGTATGTCAAAACCGTCTGTGAATTTTGTGAAACCGCACTGCAACAGAATCCCTATCTTCTCTTGACAAATTCACCGATTCAGTAAAGTCTTGATGCGGGCAGGAGACCAATACGTCAGGAGCGACCGCATAATGAAGTGGCGATTAACGCGGTTCGCGCCGCTTGGCGTGGACACACATGCAAGCCGGGTCTTGCGCACACTGGCGCGTTAAGGCCTATTTGGCGTTGTTGTACACACATTCGCGATGTTCTGGGAGGATAAAAATTGCGCGAAATTGTCAACTATATGGCTCAATCGGAAGACGTGCAAACGTTGGAGCGGGCGTTCACTCATGGGGTTTTGCAGCAGATGGCGGTCGGAATCGACGGGGCTGCACGTCACCTGCTGTTCGCGGCGCTGAAGCGAACGGAACAAACGGCGTTGATCGTCACCCACTCCATGACGAGCGCGGAGTCGATTGTGGCCGACCTGAATGAGTGGTTGGGTGAAAACCAGGTGTATCTGTTTCCTGAGCGCGAAGTGACGCATGATGATCTGTTCGCGTTCAGTCCGGAACTGGCCAGTCTGCGCTTGCGGGCGCTGCAAGCTTTGCAAAGTGCGGAACCGTCCGTGTTTGTCACCACGATTCGGGGGTTGCGGCAACCGATGGTGACGCCAAAGCGGCTGTACGGGGCGATCATGCGATTGGCGTGGGGACAGGTCATTCCGATCGAGCGCCTGATCGATAGGCTGTATGAAGGCGGGTATGAGCGTGTGGAACGGGTCGAAACGCGCGGCCAGTTCAGCTTGCGCGGGGGGTTGCTGGATGTGTACCCCCTTAACGCCGCAGCGGTGCGAATCGAATGGTTTGGCGATGAGGTCGATTCGATTCGTTTTTTCGACCCTGAAACGCAGCGGTCGACCGAACAGATCAAGGAGATGGAGTTGTGGCCCGCCAGGGAAACGGTGGTCACACGAGAGGAACTTCGCTTCCTTGGCGAGCGAGCGGAACGGGAAATGACAGATTTTCTTGCGAAACACTCCAATCATCAGGAATTTGTCAGCCAAGTGCGGCATCATATTGGGCGTGATGCGGAACGGATGAAAGAAGGCATTCACTTTCCTGGCCTGACGCGTTATACGGGGTGGTTGCCCGATCATGCGGCAGTGGCGCTTGACTACTTCCCGGCTCATGCGCGCGTGTTTTTCGATGAACCGGTACGAATTCGCGAAACGATTGAGCGGGTAGCACGGGAAGAAGCGGAGTGGCAGACGGGGGCGCTAGAGCGCGGCGAGGCGCTGCCAGGATTGCTTGATGCATACGACTTGGAACGGACATTTCAGGGCGGCGGTCGGCAGCAGCTGTACGTTAGTCTGTTTCCCCATCACACGCCGGGCATCCATGCGCAACAAACGGTCAACATCGCCATGCACACGATGCAGAAGTTTCACGGTCAACTGCCGCTCTTAAAGACGGAAATCGCCCGCTTTCAAAAGATCGGTCAGCGCGTCGTTGTGCTTGCGGGGAACGCCGAGCGCGCTCATCGAGTGGTGCGGGTATTGGAGGACTTTGCGATTGAACTGGAGCAAAGGCCGTTTTTCGATCCTAACGCGGAAAGACCGATGGTGATCATCGGGAATCTATCGGCTGGATTTGTGTTGCCGCAAGCAAAACTGGCTGTGATCAGTGAAAGCGAAATTTTTGTCAGCAAAAAACGCGCCCGCCGCGTTCGGGATGACGCACCTGAAGCGGCGCGAATCAAGAGCTACCAGGATCTTCACGTCGGTGATTGCGTGGTACACGTGAACCACGGGATTGGACGCTATTTGGGCGTCGAAACGCTGGAAGTCGGCGGAACGCACCGGGACTACTTACATTTGCAGTACGCGGGTAACGATAAGCTGTACGTTCCCGTGGATCAGATCAACCTGGTGCAAAAATTCCTCGGCAACGAAGAGCGCGAACCGCGCCTGAATCACCTTGGCGGTTCCGAGTGGGTGCGCACCAAGCGTAAGGTGCAGAAGTCTGTTCAGGACATTGCCGAAGACCTGATCAAGCTGTATGCGGAACGGGAGGCGCAACCAGGGTATTCGTTTCGGATGGACACCGAGTGGCAACGAGACTTTGAGGCGCTTTTTCCCTACGATGAAACGCCGGATCAGTTGCGCGCCGTTGCTGACATCAAGAAGGACATGGAAAAAACGCGCCCGATGGATCGCCTGCTCTGTGGCGATGTCGGGTACGGCAAGACGGAGGTGGCGATCCGCGCCGCCGCGAAGGCGGTGTTTGACGGCAAGCAGGTGGCGGTGCTGGTGCCGACGACGATTCTCGCTCAGCAACACTTTTCCACCTTTACAGAGCGGTTTTCCGGCTTTCCGGTCAGCATTGAATTGATCAGCCGCTTTCGCAGCAAGGCGGAAGTGACCAAGGCGTTGGAAGGACTGCGCATCGGCACGGTGGATATTGTGATCGGCACGCACAGGCTGTTGAATAAAAGCGTGCAGTTCAAGGATCTCGGCTTGCTGGTGGTCGATGAGGAGCAGCGCTTTGGCGTCACCCATAAGGAGAAGTTAAAGCAATTGCGGAGCAACATTGACTGTCTGACGCTGACCGCTACGCCGATTCCGCGAACGCTGCACATGTCGATGGTCGGCGTGCGCGACTTGTCGGTGATTGAAACGCCGCCTGAAAATCGCTATCCAGTGCAAACCTATGTGTTAGAATATAGTGAATCTTTGCTGCGCGAGGCGATTGAGCGGGAACTTGGCCGGAGTGGTCAGGTATATGTACTGTATAACCAGGTACAGGGCATTCAGACGGTTGCGGACCGAATTCGTCAGATGTTGCCGGAGGTAAGGGTGGCGGTGGGGCACGGTCAAATGCCCGAATCGCATCTGGAACGGGTGATGTTGGATTTCCTGCACGGGGAAACGGATGTTCTCGTATCGACAACCATTATAGAAACGGGCATCGATATACCCAATGTCAATACGCTGATCGTGTTTTATGCGGATCGACTGGGTCTGTCCCAGTTGTACCAGTTGCGCGGCAGGGTGGGCAGGTCGAATCGGATCGCATACGCATATTTCACTTACCAACCCGATAAGGTGCTGACGGAAGTGGCGGAAAAGCGCCTGCACGCGATTAAAGAATTCACTGAGCTTGGCAGTGGGTTCAAGATCGCCATGCGCGATCTCTCCATCCGGGGCGCCGGCAATTTGCTCGGTGCGGAACAGCACGGGTTCATCAGCGCCGTCGGGTTCGATATGTATTCGGACATGTTGGCCGATGCGATCCGCAACCTGAAAGGAGAGCAGATCGTCGTCAAGCCTGAGCCGAATGTGGAACTCAACTTCGATGCGTATCTGCCGCAAACGTACATTCCAGATGAGGCGCAGAAAATCGAGGTGTACCAGAAATTTGTGGCTTGCCGCACACAAAATGATGTGTCTGACTTGCGGGAAGAGCTTCAGGATCGTTTCGGCGATCCTTTGCAGGAGGTCGAAAACCTGCTGGCGGTTGCGGAGTTAAAGGCGTATGCGTACCGTTACGACCTTGAATCGATGCAAAAACAGGGAGACGATCTGCAAATTGTATTCCGCGCAAAAGAAACGCCTAACTTGTCGGGAGCGAATTTGTTTAAGTTGACGCAGCTTTATCCCAAGCGCATGCACTTAAAGGCAACGGGCGGTCAGTATGTACTCGTCATCGAAGGCAAGCGCGTCAAGGACGACGAGATGCTGCGCATGGCTTTAACGGTCATGAAAGAAATGACGGCGGTCTTTATCGAAGCAAAGGAGGAATTAGAAAATGTCCACTAACTTATTCAGAAAAAAAACGACGCATGCAGTGGCGGCGATCGCCGTTTTGGGTTTGGTATTGGGAGGGTGCGGCGTGAACAGCGCCAGCTCCGTCGTCGCCACATACAAAGGCGGCACGATGACGGCTGCCCTATTGGACGAGCAGACCCACCTCAATCAATTGTTTGATCCGCAACTGACGACGGTGACGACTGCCCAGAAAAAGCAACTGATTCAGCAGTACATTGTTTATCAATTGATGCAACAAAAAGCGCTTCAAGCGGGTGTGCAGGTGACAAGCGCACAGGTCAACCAAACGGTGTTGAACATCGAACACAATGCGATTCAATCTCTGTACAGCGGCAGTTCAAGCGCGTTCGACAGCAAAATGCAATCGCTCAACTTAAACAACAACGATGTGGCCGATTACGTGAAAACCGCGCTCATTTTACAGGCATACTCCAAAAAGCTCGTGAGCAGTGTAAGCGTGCAGGACGAGCAGAAGTATTACCAACAAAATGAGTTCCAGTTTGCCACCGTGTCAGTGCGCCACATCCTTGTGAACAGTCTGCCGTTAGCCAAAAAAATTGCCTCGGAGCTTCAAAGTGGCGAGAGTTGGACAACGCTTGCCAAACAGTATTCAACCGACGCGGGTTCTAAGGATAACGGCGGACTCTACGCCAACGCCAATCCTGCGCAGTGGGTGGTTCCGTTCCGTCAACATGCGATGAGTCAGCCGCTTGGCGTCGTCGGTCAACCGTTCAAGTCGCAATACGGGTACCACGTGATGGAGGTATTGAAGCGTACCGTCAAACCGTTCAAGAGCGTCCAGGCGACGATTCAGCAAACGCTGTTGCAGCAGAATACCAACACGGTCATGAATAACATGTACCTCGCGTTGGAAAAAAGCGCGAACATTAAAATCACTCTCAGTTAATCGGAATGCGGGAGGGGGGCGGGTTGCGAATGCATTCCAGTATTTTACTGACGATTCCATGCTAAACTCCCGCCACTTCGGACACCATAAAGGCAACAGTTTCGCAAGCTTCTTTTGTTTGGGGGGTAGAGTATGAAAGCGACAGGAATTGTTAGACGGATCGACGATTTGGGACGAGTGGTCATCCCAAAAGAGATCAGAAGGACGTTGCGGATTCGAGAAGGGGATCCACTGGAAATTTTCGTGGATCGAGACGGCGAAGTCATTCTTAAAAAGTACTCGCCTATTGGAGAACTTGGCGAGTTTGCCAAGGAATACGCTGAATCCCTGCACGAGGCTTCAGGCCACTTGACGATGATCACCGACCGGGACACGGTTATTGCCTCGGCGGGCATCGCTAAGAAAGAGTATCTGGAAAAGCCGGTCGGCACTGAGCTTGAGAAAGTGATGGAGGAGAAAAAACCGGTGGTTTCGGTGAATCCGTCAGAATTGCATTTGGTTCGCGACCGCATGGAACAGACTAGCTCGCACGTGATCGTTCCGATCATGTACAATGGCGATCCCATTGGCAGTGTGGTAATGATCTCCCGCGATGAAGGAGTGAAAATGGGGGAACTGGAAGCCAAACTGGCGGAAACGGCCGCAGGGTTTTTATCGAAGCAGATGGATCAATAGTCCCAACACGTTCCTATGATGGCTGGACAGCGACCGCTGTCCTTTTTATTAGCCCGGCACTTTCGTTCGTATAACCTGTTGTTTGTCCCCGTATACTCTTCTATCGACATGCGATGGGAGAGAGCGCGGGTGTCTTCAAGCAGAACGTTTGTGCGGGGTGCATTGATCCTGACCGTGGCGGCGATGGTGTCAAAACTTCTCGGTTCTGTGTACACCATTGTCTTGCAAAATTTGATTGGAGATCGCGGGATGGGGTTGTACCAGATGGCGTATCCCGTTTATGCCACGCTGCTTGTCATTTCAACGGCTGGGTTTCCGGTCGCGATCTCTAAGTACGTCAGCGAGTATACGGCGATTCACGATCTTCACAACGCCCATCGGATTTTTCGCGCCGCGCTCCTGCTCTTGACAGCGCTTGGGCTGGTGGCAATGATCGCCATGTACGTGTTGAGCGGCTCGTTTGCCGTGCTGGCAGGAGACTCCCGCGCGGCGTTATCGCTTCAAGCGGTCGCACCGGCACTTTTGATCGTTCCTATTTTGAGCAGTGTGCGGGGTTACTTTCAAGGCTGGCAATGGATGCGTCCAACCGCCGTCTCGCAGGTGACAGAGCAACTGGTGCGCGTCGTCACCATCATGGCGGGGGTTTGGCTGGTACTGTCACTTGGCGGTCGCGAACGCGCGGCTGCGGCGATCGCGTCGTTTGGCGCGGTGACAGGCGGGATCGCGGGACTGGCGGTGATCCTGTATCAGTTGCGCCGCTTTCGCAGTCGCTTGCGGCATGAGGGCGCTGTGCATGGACGGTTGGCAAAACGCTATAAACCGCTGCCATGGCGCGTGATCTTACGCAAATTGATCTACTATTCGATCCCGGTAAGTCTTGGCGCGCTGATTATTCCTTTGTTCAGTAATGTTGACGCATTCACCGTGACGAACCTGCTCAAGGCTCAGGGCGTTTCGCAAAACACCGCCACGCACCTGTATGGACTGCTATCTGGTCGTGCGTTCAAGCTGTTGATGCTGCCGGCGACGCTGGTCAGCTCGATTGGCATTGCGCTCCTGCCAGCCGTATCGGATGCGTATGCCAGAAGCGGCGAAAAAACGGTCGCAGAACGTATCCGCCTTGGCATGCGCTACACGTTACTGCTGGCGATGCCTGCAGCGGTGGGGCTGACGATGCTTGCGCGCCCGATTGACGTGGCGCTGTTTCGGGATGGACAAGGCGTGGAAGCGATCATGTGGATGGGCGCCGCCGTGCTGTTCAGCAGTATTCAAATCAACTCAGCGGCCAGCTTGCAGGGCCTTGGATCGGTGTATACACCGCTCGTCAGCTTGATTGTTGGCACTGTCCTAAAAGTTGCGTTAAACTTGTTATTGGTTCCCCGTTTTCAAATTGCGGGCGCCGCTGCCGCCACGGCAATGAGTTATGCGTTTGCGGGCGGTTGGAACTGGTTCGCGTTGAAGCGGGTCGTACGGTTGCGCGTTTCTTTGTTCAGGCACGGAATGAGGTCGGCGTTGGCCGTATTGGTGATGGGCGCCTTTGTGTTTGCGGCGGAACGGCAGTGGGAGCGGCTGCAAATCGCTGTCCCGGTGCGCCTAAACGCTGCGGGAGAAGTGGCGGTTGGAGTGTTGGTGGGGGTGTTTGCCTACGCCCTTATGCTGCTGATCAGCGGTCTACTGACAGAGCGCGAAGTGGTGACGTTGCCCAAAATCGGCGTTCCCCTTGTCCGTGTGTTGCGGAAAATTCATTTTTACTCGTAAACCAATTCAACGTAAGGAGAGCGAACGAATGGGGGTCGTCCATGTGGCCGGACTGGGTCCGGGCGCAATCGCGAGCATTCCCCACGGTACCGTGGAGATGATGGATAAGGGGAGGCCGCTTTATCTGCGCACGGAGCGTCACCCGAGTGTCGACTACTTGCGGCAAAAGCGCCTAGCGTATGTGTCGCTAGATCGCTTTTACGAGAAGGCGGAGAGTTTTTCTTCGCTGTACAGCCAGATCGCGAACTTCTTGGCGGAGGAAGCGAATCGACTGGGGGAAGTGGTGTACTTGTTGCCAGGACACCCCGGTGTGGCCGAACGGAGTGTGCAGTTGCTGAAAGCGTTAAGCGCTGAAGGCATCGTCGATGTTCGCATGGGGACAGGTCAGAGTTTTATCGATGCGCTGCTCTCCAGCATTGATGTCGATCCCGTGGAGGGGTTGTTGTGGCTTGATGCTGCAACTTTGCAGATAAACGCATTGCAACCGCGGGTTCACACGGTGATCATGCAGTTGTACAATCAAGATGTGGCAAGCCAGGTGAAGGTGCTGCTTGCTGAAGTGTACGGCGATGAGTGGCCAGTCACAGTGGTGTGCGCGGCGGGGATTCCGGGCGAGGAGTCGGTACGCACGATTCCGCTTTTTGAACTTGACCGCGGAGTGCCGATCGACCACCTGACGACGCTGTACGTTCCACCGCTCAATGGGACAGGTCTGTATGGCGAATGGTCGGAACTCGTCGATCTTGTCGCGACGTTGCGGAGTCCGAACGGGTGTCCGTGGGACAAGGAGCAAACGCGCGCCAGCTTGCGTTCGTACCCGGTCGAGGAAGCGTACGAGGTGCTGCATGCCATCGCAAAAGGCGATGTCGACGAATTGGTGGAGGAACTGGGCGATCTGTTGTTGCAGGTGCTATTACATAGTCAAATCGGATGCGATAAGGGAGAGTTTCAGATCCGCGATGTGATTCGCACGCTCAGCGCCAAACTCATTCGTCATTTCTGATATGGAACTTGCGTTTCTCGATGAAATTTGGCAAAATGCGAAAGAAAAAGCCAACTCGTTGCAGGAAATTGTTGAGCAAGGAACGAATAGTGAGCAGTGAAAATCATCGCCTTGGAAAGGGGCTAAGCGGTTTTATGAACAAGGTCGATCTGATCAATAAAGTTGTCGAAAAGAGTGGGTTAAAGAAGAAGGATGTGGAAATCGCAGTCAATGCGGTGTTGGATTCCATTTCGGAGGCGCTGTCCGAAGGGGATAAGGTGCAATTGATCGGTTTTGGTACGTTTGAAACGCGCAAACGCAAGGCGCGCAGTGGTCGTAACCCGCAAACGGGGGAGGCCATTTCGATTCCCGAATCGTCCGTGCCGGCGTTTAAGCCGGGCAACAAACTTAAAGAAGCCACAAAATAATGCGGCTGGATAAGTACCTAAAGGTATCCCGTTTAGTCAAACGACGCACGTTGGCTAAGGAACTTTGCGATAGTGGTCGAGTGGAAGTGAACGGAAGGGTCGCCAAGGCGGGAACGGAGATACGTCTTGGTGATCAGTTGAGGGTGCGGTATGGCTCTCGTATCATGCGGGTCGTTGTGGAGAAGATCGCGGAACAGGCGCGCAAAGACCATGCGTCGGAGATGTACCGCGTTCTGGGCGAAGAGCGTGTGACGGGGGCATCAGACAAGGCTTATGACGATGAAGACGACCTTGAGGATTAGGTCGTCTTTGGTTCTATTTTCACCGCTGTCGGCGTATGGATCAGAAATGTGGTACAAGGCCGGTAGAGGGGGAAATGCTCAGTGGAAGATCGTCAGGGGAGCAGTGGTTCTAAACATCAGGTGTTGATGGTGAACAGGCAGCTTGTTGAGGTGATGGGCGTCACTGGCGTCGAGTCTTTCGACACTCGCGAGTTCGTGCTTCAAACCCCAGCCGGGGTGTTGACTGTGCGCGGGGCAGACCTTCATATTAAGTCGTTGAACCTGGAAAACGGGTTTGTCTCCATTGAGGGGTCGCTAGACGATCTTGCCTATCTGGATGGAAGTTTAGAAAAACGCGGCAAAAAAATTTGGGGTCGGCTCTTGAAGTAGGCGGGTGTCGTAGATGGATCTAGGGCAGCAGTATGCCACCATCACTCTGATGCTGATCGCAGGGGGGGCGCTTGGCGCCGTTCACGATGCGTACCGAACTTCCGTTAAGGAGTGGCGTTTTCTGCGCCGTCTTTCCGTGTTTTGGGATCTTTCGTTCTGGCTGTTTGCGACGGTTTTTGTGTTCACCTTGCTGCTTGGCGCGAATCATGGAAACGTGCGTTTGATTGTGTTTTTATTGCTCGGCGCAGGCTGGTGGCTGTACGCTGTGACCTTGCGTCGATTGGTGGTGTTGGTCACCGCCAAGATCATTCGCGCCATCCTTCTGATACTGCGTTTTGTCGGGCGACTGATCGAAGTGTTGGTCATCACTCCGCTGCGGTATTTGTTTTTGTTCGTGCTGGCGCTTGTCCGCCAAACCAATCGCATGATGGGACATGCGGAAATCGTCATTGTATGGCCCATCGCTTGGACACTCACGTTGTCGGGTCGCGGTATCATTCGTCTATTTGCAAAGAAGGAAGATGGGGATGAAGGAACGAATAAATAAGCCACAACCGAATTTTGGTGGGCAACGATTTGGGAGTTGCTTATTTTTTCCTTGGGAGTGGCTGCGATGAGCCGAACAATCGTCGGAAGACGCAGGTTCAGGCTGGGATGGGTATGGGTGATGTATCTGATCGTTTCGGTTCTTGCTGTGTGGACAGGTTATTTGTACCTTTTTCTACAGCACCCGAATTTGGCGAATCAGGAAGCGATGAAATCCAAGTTGACGAGTGAATTGAAGGATTCCAAACAACAGTACGGGAACTTGAAGCAGCAAATAAAGGAATTGCATAACGACAATTACATTTCGTTCCTGGCGCAGAAAAAATACGATCTGGTAAAACCCGGACAAATTTTGTTTAATTCGAATTGAGGAATTGCATGCCGGGTGAAAATTGCTATAATCTAATATGGATATGTATCTTTTAAGGGGGATCTTTCTCTTTTATGGCAATTGAACTCGGCAGCAAGCTTGAAGGCAAGGTCACTGGGATCACAAATTTTGGCGCGTTTGTGTTGCTTCCAGGCGGTGAAACCGGCCTTGTTCACATCTCCGAAATTTCTGATACGTATGTCAGGGATATTCACGATCACTTGAAAGTGAACGACCAGGTCACGGTAAAGGTCATCAACGTCGATAACGGCAAGATCGGTCTGTCCATTCGCAAGGCGACGGAAAATTCCAACACTCCACCTGCAGAACGCCCCCGCAAACCACGTGGTGGGGCTCCCCACCACCAAGGGAATCGCGCCACTTTTGAAGATAAGATGCTGCGTTTCATGAAGGACAGCGAAGATCGCCTGCAAGCGCTGAAGCGTAGTGAATCAAAGCGTGGAGGTCGAGGCGGTCGTCGGGGATAATGTAAAGGTTGTTGGGCTGAGAAGGTACTTTTTGAAGTGTTTTTGACACTTTTAAAAAAGTGGTTACATTCTACGCGAATTCATGTACAGTAGCTACTATCATGACTGATCGAAAGTGGGTGTGTGTATGCCGCTTCATCCTTGGCTGATGGCCATTTTCATGGCTGTATTTACACTAATGTCTTTATACGGGTTGATCAACCAAGTTAAGAGCAAGCATAAGTTTGCGGCTGTGATCTTGGCGTTGACCGTGATCATTTTTGGGGTTTCGGTTTATTTTAATCTACAGGTATAATTTTCGTTTTTCCTACCGACCTCTGCAAAGAGACCGACGCGATTGCGTGGGTCTCTTTTTATGTGGCACTTTTGCGGTACTTGTAATAAGCGCGGTTTAACATGATGACTGAGCGTTTGTCGCCATCGCGAAACGCTCGCAGGAGTTGGTTTTTTAACCAGGTCGGCACTTGCCGCCATCTCCTTTATTGTGCTTTTTAGCGCGCGGTTACTTCACTATATTCCCGTTTCCTCGATTTGCTCCAAGTGTGTCACCTGAACCTCCGCTTGTGCGAACAATTCAAGCGCGTAAGGATCGATGCGGTAGTCCCGTTCGTAGACGACGCGCCGGATGCCTGCTTGAATGATTTGCTTACTGCAATGGAGGCAGGGGAAGTGCGTGACGTAAATCCAGGCCCCTTCTGTACTCACTCCGAATTTTGCGCACTGCAAGATGGCGTTGCTTTCGGCGTGGATGGTGCGAACGCAGTGATCATCCACCACTTTGCATCCGACATCGGCGCAGTGTTCATCGCCTGCCACGCTTCCGTTGTACCCTGACGAGATCGTTCGCTTATCGCGCACAATCAACGCCCCTACCTGCAACCGATGACAGGTGGCGCGCGTCGCCACCATTTTTGACATGTCCATAAAGTAGTGATCCCAAGGTTTTCGCATCACAATCCGCCTTTTGTTTTCCTCATTATCACAGGTTGGCTTGTCTAAACACAATAGATCATGTCGGTAAATTTCCAGTGGACAAGCACACCGAATGACAGGATTCGCGAATGTGCCTAGATACAATATAGCCATTCTATGAACGGGTGGTGCCCCTTATGACTGGGAATCGGAGGATCAAAAAAACGTCTCGTCGAAGCAAACCGCCGCTGCGGCTTGTCGCAAAAGTGACGGCGGCTCCGACCGTTACACCGTCACAGGCAGGACGTCTTCGCGGACGAAAAAAAAAACGTCGCCTCATCGCGGGCGCAGGGTGGCAATTGCTGTATTTGGCGCTAGGGGTGTTGCTCGGGCGATCCGTCATTTTGCATACGTTTATGCCGTTTACTCTTCCCGCCTATGCGGTCACGTTGCAGTTTCGCAAGGGAAAATCATTGACGCTTGCGCTAGGAATGACGATCGGCGCGGCGACCATGATGAGGGCGGGCGGAGATCCGTGGATGACTCTGGCGATGTTGGTGTCGTTCTGGCTGATTTGTGGGGGATTGAAGCGCATGGACGCGCTCGATGTGTACAGTTTGCCATTTCTTGCAATGGCGATCGACATGGGGTTCCGATTTGGATTTTCGATACCTGCACACGGCGTCAGCGAGTACGCACTAGGTGTGGCGGTGGTAGAAGGTCTTCTCGCCCTCATCCTGACGTATATGTTTTTGCAGGTTCCGCCGCTTTTTGCCACGAATCCGCCGCGCTCCTGGCGAATTGAGGAAACGATCGCGGTCATGATTTTGTTTGCTTCTATGCTCGGCGGGATGCAGGGATGGGTCTTTGATGGCGTCAATTTAGAAAGCGTTGTCGCAAGGTACTTTATTTTGCTGATCGCCGCTGCTGGGGGGGCTGGCGTCGGCGGCGCGATCGGCATCGTCACTGGTGTCGTTCTGGCGCTTGGCGCACCCGCTTATGCGTCGTTTATCGGTGTGTTCGGGTTTTCGGGAGTCCTCTCGGGGTTATTGCATGAAACGAAAAAACCGCTGGTCGCGCTTGGGTATATTGTCGGCAGTGCCCTGCTGACGCTGTACACGACAGACGAACGCATGCTGATCGGGGAAATGATGGCTATGCTGATTGCCGTCATTGGGTACTTGCTGACGCCGAACCGCTGGATTGCAATTGGTGCCGGGGTGTTGCCGGGGACAGTGCGCCACGCTTACCGCCAGCAGGAACACGTTCGTCGCATCAAATCCATTCTGACGCAACGGATTCAGGATATCGCCTCAATATTTTCGCAATTGTCGGGTTCTTTTACAGAGGGGGAAGAGCCATCGCGGAGGCAAGAGGTGATGAGTGCGCAGGTACTCGAACGGACGGTGCATCAAATTTGCACACAATGCGACAATCGCAAGCGCTGTTGGGGCAAGTACCCTGATTTGACGATGCAGCGATTGGGTGAATCGATACGGTTGCTCGAAATCAGTCCGGATCTGGGCATCGGGGATTTGACTTTGGAACTTGCAGGGCACTGTGTCAAAACGGAGAGGCTACTGGAAACCTTAAAAGAGGCGCACGAACTGGTGTTGCGTCATCAGCAAACAATTCAGCAGTTGCGCGACAGCCGGCAAATTGTGGCCGAGCAATTGTCTGGTGTGGCAGGAATTATGCTGAATTTGGCGGAGGAAATTCAATTGGAAACGGGGGTGAACCATCGTCAAGAGGAAGCCATTTTGCGTGCGTTTGTCCGACTTGGATTGGAGGTGGAAGACGTTGAAATCATTTCGCTAGAGGAGGGGAATGTGGACATTGAGGTGTTGCAACTGCATCCATCGGTTCACGATGAGGCAGGAAAACTGGTGGCGCCGCTATTGTCGGAAATACTGGACGAAAACATCACCGTGCGTTCGGTGGAACAATTAGCGGATGGCACTGCGCAACGGATACGCTTGTCTAGCGCGTGTCAGTTCCAAGTGCAATCTGGTTTTGCCAGTGTCGCAAAAAACGGTACCCTGCAAAGCGGGGATTTTTACAGCGTAATGGATCTTGGCAACGGCAAGTGCGCGGTCGCGCTCAGCGACGGAATGGGCAACGGCAAGCGCGCCAACCAAGAATCAAGCGCGGCGGTCAATCTGGTGCAGCAATTGCTGCGTGCCGGATTTCCTGAGGAAGTGGCGATTAAAACGGTGAACTCGGCGCTCGTCCTGCGTTCGACGGACGAGATGTTCGCGACACTAGACTTGGCGATCATCGATCTTTTTACTGCGAAGGCGGAATTTTTGAAAGTCGGTTCTGTTCCGAGTTTTGTCAGGCAAACAAGCAGTGTGCTGATGGTCAAGGGGGAGAGTCTGCCGATCGGCATTCTTGATGAAATTGAAATTCAAACGAAAAGTGTCGCTTTGCATGAGGGCAATATGCTTGTATTCATGTCGGACGGAATTTTTGAAGCGTTGTCAAGTCTGCCGGAACCGGAAGAGTGGGTGAGCCAACAATTGGAACAGGTGGCGATCGACGATCCGCAAAGGCTTGCGGATTGGTTGTTAGAGGTGGCAATACGGGTGGACAGCGGGCAGATTCGCGATGATATGACCATCGTCTGCGCCAAAATTGAGCGTAACAAGCCCAATTGGGCAACGATTCATCTCCCTGATTTGCCGACGATTCGCACGCGAAAAGATCGCAAGCGGATCGAAAAATCCGTTCAAGAGCGTGTCGAAAGAGGCGCTCTTGAGTGGCAGCCTGATGTGTATATGCGGCTTGTCAGGGGGGAGTAACTGGGGGTCATAAGATAAATCGGTGCGCCTTGTCGACGGATTGTGAACGATTCGCAATCGCCGATGGGCGTTTTTTTTTGTGCGGCAGATCGGACAGGTGTGGTGAGGCGTCTGCAAACGTACTACAATAAAGGAACGGTCAATACATATAGACGGAGTGCATATGGACGAAGAGCAAATTTGGCATCTTTGCATGTTGGCGGGCAGACAGTTGCTTCATTTTGGGGCGGAAACCTCGCGCATTGAGGAAACCATTGCGCACTTTGCCGTCAGTGCCGGGTTGCCACCGGAACATGTACAAAGTTTTGTCACGCCGACAGGGATTTTTGTTTCTCTCACAACGCCGACAGGAACAACCACGCGCCTAGAGCGGGTGACGGGATCGCGCATTCTCGATTTGCATAAGGTGACGCAGATCAATGCCATCTCCCGTCAATTGCAGCGTGGCGAGTGCAGTATCGATGACGCGATTGGTTTGTTGTTGTCGATCGACCAAGCGCCCGCGCTGTACGGACGCTTGGTACTGATCCTTGCGGCGGCGGTTTCGAGCGGAAGTTTTACCGTCATCCTTGGCGGTACGGGTGTTGAATTTGTCTATGGGGCGATTGGCGGCGTGATCGCGCAGGAACTGACTCGCTGGACAGCGCGTTTTGTGCCGCGTTTTTTTGCTGTGTTGCTGGCATCGCTCGTCGGCTCGAT
This sequence comes from Bacillota bacterium, assembly GCA_021846165.1. Classification (GTDB taxonomy): domain Bacteria; phylum Bacillota; class Bacilli; order Alicyclobacillales; family SLC66; genus JAJZCL01. The sequence goes on along the minus strand of JAJZCL010000022.1, from coordinate 5,133 downwards.
GTTTGCCGTCGTCGTCAGTCTGCTCGGCTTGTCCACGCATGAAGGCATGATCATCATTGGCGCCATTATGCCGCTACTGCCGGGTCTCGCGGTGACCAACTCGATTCGCGACCTGCTGGCTGGCGACCTGCTGGCTGGTGTGGCGCGAGGAGCTGAGGCGTTGTTTACGGCGGCGGCGATCGCGGTCGCGGTGGCGGTCGCGATTTCCTTTCATCCGTAAAAATTCAAGGTTTCGGAGTGATGGTGTGGTAGTTTCGACGCTATTTAGCGCGCTCGCTACCATTGCGTTTGCGGTGTTGAACCAGGCGCCAAGGAGAGCCATCTTGCCGTCAGGGGTACTCGGCGCGGTGGCGTGGTTATTGTTGAATGGGGCGATTAAAAACGGGGTGGACGTGATTGCCGCCAATTTTTTTGCGAGTCTTGTGGTGTCATTATTCAGTGAAGCGTTTGCGCGGCATTACCGAATGCCGGTGCCGGTGTTCGCCGTGCCCGGCATCATCGTGTTGGTGCCGGGCATGGATGCGTATTTTGCGATGAAAGACTTTGTGACGCACCATTACCTGAACGGCATATCCATGGCGACGGAAACGATGCTGATCGCTGGCGCGATTTCCACGGGACTTGTCATCGCTGGGGTACTAATGCGTTCGATTTGGAGGCCGCGCAGAGATGACACCCGTTGAACTCGTTGAACTGGTCGCGGAAGGCCTGCGGGACGCGATTGCGCAGACGGAAGCGCAAACGCTCGTCATGGCCGTCAGTGGTGGCGTGGATTCCATCGCGATCATGCACGTATTGGCGAGTTTGCGCACAAAGTTTCCGATCAAACTTGTCGCCGTGCATGTTCATCACGGTTTGCGTGACGCCGCAGACCGCGACGCGAGTCTTGTGCGCGAGTTTGCGGACTTGTTGGATTGCGCATATGAAATGCGGTGCGTCAACGTGCCGGCCGTCATTCGCCGCACGGGTGAATCGGTTGAAACGGGCGCGCGCAGACTCCGATACGAGGCGTTGTTGGCGGTGGCCTCAGCGTACAGCCAGCCGCTGATTGTCACGGCGCACCATCAGAACGATCAGGCGGAAACGGTGCTTGACCACCTGATGCGAGGTTCTGGCTTGAGCGGACTTGTTGGCATTGTGCCGCTTCGTCATCTGCATGGCGTGCCGCTGTGGCGGCCACTGCTGCAAGTTTCAAAACAGGCGTTGGCCGAGTATGTGCGCGTTCACTCGCTGCCCTACGCGGAAGACGAGACGAACGCATGGCGAGAGTTTCGGCGCAACCGGATACGACATGAGTTGTTGCCGTTTCTGGCCGAGTCGTTTAATCCGGCGATTGTCGACGCACTTGCGCGCGCGGCGGAGATTCTGCGCGCGGAAGATGAACTGTTGGCGGAGTGGACAGTGGAATTTGTGGCGAATCACGCGCAAATACAAAAGCACGGGGCATCGATTGAACGGGAGGCGTATTTGCGTTTGCCGCTTGCTTTACAACGTAGGGTAGTTAAATTAATATTAGAGTATGTTGGATATGGCTTCCCGTTTGGATTCGAAGAGATTGAGGCCGCTCGCCGTCTTGCACAGCAAGGTCGGGGGGAGCGTTCTCTTAAGGGTGGGCAGCGACTCATTGCGCATTCATCCGCTTTGGAAATTGTGGAAGACGCAAGCGAATATGCACCAGCATTCAACCTTACGCCGTGCGCAATGGACAGGGCTTCTTTTTTTTCTGTTTGGGCGCTGAGATGGCAAGTGAAGTCGGAAGTGGTGCCACCGCCAAGCGTGTTTGCCCGTACGCTGTGGGAGGCTTGGTTTACGCTTGAAGATCAACCGACGCTGGTGCTACGTCAATGGCGGCGCGGCGATCGTATTGCGCAACAAGGGATCGCCGGCAGCAAACTGCTATCGGATGTATTTGTCGATCATAAGGTGCCACGCAAACAACGTTCGCTGTATCCGGTGTTCACGATTGATGAGGAAGTGGTGTGGGTGCCGGGACTAGCGCGTAGCCGATCCCATTTGATCAGGAATGATCTTCCACAAGCACTGCGCGTATCGGTTCGTTCTGCGATGGAAGATTAGCGAGTAGGAGGATTTGGCTTGAAAGGTGACTTGGAAGAGATTCTCTATACAGCGAATCAGATTCAGGATCGCGTGCAGGCTTTGGCCAAACAAATCGCCATTGACTACAAGGGAAAGAACCCTCTGCTTGTCGGCGTACTGAAGGGCGCGGTCATCTTCATGGCCGATTTGGCGCGCTACCTAGATATACCGCTGGAAATGGATTTTATGGCGATTTCGAGTTACGGAATGTCGACGGAATCGTCCGGCGTGGTGAGGATTATGAAGGATCTTGATCGCCCGATTGAGAATCGCGACGTGTTAATCGTCGAGGACATCGTTGACAGTGGCTTGACTCTTCAATACCTGCGCGATTTGCTTGTGCGCAGACAGGCAAGGTCAGTGAAAATCGCGGCTGCATTTGATAAGCCTGGTGGCCGAAAGGTCGATATCGCACCAGACTATTACGGACTAACGGTACCCAACCGCTTTCTCGTCGGATACGGTCTTGACTTTGCCGAACACTATCGCAACCTGCCTTTTGTGGGGGCACTAAAAGAATCAGTATACAAGGATTTAATTCACAGGTAAAGGTGCTTACTGCAACGCATGTTATTTTTGTTGAGATTATGTTACAATATTTCCGCCTTAACCGGGAGGAGGTAAGGGATGAAACGCTTTTATCAGAGCGCTTTGTTTTATGTACTCATTTTGCTTGTGATTATCGGGGTTTTGCAGTACATCATGTCGGACAACCAACAAAAGACCGTCCTGAGTTGGAGTCAATTTATCACACAAGTGCAGAACCATGACATCAAACAGGTATCCGTGACACCAGATGGGATTTCTTTGCAACTTGATGGCACTCTGACGAACGGCCAGTCGTTTACGTCCCGTGCCTTATACAGCGATCAAGTGGTGGCTAGTTTGGGCAAGTTGCCTAACGTTTCGATCAATTCGCCGCCGAAGGGTTCCACATGGCTGAATATCATCTCGACAGGCTTGCCGATCCTGCTTGTCATCGTGGTGTTGTTTTTCCTGTTCAACCAAGGCCAAGGCGGCGGTAACCGGGTGATGAACTTTGGCAAGAGCCGAGCCAGGCTGTACACGGAGGAGAAGAAGCGCGTTACCTTCAACGACGTGGCGGGCGCTGAGGAAGAGAAGGACGAACTGGTCGAAGTGGTGGATTTCTTGAAGGATCCACGCAAGTTTACGGCGGTCGGGGCGCGGATTCCCAAAGGCGTGTTGCTGGTCGGACCTCCGGGCACCGGCAAGACGTTGCTCGCAAGAGCGGTTGCCGGCGAGGCAGGGGTTCCGTTCTTCAGCATCAGTGGCTCCGACTTTGTCGAGATGTTCGTCGGCGTGGGTGCGTCGCGCGTACGTGATTTGTTTGAAAACGCGAAGAAGAACTCGCCTTGCATTGTGTTTATCGACGAAATCGACGCAGTCGGTCGGCAGCGCGGCGCCGGTCTTGGCGGTGGGCATGATGAGCGTGAACAGACATTGAACCAGTTGCTCGTGGAAATGGACGGATTTAACGGGAACGACGGCATCATCATCGTCGCTGCGACCAACAGGCCGGACATCCTTGACCCAGCGCTGTTGCGTCCGGGGCGTTTTGACCGTCAGATTGTGGTCGATCGGCCAGACGTGCGCGGGCGTGAACAGATCCTGCGGGTACACTCGCGCAACAAGCCTGTTTCCAAAGACATCAACCTTGATGTGATTGCGAAGCGGACGCCTGGGTTTACCGGTGCCGACCTGGAGAACGTTCTGAACGAGGCGGCACTGTTAACCGCGCGCAGAAACAAGTCGGTGATTGAGTTGAACGAGATCGACGACGCGATCGACCGTGTGATTGCGGGGCCGGAAAAGCGCAGTCAGGTGATCAGCGACAAGGAGAAGCGCCTTGTGGCGTACCACGAGGGCGGGCATGCGGTGGCGGGGTATTTTCTTAAAAACGGTAATGTGGTACACAAGGTGACGATTATTCCGCGCGGGATGGCAGGCGGTTATACGGTCAGTCTGCCGAAAGAGGATCGCCGCTTCATGACGAAGGAGGACATCCTCGACCAGGTGGTGGAACTGCTGGGTGGACGCGTCGCGGAAGAGATTGTGCTTGGCGAAATCAGTACTGGCGCATCAAATGATCTGGAGCGGGTGACGCAGACGGTCAGGCGGATGATTACCGAGTTTGGCATGAGCGACAGGCTGGGGCCTATGCAGTTTGGGCACCGTCAAGGGCAAGTGTTTCTGGGTAGGGATTTTACGTCGGAACAGAATTACAGCGACGCGATCGCGCACGAGATCGACAAGGAAATGCGCAATATTGTTGACGGTTGTTATGAGCGCACGCGCAAGCTGTTGACCGAACACCGCGATAAGCTTGATTTGCTCGCAACGGTGCTGCTTGACAAGGAAACCCTCGATGGTGAGCAGATCCGTCAGTTGATGGAGTATGGTCGGCTAGTGGAAGGGGACAATAAGGAAGAAGGGCCGAAGATCACGATCGGGGGACGCAGTTCGTTTGGTGATGATCCGACGCCGAGTCTGTCTTGATCGAACTCAAGGAGCAGGCGATGCATTAGACGGTGGAGGGCGGCGCGATGGAACTGCGCGTGGCGGAGGATGTGACCGAACTGATCGGAAATACGCCGATTGTCAAGTTACGGCGCATGGTTGATGAAAGTATGGCAGAGGTATTTGTCAAACTGGAGGGACTGAATCCTGGGGGCAGCATCAAGGATCGGATTGCGTTAACCATGATCGATGAAGCTGAAAAGCACGGTGACCTGTGCAATGGGATGACGATTGTCGAACCGAGCGGCGACTATACGGGTGTCGGATTGGCGATCGTGGCGGCGGTGAGGGGTTACCGCGTGATTCTCGTGATGCCAGACACGGTGACTCGTGAGCAAACGCAACTGCTAAAGGCGTATGGGGCGGAACTGATTTTGACGCCGGGGAACAAGGGTTTGACTGGCGCGATCGAACGCGCCAACCAACTATTAAAAAGTTCGCCAAATGACTATTTTATGCCGCAATCATTTAACAATCCCCATAACGCAAAAGCACACA